>NZ_JBEXXE010000022.1:0-181923 GCF_040630255.1 Streptomyces sp. NPDC005820
GTCATCGTCCTCATGGAACACACCGCCAAGGACGGCACCCCCAAGATCCTCGAGGAGTGCACCCTCCCCCTCACCGGCGAGCGCTGCGTCCACCGGATCATCACCGACCTCGGCGTCCTCGACATCACCCCGGCCGGACTCGCCCTGGTCGAGACCGCGCCGGGCGTCACCGTCGAGCACATCGCCGCCCGCACCGGCGCCCCCCTGCTCACCGGCGCCACCGCGGCCGCCTGCTGAGGCACCGGCGCGTCGAGGTGGGAGGGGGCGGTGTCCGGTCGGGGTGGGAGACGACGTACGTCGGTTCGCTACCCCTTGGCGAGGGCCGCCAGGTCGGCGTGCCGGATGACCGAGCCGCCCGCGCCCCAGGTGCCGTCGGGCTGTTCGTGCACCAGCACCCACACCCGCAGGGCCTGGTCGGCGCCCAGGCCTGCGGCGGCCAGCACCGTCTTCGTCGCCTCCACCAGGAACCGCGGCTCCGGGTCCTCCGCGGTGGTCTGGGCGCCCTCGGGCAGCTCGACCAGGTAGCTCCACGCCTGGGTGCGGAAGAACGCGGTGAGGTCCCGCTGAACGCCCTCGCGGCCGTGCTCGGTCAGCGCACCGGCCGGATCATGGGCATGGCCTCCACGGCGGCGTGCGCGAGGTGGCCCGGCGGCTGACCGAGGGCACCGCGCTGCTGCACGCCGACGGAGTGCGCTTCCCGATCACCGGCCCCGTCCGCTACACCATGACCGCCGCCCAGGCCGTGCGGCTGTGCGGCCTGCTGCGCCCCCGCACCGCCATCCCCGTCCACTACGAGGGCTGGCAGCACTTCCACGAAGGCCGCCACGCCATCGAGCACGAACTCGCCCGGGCACCCGCCGACATCCGCCACCGCTTCCGCTGGCTGCCCACCGGAGCCGCCACCGACATCAGCGTCTGAACGCCTTGGAGAGGGTTTTACCTGACTGTGCCATCATGCGCCCGTGAAAGCCGCCTCCATCCCTTCATCAGGGGAATCTGCCGCCGCAGGTTCCGCCAAGTCCTCCGGTTTCGTGGCCGAGTTCAAGGACGCCGTCACGCTCCGGGCGCTGGGGCTCGTGCTCGGCGGACTGCTCGTCCAGCTCGCGTTCGTCGTGTCCTACGTCGGCGCCTTCCACTCGCCCACACCGCACCGGATCCCCGTTGCGGTGGTGGCTCCGCAGCAGGCGTCCGCGAAGATCGTCGCCCAGCTCAACGCCCTCGACGGCGACCCCGTGAAGGCAACGGCCGTCGCGAGCGCCGCCGCCGCCCGGCAGTCGGTCCTGTCGCGCGAGACCGACGCCGCCTTCCTGTTCGACGCCACGGGAGCCAAGGACACGCTCCTCGTCGCCTCGGCGGGCGGACCGTCGGTGTCGCAGACCGCCACGCAGATCGCCCAGAAGATAGAGGCGGCGGAGAAGCGGCAGGTCACCGTCACCGACATCCGGCCGCCGAACGCCGGTGACGGGCGCGGCATGACGTCCTTCTACCTCGTGCTGGGCTGGGTGATCGGCGGCTACCTCACCGCGACGATCATGGGCATGGCGGCAGGGTCCCGGCCCGCCAACCCGCACCGCACCCTTGTCCGCCTCGCCGTCCTCGTGCCGTACGCGATCGTGTCGGGCATCGCCGGAGCGGTGATCGTGGGGCCGGTGTTCGACGCGCTCGGCGGTCACTTCTGGGCGTTGAGCGGCATCGGCACCCTGGTCGTCCTGGCTGCCGCGACGACCGCGCTCGCTCTGCAGACCTTGCTGGGTCTTCTCGGCACCGGGGTGGTCATCCTGCTCTTCGTGGTGCTGGGCAACCCGAGTTCAGGCGGCGTGTACCCCGCGCCGTTGCTCCCGCCGTTCTGGAGCGCGATCGGGCAGGCCCTGCCGCCGGGCGCCGGCACCACCGTGGTCCGCAACACGGTGTACTTCTCGGGGCACGCCACCGCGTCCGCGTTCTGGGTGCTCGGCGCGTACGCGGTGGGCGGTGCGGTGCTGGCCTGGGCCGCCTCCCGGCGTCACGCACGCCTGCGCGCCGCCGCGGCCGGCACGGAACCCGAGCCGGCACCGGAGCCCACGCCCGTGTCCTGACTCCGCGTATCGCACCCTGCCGAGACGCCACCAGGTGCTACCGACCGCCTCGTTGACAGAACCGGCCCTACTCGTCCCCGCGCGGCGGCTCGGTGGCGTGGAGGCGTCGGTGGGCTGCGACTCTTTCGCGGGTCGCGCATCGGCGGAAACAGTAGCGGCGTTCCGGGCCACTGCCCTGGGTGATGAAGACGTTCTGACAGCCGGGCGATGCACAGATCCTGCCGGGCGGGCGTTGACGGTCCCAGACGAGGACGGTGAGCGCCATGCAGGACGAGGTGAGGAACCACTCGTCCCAGGGGGCGTCGTCGTCGGGGTCGAGGTGAGGATGCCAGGGGGTGCTGCCGCTGTGCGACGTCAGGCGGATCGGTCCGGTGTGTTCCCGTAGGAGGCGGTTGAGCGTGGCGGCGGCGGCGTCGGCGTGCTCGGCGGCGAAGACCTCCCGCAACAGCGCGGCAGCCGCCCGCATCGCGGCGACATCCCGGCCGGTGAGGTCGATGGGGTCGCTCTCCCCGTAGGCGCGGAGCACATCGGCGACGTCGGTCGGGTCAGGGCGGTCGTCGGCGAGGGCGTTGATCAGGGCGGCGGTCCGCCGAGCCGTCGTCAGCACGGAGTGCCGGGTGGACCAGTCGTCGGTGGTGGAGGACACCGGTGGAATGTAACGCATATTGCTGAGTTTTACGTTACCTGCGTAACGTCTCGCCGATGAATACGCGTTACTCACTCCGTTTCCATCTGATCGGAGCGGTGGCAGCTCGTGCCGGGGACGAGATGTCAGGACCGGCGTTGATGCTGGCGGGGTTCGCGTCGGCCGGATCGACCACCGACGCGTCGTCGCTGCTCGCGGGCATCACGATCTCGTCCGCGGTGGGGGGCCCGGTGCTCGGGGCGCTTCTCGACAGAGCAGGCCGGCCGGGGCGCCTGCTGGCGGGCGCCCTCGTCCTGTATGCGACGGGTCTGGGGACGGTTCTCGCGGGGCTCGGCCGGTTGCCGTTCACCGTCACGATCCTGATCGCGGTGCTGACGGGGCTGCTGGGGCCGGCCCTGTCGGGCGGATGGACGGCCCAGCTGCCCCGGGCGGTGCCGGCCGACCAGTTGCCCCGGGCGAACGCGCTCGACGCCATGACCTTCAGCCTGGCGAGTCTGGCCGGTCCGGCTCTCGCCGGCGGCGTGGCGGAGTCTCTGGGAGCCCCGACGGCCGTGGTGGTCTCCGTGGCGCTCATCGCCCTGGCACTGCCTGCCGCGTGGATGCTGCCCGCCCGTTCCGGCCGGGCGCGGGCCACTCGGACCACCTCCGTGATCAGCGACCTCACTGCCGGAATGCGGGTCGTCGTCGAGAGACCGCCCTTGGCCCGAGCGACCCTCACCTCGGTCCTCTCGTGTGCGGCTCAGGGCATGCTGACGGCCTGCATCGCTCTCCTGGGCGAGCGCGTCCTGGGCGGAGCCGGGCGCGGGGCGGTGCTGCTCTCGTGCGCGGCGCTCTCCGCCCTGGCGGCCAACGCCGTCCTCGCAAGGTTTCCGCACTCGGTCACCCCCGACACGATCATCTGGGGCAGTGCCCTCGTTCAGGCTGCCGCGTTGGCGTTGGCCGCGTCGGGGCAACCAGCCCTGCTCATCGTGGCCGTTTTCGTCGCCGGGATCGGTGAAGGCCCCCAACTGGCCGCGTTGTTCGCGGTCCGCCATCGGGAGGCTCCCGAACGCCTGCGCGGCCAGATCTTCACCACCGGCGCCAGCTTGAAGATCACTGGATTCGCCATCGGGGCGGCTGCCGCCGGACCGGTCGCGACCCGGTCCCTTCCAGGCGCGTTGGCGCTCGCCGCGAGCGTGGCGGCCCTCGCGGCACTGGCGTTCTTCGCCGTCCCCCTCCCCCGCAGGGGATCGTGCCCGAGTCGTGCTACGACCCGGGGCCGGTGAAGGACGACCTCTCCTCGGGCGAAGGCAAGTCGCGCTGATACCAGCTGCCCGGCTTGCCGCCGACGTCAGCGGGATCAGCCGGGCCGACCAGGACGAACCCGGCCTTGGCCAGCACCTTCCGGGAAGCGGCATTCTCGTGGGAGGCGGCCGCCCTCAGTGTGCGCAGCCCGTGCCGCGCCGCCGCCAGTCGGCACAGCTCCCGAACGGTCGTGGTCGCCACGCCGCGGCCGGTGACGTGCTGCGCCACCCGGTAGCCGAGTTGCGCGGTGCGTTCCTCGATGTCCACCAGGTTGAACCTGCCGAGTACCGAGCCGTCCTCGGCGACGAGCACGTGGAAAGCGCAGATGCCGGCCTCCTGCTCAGCCAGCAAGGCGTGGTACCTGTCGGTGAACTCGTCGAAGAAGGCGTCGCCGCGGTCGGAGACGGAGGCAGCGAAGTAGGCGCGGTTCGCCAGCTCGAAGGCCAGGACCGCCGGGGCATGACCAGCATGCAGCTGCTTCAGCTCGGGCACGGCCCGACCCTACCGAGACGGCGCGCCGAAGCCACCTGGGTTTCGGACCGCCTCCCGCTCGACGTTCCGCGCACGGTTGATCGTGACCGGCGGAGCGACGCGACGCTCTCCTGTCAGCGGCTGCTCGCGGTGACGACGATGGCGGGCAGGACCGCGAGGGCGAGGAGGCCACCGGTGAGGGCGAGAACGGGGAATCCTGCGGCGGCCACGACGAGGCCGGAGGACAGGCCGCCGGTCGCGCCGGCGATGGCGATGGAGACGTCGACCATGCCCTGGGTCCTCGCACGGGTGGCCAGCGGCACGGCGTCCGTGATCATCGCGGTGCCGGACACGAGACCGAGGTTCCAGCCCAGGCCGAGCAGGGCCAGCGCCAGGGCGAGCAGGGCGACGGAGTCGGCGGGTGCCGCCGCGGCGGTGATTCCGGCGGCCAGGAGGGTGAGGCCGGAAGCGGCGGCGACGACGGTCGGGCCATGACGGTCGACGAGCCGGCCGGTCAGCGGTGAGGGCAGGTACATGGCCGCGACGTGGAGGGCGATGACGAGGCCGGAGGCGGCGGTGCCATGGCCGTGGTCGTGCATGTGCACGGGGGTCATCGTCATGATCGCCACCATGACGAGCTGGGTGAGGATCATCGTCAGCGCGCCCGGTATCAGCCCCGGCCCGCGGGTCTTCGCCCCGGCGGTCCCCCTCTCTCGCTCGAGGTCGAGGCTGCGGGCGAGCAGCAGGGGGTCGGGGCGCAGCCGGACGGCGAGGACGAGGGCGGCCAGCGCGTAGGCGGTACCGGAGAGCAGGAACGGGCCGGCCAACGCGGGGATGCCGAGTGTGGCCGCGAAGGCGCCGGTGGGTGCGGCGAGGTTGGGGCCGACGACGCCGCCGAGGGTGGTGGCGACCAGGACGGTGGAGACGGCGCGGGCGCGGTGCGTGGGAGCGGCGAGGTCTGCACCGGCGTACCGGGCCTGGAGGTTGGTGGCGGTGCCGGCGCCGTAGACGAACAGGGCGATGAAGAGCAGCACGGGGCTGTCCGTGACGGCGGCGGTGATGACGCCCGCGCTGCCGATGGCGCCGGTCAGGTATCCCGCGGCCAGACCCGGCCTGCGGCCCCGGGCCTGGGAGATACGGCCGATGGTGACGGCGGCGAGAGCGGAGCCGGCGGTGAACAGGGCGCTGGGCAGCCCCGCGAGGTCGGTGGCGCCGAGCATGTCCTGCGCGAGCAGGGCGCCGACGGTGATCCCGGCCGCGAGCCCCGCCCCGCTCAGGATCTGGCTGCTGACCAGGGCGGCGAGGACACGGCGCTGGGCCTCGGACCTGGCGACTGCACCGGCGCTGGTGTCCGGGGCGGTGCTTGTCACTGGCGGATTCCCCCTATGGCTGAGAACGTCTACGCCGATCTCTGACTCCGCCTGCACGGTAGGGCGTCCTGATGGATCCCGATAGAGGATCATGGTGAATAGGGCTATAAGGAGCGGCTGTCACCATGCTGTTCGCACGACTCGAGGAGGCTCGTGAAGGCCCTTTCGACGGCGTCGGCGGGGAACAGCCGGGTGACCGTGGTGCGGTCCGGCATCGTGATCGCATAGTGCAGGGCGTCGTCGTGCTCGATCAGTGTCACGGCGGGGGCCAGGTGTCCGTCCCCGCGGCACCGGAGGATTCGGGGCGTGAGCCCCTCCCGCTCGCCCCACGCCTCCGCGAGCACCGAGAGCTGGGCGCGGACCGGTGACGAGCAGGTCCAGTCCGGCCTCCTGCTCGCCGATCTCCCAGCAGTCGACGAACCCCTGTGCCTCGGCCGGGGGCAGCAGGGCGGCGAGCCGGTGCCAGGTGTCGACGTCATCGGTCATCCGGCAGAGGCTACCTGCCGGGGATGGCGTCCAGGCACAGGCGGCCGACGGGCATCGTCCGGATCCGCCGCGACGAGCCACGGGTTGCCGCCGGTGCCGGGATGGACGGCGGAGTGCGGGAAGCCGCTGGACTGGATCTGCAACTGGAGGCGGTAGGCGTTGTCGTCCAGGGCCAGGGTCAGGGTGTCCCCCGCTCGCCCGGACAGGACGGCTCGATCCCAGGAGATCGGGCGGGTGGTGCCGTCGGGGTACACGTCCTGGAGTTTGGCGAAGAGGTGCGCGCCGTGAGGAGCTCGGCGGCGGGTGCTCCTGTGAGGACTGCCAGCCGACGTGGCCGACGTGCCAGCGGGCGCGCGGACGGGGGTGGCCGGGTTGGCGCCAGTCGCGCAGTCCGAGGGGGGCGAGGCCGGGGTCGTACCAGTTCTGCCAGTGCAGGATCGGAAGGGACGTGGTGTGGTACGGGTGCCGGTCGCCGTAGGGGTTGTACCAGCCTTGGTCTGCGGAGCGCTGCAGCATCTGGGTGGCCGCGCGGCACTCGCAGATCCGTGCAGCGCCCGCGTCACCGACCACCCTGACCAAGCCACTCCTGCGGGCCCTCGCGGCAGGCACCGGCACACCGCCCACGCCGCGTCGGTCAGGTCTCAGTGCCCGTATCCGGCCGCCGCCTCGCTGAGGCTCTTCCCCTTCGTCTCGGGGGCCAGTGCCTGGGAGAGCGCGGCGCCCGCGAGGGCGACTCCGGCGGCGATCAGCATCGTCGGTCCGGTCCCCAGGTGGGTCATCGACCAGGGCAGCAGGAAGGTGCCGAGGCCGGCCCCGACCCGGCTGACAGCGGCCGCGAATCCTGTTCCGATCCCCCGGATCTCGGTCGGGAAGACCTCGCCCGGGTAGACACCCGTCAACGTGTTGTACATCGCGTTGACGAACGAGAAGGCCAGGAACAGGGCCAGCACCACCATCGACGGTGCGCCCGCCCACAGCCCGATGATCGCCAGGATCGCGGCACACAGCCATTGCGGGGGCACGGTCAGCGGGCGGCGGCCGACCTTGTCGATCAGCAGAACCGTGATCACCACCCCGGCGACGGCGACGACGGAGAGCGCGACGCCGCCGGCGAGCCCCCCGCCGAGGCCGTAGCTCTTCAGCACACTGTCGGCGAAGGTGGCGATGGCGAAATAGGGGGCGACGGCGCAGAACCAGAACAGCGAGACGAACACGGTCGCCCGCCAGTACTGCGCCGAGAACAGCATCCCGAAGGTCCCCGGCCGCGCGTCCTCGTGCTCGACGTCGGCCATGTCGGCTTCGCTCTCCAGGTAGTCGTGGGCGATGTGCCTGGCCTCCTCCCTGCGGCCCGCGTTCCACAGCCAGCGCGGCGACTCGGGCAGGCCGATCCGGCTGATGAGCAGGATCACCGCGATCAGGGTGCTCGTGCCCAGCACGGTCCGCCAGTCGAGGTCGGTGTACTCGATCAGGAGGTGGCCGACGAGGAACGCGACCATGAACCCGACGTACCAGGCGATCAGGGTCAGCCCGAGCATGCGTCCCCGCAGCCGGGCGGGGGAGAACTCGGACATCAGCGGCCAGCCGACGGAGTACTCGGCGCCGATCGCGATGCCCATCAGCAGGCGCACCGCCACGAGCTGCGTGGGCGAGTCGACGACGAACTGCAGGGCCGAGCCGATCACGAAGATCGCCATGTCCGCCATGAACAGCGGCTTACGGCCGTACCTGTCGGCGAGGTGACCGCCGAGCGGCGAGCCGATCAGGATGCCGAGCAGCGCGGCCGCCACGGCGAGGCCCTCCTGGAGCGAGGACAGACCGAGGTCTTCGGTCATCGTGGCGCTCACCGGTCCGATGATCCCGAGGATGTAGCCGTCCAGGAACATCCCTCCGATCAGGACCGCGGACAGCCTGATCAAGAAGCGTCGCTTGGCCTGCGCGGGGATTTCCGCCCTTGCGGCCTCTCGGTCATGCACATGCGTTGTCATCCGATCTCCTCACCGAACTCCTGCACGTCGGATGTGCTCGGAAGCATGTGAGCAGGTCAGAAAGGCGTCAAGAGATGTCCACTGGGTGAGTCAGAAGACGGTTTGCACCCTGTGGGCCGAATCCGCCGAATGACGTCAGGAACGCTGTCAGGCGTCGCGCCGGCGCAGCAGTGTGCCGCCGACGAGGAGCGCGCCCGCCGCCCACAGGGCGAGTACGCCGAGGCCCGCCCACGGTCCGATGGGGAGGTTTCGCAGGTCCGTCGTCGCCTGGACGGCCAGCCCCGCGGGCATCGGGCCGATCTGCGCGAGGTGCCGGCGCAGCTGGGGGTCGGTGACCATGTGGCCGAGGAGGGGGAAGAGGTACAGCAACCCGAGCACCACGCCCGTCGCCACCGCCGCGTCCCGGACCGCCGCGGCGATGCCGAGGGCCAGCAGGGCGACCAGGACCAGGTAGAGCACCGAGCCCGCGACGGCTCGCAGGGTGGGGCCGTCGGTGAGGGAGAGGGCGGCGTGGCCGTGGGCAGGTGTGAAGCCGTTGCCCGGCAGCAGGAGGCGTCCGGCCAGGACGGACGTGAGGACGGCGGGTATCGCCGCGGCGCCCACCGCCGCGCTCACGACGGCGGCCTTGGCGGCCAGGACGGTGGTGCGCCGCGGTACCGCCGCGAGCGTGGTGTGGATCAGGCCGGTGCCGTACTCCTGTCCGACGGCCAGCACGGCCACGATCGCGGCGATCGTCTGGGCCGGCGTCACACCCGTCAGGCTGAGCCTGACCTGGTCCTGGCCGCAGTCGGCCGCCGGACAGCGGGCCGTCGCGGCCACCGCCGCGCTCACGGACACGGTCACGGCGGCGAGGCCCAGCAGCAGCCACGCGTGTCCCGGGTCGGTGCGCAGTTTGGTCCACTCGGCGTGGACCGCTCGGCGCAGAACGGTGGTGGTCCTCATACGTCCCTCCGGCGCAGGAGGAGGGCGGCGGCCGCCAGGGCGAGGACGGTCCAGCCGGCGAGGACCGCGTAGCCCGTCCAGGGGCCGAGGGGGAAGTAGCCGAAGGGCGGCGTGTAGACGCTCAGCACATGGCGGTGGTGCGGCAGCGTCTGCTGGACGGCGAAACCCGCCGCCGGGGTGACGCGGAGCAGCCACCGGGCGGGAGTCGGGGGCAGCGCGCCGCTGATCGAGAGGAGGTAGGGGAGTACCGTCGTGACGACGACGGCGGTGATCGCCGGGGCGCTGCGCCGCAGCAGCGTGCCGAACGCCAGCGCGAGCGCGGCGGCGGTGGCCAGCAGGAGTCCGGTGCCGAGAACCGCGCGCAGTTCCACGGTGTGCGGCACGGTGAACACCACGAAGTGGGTGGCGTGGGCGCGTTGCCGGCCGAGCGGGACGCTGATCGCGGCGGCCGGCAGTCCGACCCCGAAGGCGACGGCCGCGACCACGGCGGTCTTGGCGGCCAGCAGCCGTCCGCGTCGGGGTGTCGCGGCGAGCGTGGTGCCGATCAGCCCGCGCCGGTACTCGCCGGTGACGAACTGCACGGCCACGACGGTCAGGACGATCAGCGCGGCGAACGTACCGACGAGGAAGTTCTCGACGGTGTAGGCGGGTCCGAGGGACGGCCCGCCGACGACGGGGGCGATGTCCCCGGCGCCCGTGACGGTGAAGCCGTGGCCGGTCCGTGTCCAGCCGCCCCTGGTGTCGTCGGCGTAACTGCCGGACGTGCCCGCGTCGCCGCCCAGTTGCCCGCCCCGCCAGCCCTGGTCCGGGTCGACGCCGGTCCAGGATCCGCCGAGTGTCACCGGGCCGAACGCCCCGGTGGCGACGGCGGGGCGCGAACCCCCCAGGGAGCCGGACGTCTGCACGGCTGCCGGGGAGGCGGTGAACAGGCCCACCTGTACGGTGCCGGCCAGGCCGTCCAGGTGCGCCCGGCCGACCTCGTTCCAGTGCACGCCGTCCGTCGAGTCGTAGCCGGTGAGTGTGGACCCGGCGCGGACGAGCCGCAGCCAGCGCGGCGAGGCCGCCGAGGGACGGCCGGGCAGACCGGCGCGGTCGTGGGTGAAGTCGTGCTGCATCCGTACGCCGTGCGCGCCGGTGACCATCAACGCGGCGTAGGACGAGCCTTGTTCGAGGCTCTGCTTGACGATGATCCCGGTCTTGGCCCACGGGGTGACCCCGGGCACGGTCCGTCCCGGTTCGCGGGCCAGTACGCCCGTCAGGCCGAGCACCGGCACGGTGAGGGCGCCGTCTCCGGCCAGGGCCCGGTGCAAGAAGAAGAAGTTGTCGTTGACCGCCTCGCCCGCGGAGCCGATCGGCAGCGCGGCGACGTCCTGGCCGGGCCCGTTCGAGGCGGTCGTCCCGGCCAGCAGGAGCAGGACGAAGACCGGGACCGCGGCGGCCGTGGCGAGGACCCAGCCGCGTACGGTGCGGAACTTGGTCCACTCCGCGCGCAGGACTCGCAGCCGCCTCATCGCGTGGCCTCCCCGGCACCCGTGCCGCGGTACTGCACGTCGTCGCGGGTGAGTTCCAGGTACGCCTCCTCCAGACTGACGCGGTGCGTGGCCAGTTCGGCGAACGGGATCGTCTCCGCGGTCAGCACGGTCACGATGTCCTCGCCGGTCAGCCCGCTCACCTCGAGCGTGTCCGCGCCCGCGACCCGGACGACCGCGTCGGCCCGGACCAGCGCCGCCCCCGCCGCGACGGGCTCGGAGGTGCGCAGCGTGACCCGGCCCGCGGACAGTCGGGCGAGCAACTCCCGCACGCCCGTGTCGGCGACCACCCGGCCGCGGCCGACGACGACGAGATGGTCCGCGACGTCCTGGAGCTCGCTCATCAGATGGCTGGACACCAGCACCGTACGGCCCTGTGCCGCGAGCGAGGTCAGCAGACCGCGGATCCACCGGATCCCTTCGGGGTCCAGTCCGTTGAACGGCTCGTCCAGCATCAGCGCGGGCGGATCCCCGAGGAGCGCCGCCGCGATGCCGAGCCGCTGTCGCATGCCGAGCGAGAAGCCGCCCGTCCGGCGCCGCGCCGCCTCGGCGAGCCCCACCCGTTGGAGGACCTGGTCCACCCGGCCGGCCGGGAGCCCCTGGGAACGGGCCAGCCACAGCAGGTGGTTGCGGGCGGTCCGGCCGGGCTGCAGCGCACCGGCGTCCAGCAGTGAGCCGAGATGGCACAGCGGACTGCCCAGCGTCCGGTACGGCCGTCCCCCGACCAGCGCCGTCCCCCGGTCGGGCCGGTCCAGGCCCAGGACCACCCGCAAGGTGGTGGATTTGCCCGCGCCGTTCGGACCCACGAACCCGGTCACCCGCCCGGGCCGGACGGTGAAGGTCATGCCGTCGAGGGCCTGGGTCGCGCCGAAGCGTTTGCGCAGGCCCTCGACCTCGATCCGGTGATCGTCCGTCATGTTCGCCGTTCCGCCTCTCGCTCGTACCGCTCCGGAGGCGACCACGCTGCGCCGGGGGCCGTAACGCGGGCGGAACGGCCGCTGTCATGCCGTTGTTAGGCCGGCTCGCCTAGCCTGAGGCGGGCAGTGGGGAAGAAGGGAGACCGATGGCAGCGGAACTGGGGCTTCCGGTACGGGCGGCGCAACGCCGCGGTATCCGCTGGCGTTTCACCACCTTGTACGCCGGACTGTTCCTGGCCTCGGCCGTGGTGTTGCTGACCGTGGTCGGCCTGGTGGCCGGCGGTAGCCACCAGGCGGCCCCCGTGCCGGGCGCCGGGGCGGGCACGCTCCCGTCCGCGGCGCGGGAGCGGATCGCCAGTCTGGAGCACCAGCTCGCCGAGGCGCACAGTCGGCAGGTGGAGCAGCTGCTGCTCGGCTCGGCGGTGGGGCTGGCGGTGACGGG
Source organism: Streptomyces sp. NPDC005820 (assembly GCF_040630255.1). NCBI lineage: Bacteria > Bacillati > Actinomycetota > Actinomycetes > Kitasatosporales > Streptomycetaceae > Streptomyces > Streptomyces sp. NPDC005820. Next base: position 12,148 of record NZ_JBEXXE010000022.1, read on the forward strand.
GCTGCTGTCGGTCGGGCTGGGCTGGTTCGCCGCCGGGCGCGTGCTGCGCCCCCTGCGCGCGATGACGGCGGCCACGCGCCGTATCTCCGCCGACAGCCTGCACGAACGTCTCGCCGTCCCCGGCCCGCACGACGAACTCAGGGGCCTCGGCGACACGATCGACGAACTGCTGGAACGTCTGGAGCAGGCGTTCGCCGCGCAGCGGCGCTTCGTCGCCGACGCCTCGCACGAGCTGCGCACTCCGCTCGCGACCATGCGGGCCTCGGTCGACGTGGCGCTCGCCAAACCGGGCCCGGTGCCCGAGCAGACGCGCACCGTGGCGCGCCGCGTCAGGGCCGAGCTGGATCAGGTGGACCGGCTGCTCGACGGATTCCTGATGCTGGCCCGCGCCCAGCACGGAGTGCCCTTGCCCGGCACCGAGCCGGTCTGCCTGGACGCGCTCGTCGCGGCCGCCCTCGCCGAGCGTGCCGCCGCGGCCTCCGGGAAGCAGCTCCGGGTGGACACCGGCCGCGCCGCCGACGGGTCCGGCGCGTGGGTGGGCGGCGACCGGACGCTGTTGCGCCGGATGGTGGACAACCTCGTGGACAACGCGATCGGGCACAACCGGCCCGGCGGCTGGATCCGCGTCGCCACCGGGGTCGAGGACACGGACGTGTGCCTGGTCGTGGAGAACGGAGGGCCGTTGCTGACCGAGGATCAGGTGGCGCAGCTGACCCGCCCGTTCCGCCGGCTCGGCGCCGAGCGGACCGGCGGGGGCGGTGGCGCGGGGGCGGGTCTCGGACTCTCGATCGTCGCGGCGGTCGCCGAGGCGCACGGGGGCACCCTCGCGCTGCGGGCCCGCGCCGAGGGCGGACTGCGGGCCGCGGTCACCCTGTCCCGGGCCGCCGAAGCCGGGGCCGCGCCATGAGGGTGCTCGTGGTGGAGGACGCCCGAGCGCTCGCCGACGTGCTGGTCGAGGGCCTGCGCGACCAGGGGATGGCGGTGGACGTCGCCTACGACGGCCTGGAGGCCGCGGCCAAGCTGGACGCCAACGCGTACGACACGGTCGTCCTGGACCGGGACCTGCCGGGTATCCACGGCGACACGCTGTGCCGGATGGTCACCGACCGGGACGACCGCCCCATGGTGCTGATGCTGACCGCCGCGGACACACCGGCCGATCGCGTCGACGGACTGAGCCTCGGCGCCGACGACTACCTGGTCAAGCCCTTCCACTTCCCCGAACTCGTGCTCCGTCTGCGGTCACTGGTCCGTCGGCGCCCCTACGCCCTGGCCCGCACCCTGCGCGCCGCGGGCATCGCCCTCGACCCCGTGCACCGCACGGCCACCCGGGACGGGCGCCGCCTCGACCTCTCGGTCAAGGAGTTCGAGGTGCTGACCGCCCTCCTGCGGGCCGGCCCCGCCTCGCTGAGCGCGGAGGCGCTGCTGGAACAGGTGTGGGACGAGAACGCCGACCCGTTCACGAACACCGTCGCCGTGACCGTGAGCAGACTCCGCCGCAAGCTCGGCGACCCACCGGTGATCACCACGACCCCCACGATCGGCTACCGGATCGCCGATCCCTAGGGGGTGGGGAGGGCGATGCCGCGGTCGTCCGGGGTGCCGGACGCCTCCCGTACCGCCCGGGCCGCTCGTTCCCCGGCCGCGAGGGCGCCTTCGATATGACCGGCGTGGGCGGTCGCCGTCTCGGTCGACGCCCAGTGCAGTCGGCCGTTCAGCGCGGGCCGACGATAGAGGGGGTGGCCGAAGAGCGAGTGGTCGGCGAGGTGCTGCACGGTGGACGGCGAGGTCCACCGCTCGGTGCTCCAGTTCTGTAGGTGCAGGGCCTCGGGAGCGGCCGCGGCCGGGCCGAAGATCCGCGCGAGCTGGGCGATGACGGCCTGGTCGAAGCCCGGGCGCACGGTGCGCGCGTGCGCGAAGCCGAAGAGCGCGGCGGGCCGGCCGCCCGGCCCCGACATGTCGTGGATCTCCTGGAGCGGCCCAGTCCTGCTGACCGCGGCGCCGGCCAGCCCGTCCTCCCGCCAGAACGCCGCCGGGTAGTGGGCGACGACCTTGGCGACGGCTCCCATCCAGACCGGGGTGGACCGGGCGAGGCGTACGAGGTCGGCGGGAAGGGCGTCGCCGAAGTCGATGCGTTCCAGGGCCAGGGCGGGCGGGAGGGCCAGGATGACGTGCTCGGCGCGCAGGGTCCCGGCCGGGGTGCGCACCGTGAGGCCGTCTCGGCCGTCCGGGTGGACGGCGGTGACGGGCGTGTCCAGTCGTAGGGACTCGGCGGGGAGCGCGGCGGCGAGAGCGGTGGCGATGCTCTGGGAGCCGGCGGCGAAACGGTGGGAGGGGCCGTCGATCAGGTTGCCGGTCAGACGGCGGGTGCCGGTGGTCTCCTGCAGGAGGGTGTCGCCGGCGAGGTGCTGGGCGAAGGTCTCGATGCCGCCGCGTGCGGCCAGGCTCCGCACGCGGTCCTCGCCGTCCCAGAACCAGGTGGCTCCGAGGTCGAGGGCCCGGTCGGGGTGTGCGGTGGGGACGGAGAGCAGGCGTCCGCCGACGCGGTCGCGGGCCTCCAGGCAGACCGTGTCCCGGCCGGCGGCGTGCAGGGCGGTGGCCGCGGCCAGTCCGGAGGCTCCGGCGCCGACCACGATCACGTCGTGGCCGTCCTGGTGGGACATGTGTGGCTTCCTTTTCTGATCGGTCCGAACCCGCGTCGAGGGCTTGGTCACGCGCCGTCGGCGGGGTCCAGGACGATACGGAAGCGAGGCGCTCCCGAGCGCAGTCGGTGCACGGCGTCACCGGCCTGCCGCAGCGGCATGCGCTCGATCATCGGCCGTACGCCGTTGGCGACGGCGAACCGCATCGTCTCCTCCGTCTCGAGCGCGCTGCCGGTGAGATGGCCGGTGACGGTGTGGCCGTTCATGACGAGCCGGGCCGCCGGTACGGTCACCGATCCGGCGTCGACGCCGACGAGCGTCAGCCGGCCGTGCACGCTCAGCCCGGTGAGCAGCTCGTCCACGGGGGCGGTGGCGGAGGCGGTGCAGACGATGAGGTCGGCGCCGCCGAGCTCCTTCAGAGCGGCTCCGGGCGCGTGGGCGTCGCCGTCGATGTAGTGGTGCGCGCCGAGCTCGCGGGCGAGCTTCTCCCGGTCGCCGCCCCGGGCGATGGCGACGGTCTCATGACCGAGCTTCGCCGCGAACTGCACGGCGAGGTGCCCCAGTCCGCCGAGCCCGAACACGGCGACGCGGCCGCCCGCGCGCGTGCCGGCCCTGCGGACGGCGTTGAAGGTCGTCACGCCCGCGCAGCCGAACGGCGCGGCGTCGAACAGGTCGAGTCCGTCGGGGATGCGCGCGAGCGCGTCGGCGGGCACCGTGATGCTCTGGGCCCAGCCGCCCGGGTAGGACAGACCGGGCACCTTCCGTTCGGGGCAGTGGACGACGTCTCCCGCCCGGCAGAAGGCGCAGTGCCCGCAGCTGCCGCCGAACCAGCCGACGGCCACCCGGTCCCCGACCGCCCAGCCCCGGACCCGGTCGCCGATCTCGGCGATCACGCCGGCCACCTCGTGCCCCGGGGTGACCGGGAAGGACGTACCGGCACCGGTGGCGGCGGCCGTTCCGAGGTCGGCGTTGCACACGCCGCTCGCGACGACGGACACCCGGACCTGGTCACCGCTCGGCGACGCCGTCCCGGTCACGGCGGGGTGGACGGGCCCCCGGGGCTCGGTCACGACCATGGCCACGGCACTGTCCGACATGGCGCCTCTTCCTTCCGAACACAACGGTGCACATCACGATGGTGCATATAGCTGGTGGTTATCCTGAATCAGGAGGAGCCCCACCGTAGGCAGAGGCAACCAGGCGCGGTAGGGGACATCACTGAATGGAGCGATAAGCCGTGGCTATGATCGATCGCCTGAATCCCGAAGGGCTCCGGTACGCGCAGGCGGTCGCGGAGACCAAGTCGTTCAGCGCCGCCGCACGCGCCTACGGGGTGACCCAGCCCGCCCTGTCCAACGGCATCGCCAAACTGGAGGAGCGCCTCGGCGACAGGCTCTTCGACCGGTCGCCGCGCGGTGTGACCCAGACCGCCTTCGGCGCCCGGATCCTTCCGCTGATCGAGCGCGCCCTGGCCGCGCTCGACGCCGTGGCGGCGGAGGCCAGGCGGCTGACCGAGCCCGGCGAGCAGAGGATCCGGATGGGCCTCTCGCCGCTGATCGGCTCGCACCTGGTCGCCCGCGCGTTCACCATGGTGCGCGACCTTCCCCTTCCCCGCGACCTCGTGCTGCGCGAGGCGAACATGCAGGACCTGCGCGAGTGCCTGCAGGCCGGGCAGCTCGACATCATCCTGATCCCGGCCGTGGCCGCGATGCCGCGCTTCGAGCACCGGGTCGTCGACGTCGAGCCCATCGTCGTCGTCAGCCCCGACATCACGGAGGCGACCCCGCTCGAGCTCGAAGAGGCCGGCAAGGAGCAGTTCATCCTCGTACCGGACACCTGCGGCCTGACCACCTTCACCACGCAGCTCTTCCAGGCGCACGAGATGCCGCTGCGCACCTATGCGGGAGAAGCCCTCGGCTACCAGGTCCTGGAGGACTGGGCGAAGCTGGGCCTGGGCTCGGCGATGGTTCCGCGCTCCAAACTCACCTCGCCCGAGGTGCCGCACCGTCCGCTGATGAACGAGGGCCGCGAGGTGCAGATCTCCTTCGAGGCGGTCTGGAGCTCCGACTCCCCGCTCGGCACCGACCTGCTCCAGCTCGCCGACAGCCTCGCGGCCGCTCGTCGCTAGCCATACGCACCGCTTATAGCTTGATTCAACGGGATCCCCTACCCGCCCGCCCAAGGAATGCCTAACTTGGCAGGCACGTCGCGGTATCCACCGCACGGCTCAGCCTTTCCGATCAAGTGGGGCATAACCAAGGCGTATCGTGCGATCACCCTGCGGGTGGCCCCGGCCCACCGTGTCGAGGTGCGAATCCACGACACCGTCCGACCCCGCCGACGGTCCGTCCGACACAGGAGCATCCCTTGTCCAGCACCCACCTCGACTTCACCGGGCAGAAGGTCGTCGTCATCGGCGGCACCAGCGGCATGGGGCACGCCGTCGCCCGTCACGTCCTCAACGCCGGCGGCACCGCCGTCGTCACCGGCCGCACACAGGCCGGCGCAGAGGAGGCGGCGGCCGCCCTGTCCGCCCACGGCAAGGCCTTCGGCCTGGCGGCCGACCTCGCCGACCCGGCCGCCGTCGACCGTCTGCGTGTCACCCTCACCGAGGAGCACGCCGACGCCAGCCTCCTCGTCAACGCGGCCGGGGTCTTCGCCCCGAAGACCTTCCTGGAGCACACCGCCGAGGACTACGACCGCTACCAGGCCATCAACCGGGCCTTCTTCTTCCTCACCCAGACCGTCGTCGCCAACATGATCGCCCGCGGCGCCAAGGGATCCCTCGTCAACATCGGCTCCATGTGGGCCCACCAGGCCGTCGCCGCCACACCCTCCTCGGCGTACTCGATGGCCAAGGCCGCACTGCACTCCCTCACCCAGCACCTCGCGATGGAACTCGCCGGCCACGGCATCCGGGTCAACGCGGTCGCCCCCGCCGTCGTACGCACCCCCATCTACGAGGAGTTCATCCCCACGGCGGAGGTCGACTCCGCCCTCGACGGCTTCAACGCCTTCCACCCCCTCGGCCGCACCGGCACCCCCGACGACATCGCCGCCACCGTCGTGTTCCTGCTGTCCCACCGGACCGACTGGGTCACCGGCGCCGTCTGGGACGTCGACGGCGGCGTCATGGCCGGCCGCAACTGACCCGTCTCGGCGACTTCCCCTTCCCCGGCAGGCTCACCTCGCAGAGCTGCCGGGGATCGGGGATCGGTCCGCCCGGGCAGTGGCGCAAGTGGTGCGGTGCTGTCACGATGCGAACGTCGTTCAGGTGCGCGTGGGGTCGGGGGGCGTGGCGAGTGGAGGCGTTGACCGACGACGATCCGCGTCAGCTGGGCGAGTACCGGCTGCTGCTCCGCCTGGGCGAGGGCGGCATGGGGCGCGTGTATCTCGGGCGGTCGCCGGCCGGCCGGACGGTCGCGGTCAAGACGGTGCGCGCGGAGTTGGCCGGCTCCCCCGGGTTCCGGCAGCGATTCGCCCGCGAGGTCCGTGCGTCGCTGGCGGTCCGCGGACCGGGCACCGTGCCGGTGCTGGCCGCCGACCCGGACGCGACCGTGCCCTGGCTGGCCTCCTCCTATGTGGCGGGGCCGCCCCTCCAAGAGGCGGTGGACGGGCACGGTCCGCTGCCCGTACCCGCGTTGTGGCGCCTGCTGTCGGGGCTCGCCGAGGCACTGCGTACGGTGCACGCGTCCGGGCTGGTGCACCGTGACCTCAAGCCGCAGAACGTGCTGCTGTCCCCCGACGGACCGCTGCTGATCGATTTCGGGATCGCCCGCGCCGTCGACGAAACCGCCCTGACAAGAACAGGGTTCATGATCGGTTCGGCCGGCTACATGTCACCCGAGCATGCTCTCGGAAGGGAGGTGAACGGCGCCAGCGATGTCTTCTCGCTCGGGGTGGTCCTGGCGTTCGCTGCCACCGGGCGCAATCCGTTCGGGGTGGGATCGGACCTGGACCTACGGTACCGGGCCGTGCACGAGGAGCCGGACCTGAGCGAGGTGCCGGACGGCCTGCTGGCGGTGGTGCGCGACTGCCTGGCGAAGGAGCCCGGGGACCGGCCCTCCCCGGGGGAACTGCTCGCGTCGGCGGAGGAGCAGGTCGCGGACGCCGCGGACTGGCTCCCTCCCTCTCTCGCGTCGGACATGGCCCGAAGGAGGGAGACGCTCCGCGGTACGGGGCTCGGCGATCGGGCGACCGGGCTGCCCCCGGTCGCCGACCGGCCCACCGCGACAGCGGTCTCGCGCCCGCACGTCCCGACCCGCTCGAGCCCGCCGCCGCCCTGGCAACCGCCGCACACGCCGTCCGTGCCGTCCTCGCCGTCCGTGCCGCCCGTGCCGTCCTCGATGCCGGCGGCGGCAGAGGTCCGGATCGCCCCCTGGGTGCGCAGGCTCGTGCTGGGCCGCCCGCTGTTCAGCCTGGTCGGCCTGGTGCCGATGTGCGCCCTGTTGGTCACGGGATCCGACCTCAAGGCGCAGGCTCGTGAGCACCCGACGACGGAAGAGCAGGGCGCCTGGTGGACGAGTCTGCATCACTGGGCGATGGACGACGACGGGTGGCGGGTGCCGTTGACGGTGCTCCTCCTCGTCGCCCTCGTGGCGCTGCAGTACCTCCGTCCACGCCTGGAGCGCTGTCCCCCGACGGTCACCCGGGTCTGGGCCACGGCCACCGGAGCGTTCTGGCTCCTGTGGTCGGCCATGGTGCCGCTGACCCTGTTCTGGGTCATGGGGGTGGCCGACGGCGCCGAGGAGAAGCTGGTGAGCGAAGGGCTCCGTGACCTCGTCTACGGCACATGGTGGATGCTGTCGGCCAACGTCCTCGCGGTGCCCTTCACCGCGGTGGCGGGCGTGATGCGCCTGATGCGCGGCCCCCTGGACCAAGTTGTCGCCGGGCCGCCCGCGGGTGAAGCGAGGGTTTCGCGCGGTTGAACCTTTGCGCCCGAGCGAAGTCGGGGCGGCGACGGCGGAACCGCGTACGGCGGCCGGACAGGTCTTCCCGGCCGAAGCAGCCGGTCGCGCCGAGGAGTCACCCCTGATGCCGAGCATCACGTCCGCCGAGGTACCCCCTGTCCCGGCGCGATGCCGAAAAGGTGGTCCAAACGACAGGCCCTACTCCGGGCCACTGACACCGGAGGATCGGACTTTCGGCGCGCGGGCCGTGAGGGCCTCCAGGAGGAGGTCGACCGCCTGTTCGAAGGAGCTGTCCTGCACGGCCGGCAGCACATGGCGGACGGTCGTCAGGGCGGGGTGGGCGGCGGGGTCCAGGCCCTGGTAGACGCCGCGCCAGGCCCGGTGGTCGGCCTCGCGCTGGCCGCGCGGGAGCGCCTGGAACGCGGCGTCCATGGCCGCGTGGCCGAGCACGGTGTCGATGAAGGTCAGGTAGAGACGGGTCGCGTCGGCGGGGCCGAAGCCCGCGGAGAGCAGCAGACCGATCCCGGTCTCCACGGCGCGGATCTCGTTCTCGCGCCGGGTCACCCGGTACGAGGCGAAGGCGGCCGCGCGGGGATGGGCGAGGTATCCGGCGCGGACCCGGCGGGCCATCTCGCGCAGGGCGGCCACCCAGTCGTCGCCGGGGACGAAGCCCTCCATGGCGTCGCCGATGATGCGGTCCGCGATGGCGAGCACCAGGTCGTCGGTGTCGTGGAAGTAGCGGTAGAGGGCGGTCGGGTCGCAGCCGAGGGCCGTCCCCAGCCGCCGTACGCTCAGCGCCTCGGGGCCGTGTTCGCCGATCAGCCGCAGCGCGGTCTCCACGATCAGCTCCTCCGACAGCAGGACCCCCGAGCGGGTGGGGCGCCGGCGTCGGCGCTCCGGCGGAACACGCGTGGTCATGACCGGGTTTCCCTTCTTCCGTTCCCTCCGGGCGATCGGGCCCCCTCAGTGAACGGCTCCGGACGCCTTACGTCAACAGGGTTGACCGAAGGTGGACATCAGCTGTTCCATCGCATTTCCGCGCGGCTCTTCCCAGCCCCTCTCCTCCCGAGGAGCCCTTCATGTCCTCCGCCCCGCTCCCGCCCTCCCCGCCGGCCCCGTCCGCCGGAACCGGCGGCCCCGCCCTGCGCCGCTCGCTCGGTGTCGTCGACGGTGTCGCCATCGCCGCCTCCAGCACCGCCGCCACGACCAGCATCGGAATCGGCATGGGCACGATCGCCACGATCGTGGGTCTGCAGGCCCCGGCGCTGCTGCTCCTCGCCTTCCTGCCGGTGCTCGGCATCGCCACCGCCTACGCCCGTCTGAACCGCTCCGAGCCCAACTGCGGCAACGGATACACCTGGGTCGGCAAGACCCTCGGCCCGTGGCCCGGCTTTCTGACCGGCTGGGTCACGCTGGTCGGCTCGGTCGTCTTCTGCGCCTACACCAGCGCGGTCATGGGCTCGGTGGTCCTGATCTTCGCCAACCGGGCCGGCCTGCACTCCCTCGCGGGCCTCGCCCTGGATCCGACGTCCACCGGCATCAGTACGGCCGTGGGACTGCTGCTCCTGGTCGCCTTCACCGCGCTCGCCGTCACCGGGACGCGCACCACCACCCGCTTCCAGTTCGTGCTGCTCGTCTTCGAGTACGCGGTGCTGCTGGGCTTCTGCGGCTGGGCCCTGGTCAGCGGCGACCAGTCCTTCTCCCTGTCCTGGTTCAACCCCTTCGCGATCGGCGACGGCACCGCGTTCGCCCAGGGCATGGTCCTCGCGGTGTTCTTCTTCTGGGGCTGGGACGCGGCCTTCAGTGTCAACGAGGAGACCGAGCGGCCGGACGACGCGGCCCGGGGCGGTCTGATCGCGCTGTTCGCGATGCTCGGCCTGTTCCTGTTCGCGGCGGTCGCCTTCCAGCGGGAGATGAGCCTGACCGAGCTCATCCGCAACGGACCGCAGGCCCTGCCGTACCTCGGGCAGAAGCTGGCCGCCGAGCCCTGGGCCACCCTGCCGCTGGTCGCCCTGATGTTCTCGGCCGCGGCCTCCGTGCAGTCCACGCTGATCCCCACCGCGCGCGGGCTGCTCGCGATGGGCCGGGACCGGACCATGGGCCCGGTGTGGACCCGGGTGCATCCGCGCTACGGCACCCCCGCCGCCGGGACGGTCGTGGTGCTGGCGATCGCCACCGTGATCGCCCTGCTGGCCGTCGCCATCCCCAAGCTGAGCGACATGCTGCTGGCGGCCGTCAACGCCATCGGGCTGCTCGTCGCCCTCTACTACGGTCTCACCGCGCTCGCCTGCGCCGTCCGCTTCCGGTCGGCCCTGCGCGAGGGGCTGCGGTCCGCGCTGCTCGCCGTGTGGGTGCCCGCGGTGTCCAGTCTGGTGCTGCTGGGGCTCGGCTGCTATCTCGGTTACTCGTACCTCACCATGAGCGACCACTTCGCGCTGAGCCCGGACAACGGGTGGTTCATGTTCTCCCTGCCCGCCGTCATCGTCCTCGCCGGCCTCGGCATGGCCGCGGTCGCCAAGTACGTCCGCCGGTCGCCGTACTTCACCACCGGACGCGGCACCGACGCCGAGACGCTCACGCTGCCCATGGACGGCGCGGCGGTCTGAGACCCCGGCCGGCCCCGCCCTCCCCCACCCGTCACCTGCCTCCAGGAGTCCGACCCCATGTCGCAGTACGAGGCCAAGGGCCCCGCCGATCTCGTCCTCACCGGCGGGCCCGTCCACACCGTCGACCCCGCCCGCAGCCGCGCCACGGCCGTGGCCGTGCACGACGGGCGGATCACCGCCGTGGGCCATGCCGAGGTGCACGCGCTGATCGGTCCCGGCACCGAGGTCGTCGACCTCGCCGGGAAGCTGCTGCTCCCCGGGTTCCAGGACGCCCATGTGCACCCGCAGGGCGCGGGCCTGGAACTCGGCCAGTGCCATCTGGCCGACACCGTCGACCCCGCCGAGTATCTGCGGCGGATCCGGGAGTACGCCGACCGCAACCCCGACGCCGAGTGGATCACGGGCGGCGGCTGGTCCCTGGAGGCGTTCCCCGGCGGCGCCCCCACCGCGGCGGCCCTCGACGCGATCGTCCCCGACCGGCCCGTCTTCCTGCCCAACCGGGACCACCACGGCGCCTGGGTGAACAGCCGGGCCCTGGAGCGCGCCGGCATCGACGCCCGTACCCCCGATCCCGTCGACGGCCGGATCGAGCGGGACGCCGAGGGCAACCCCACCGGCATGCTCCAGGAGGGCGCCGTCCATCTCGTGGGCCGGCTGGTGCCCGCCCCCACCCCCGAGGAACAACTGGCCGCCCTGCTGCGGGCCCAGGCCGTGCTGCACGCGCACGGGGTCACCGCCTGGCAGGACGCGATCGTCGGCGCGTACGCCAACATGACCGATCCGGCGCCCGCCTACCGCGAGGCGCGGCGGCGGGGGCTGCTCACCGCCCGGGTGGTCGGCGCGCTGTGGTGGGACCGGGAGCGCGGCGCCGAGCAGATCCCCGAACTCGTCGCCCGCCGCGAGGAGTTGAGCGGGGGACGGTTCCGGGCCGGCACGGTGAAGATCATGCAGGACGGCATCGCCGAGAACCACACCGCCGCGATGCTCGACCCGTATCTCACCGGCTGCGGCTGTGGGTCCGGCACCAGCGGCATCAGCTTCGTCGACCCCGGCGATCTGAAGAAGTACGTCACGGAACTCGACGCGCTCGGTTTCCAGGTGCACTTCCACGCCCTCGGGGACCGCGCGGTGCGCGAGGCGCTGGACGCGGTGGAGGCGGCCCGTACCGCCAACGGGCATCGCGACACCCGCCACCACCTGGCGCATCTCCAGGTGGTCCACCCGGACGACGTACGGCGCTTCCGGCCGCTCGGCGCGACCGCGAACCTGCAGATGCTGTGGGCCGCCCACGAGCCGCAGATGGACGAGCTGACCCTGCCGTTCCTGGGCCCCGAACGCGGCGCCCGGCAGTATCCGTTCGGCGATCTGCTGCGGGCGGGGGCGACGCTCGCCGCAGGCAGCGACTGGCCGGTCAGCAGCCCCGACCCGCTGCAGGCCGTTCATGTCGCGGTCAACCGGGTCTCCCCCGACGCCCCGGCAGGCACCCCCGAGTTCCTGCCCGGTCAGCGACTCGACCTCGGCACCGCGCTCGCCGCGTACACGGCGGGCAGCGCCCATGTGAACCACCTCGACGACCTCACCGGCAGCATCACCGTCGGCAAGGCGGCCGACCTGGTGGTCCTCGACCGGGACCCCTTCACGGGCCCGCCCGCGGAGATCGCGAGCACCCGGGTCCTGCAGACCTTCGTGGCCGGGAAGCGGGTCCACGCGGCGCCGGACGCCTGACCCGGGTCGTCCTCACTGCCCGGCGGCCTCTTCGGCCTCGATGATCCTGCGGAGGGCGAACCGCTGCAGTTTTCCGCTGGTGTTGCGTGGCAGGGCGTCGTGGAAGCGCACGTCGCGGGGGTACTTGTAGGGTGCCAGGACCTGTTTGACGTGGTCCTGGATCTCCTTGGCCTTCACCTCGTCCCCCGCGACGCCGTCCCGCAGCACGACGAACGCGCAGACGACCGAGCCGCGTTCGGGATCGGGCCGGGCGACGACCGCCGATTCGACGACGTCCGGATGGGTGTCGATGGCGGCCTCGACCTCGGGGCCGCCGATGTTGTAGCCGGAGGAGACGATCATGTTGTCGCTGCGGGCGTGGTAGTGGAAGTAGCCGTCCTCGTCCCGGTGGAAGACGTCCCCGGTGATGTTCCAGCCGTCCAGGACGTAGTCGTGCTGGCGGGGGTCGTCGAGGTAGCGGCAGCCGACGGGGCCGATCACGCCGAGCCGGCCGGGCTCGCCGGGGCCGAGTTCCGTGCCGTCCACGTCCAGGACGGCGGCGCGGTAGCCGGGGACGGGCAGGCCGGTGGAGCCGGGGCGGATGGCGTCGCCGGCGGCGGCGATGAAGATGTGCAGCAGTTCGGTGGCGCCGATGCCGTCGACGACCTTGAGTCCGATGCGGCTGTGCAGGTCGTCCCAGGTGGCGCGGGGGATGTGCTCGCCCGCCGAGACGCCGACGCGCAGTCCGGCCAGCCTGCTCTCCGCTCCCTCGCGCAGGATGGCGCGGTAGGCGGTGGGCGCGGTCGCGAGGACGGTCACGCCGTGCTCGTGCACGAGGTCGGCGAGCTGGAGCGGAGTGGCGGACTCGGTGAGCAGGGCGCAGGCCCCGGCCCGCAGCGGGAAGACGACCAGCATGCCGAGGCCGAAGGTGAAGGCCAGGGGTGCGGTGCAGGCGACCAGGTCGTCGGGGACCAGGCCGAGGGTGTGGCGGCCGAAGGTGTTGTCGATGGACAGGATGTCCCGGTGGAAGTGCATGGTGATCTTGGGGACGCCGGTGCTTCCCGAGGTGGGGCCGAGCAGTGCCACGTCGTCGGCGGCGGTGTCGACGTCGGTGAACTCGCCGGATTTGGCGGCGGCCCGGGCAAGGAGGTCCTCGGGGCCGGTGCCCCCGTACTCGACGACGGTCAGCGACGGCAGCACGGAGTCCCGCACGGTGTGCAGGTCCTCGGCAAACCGCGCGTCCACCAGGGCGATCGACGGCCGGGTGCGTTCGACGACCGGGATGATCTCGCGGGCGCGCAGGGCGGCCATGGTGGTGACCACGACTCCGCCGGCCTTGAGGACGGCGAGCCAGCAGGCCACCGTCCAGGGGTTGTTGGGCGAGCGGAGCAGGACGCGTCCGCCCGGTACCAGACCGAGGTCCTCGGTGAGGACCTGGGCGATCCGGTTGGCGCGGGTACGCAGTTCGCCGTACGTCCACACCTCGCCGGCCGGGGTGCGCAGGGCGGGGCGGTCGGGGCCGTGGCGCGAGACGGCGGGATCGAGGAGTTCGGTCGCCGCGTTGAGCCGGTCCGGGTAGTGCAGTTCCGGCGTGCTGAACTCGATCGTCGGCCACTGGTGCGCGGGCGGCAGATGGTCGCGGGTGAAGGTGTCGACGTGCGCCGACGGAGAGAGGGGGAAGGGAGGGGGCAACGGACGTGTCCTTCCGGGATCCCGCCCGGGAGCGGGGCGGGTCAGGCGGGGCGGATCATGCCCTCCTGGGCGACGGTGGCGAGGTGGCGGCGGTCGCGGGTGAAGAAGCGGCCCGTGCCGAGGCCGCGGCCCGCGTCGGCGGCGGCGGCTTCCTGGACGTAGAGGAGCCAGTCGCCCATCGGCGCCGGGCGGTGGAACCACATGGCGTGGTCGAGGCTCGCGGTGACCAGCCCCGGCTGCGACCAGGGCAGGTCGAGGACCCGCAGGACGGGTTCGAGGATCGTGTAGTCGCAGACGTAGGCCAGGGCGGCCAGGTCCCGTTGGGCGTCGGTGAGTCCGTCGACGGGGCGGAGCGGGTCGTAGGGCCTGATCCAGACCGCCTGGTGCGGCAGGCGGTCTCCTTCGACGGTGAGGTAGACCGGGCCGGGGACGTGCCGCATGTCGAAGCCGCGGCCGCCGGACCAGTAGGTCCTGACCTCCTCGGACAGGGGGGCGGCGGCGTGCTGTGCCAGGTACTCGGCCGAGGTGGGCAGGTCCTCGGGGCCGGGCACCTCCTCGGCGAGGGTGGTGTGGAAGGCCGAACCGGCCTCGCCCGCCGTGAAGTTGGCGAGGCAGACGTAGAGCGGCTTGCCGTTCTGGTAGCCGCGCACCTGGCGGGTGCTGTAGCCGCGGCCGTCGCGCAGCACCTCCACCTCGTAGCGGACCTCGGCGCCGATGTCGGCGGGGCGCAGGAAGTAACTGTGCATCGAGTGCGGGGACTTGCCGTCGGTCACGGACCGCATGGCGGCGGCCGCCGCCTGGGCGACCAGGTCGCCGCCGTAGGCCTTGGGCCAGGGGCAGGGCTGGGTGACGGCGGTGAAGGCGAGGTCGAAGTGCTCGGGCTCGGCGGGCTTCAGGGTGACGGCGGCGGTGAAGACGGCGGAGGTCGGTGCGGGAGCCGTCATCGGTCCAGCCGGTACGTGCTCAGGTCGGGCTCCATGGGACGGGCTCCGTTCGGTCGGGCGGTCGGGTCCGGGATCCGATGTCTCGTATTTTTCACGGCCGTCAATTAAAGTCAATACATGTGGTCCGATCGTGGGCCCTGTCAGCACCCGACGCTCCGGAGGCCGGATGACCGCGCGGACGGCCTCGGCGACCGCCCCGGCGGGCGGACGCGAGTCGCGCCCGCCGGCTCTCGGTCGCGTTGTTGATCGCCCTGATGGCGGACCTCGGGGTGGAGAGCCGGGCCGTACGGTCCTCGATACCGCGGATGAAACGCCGCGCGGTGCTGCGCGGCGAGCGGCCGGCGGGGGTCGCCGGTTACACCCCGGCCGACGCGACCGTGCAGACGCTCGCCGAGGGAGATGTGCGCATCTTCCGGCGGACCCGGGCCACCCGGGAGGACGGCTGGGTCCTGGCGGTGTTCTCCGTGCCCGAGTCCGAGCGCGAGAAGCGGCACGAGCTGCGCACGGTCCCGACCCGGCTCGGCTTCGGCACGGCGGCCGCCGGGGTGTGGGTCGCGCCCGGGAACCTGGCGGCCGAGCCACGCCGCACCCCGGAACGCCGGGAGCTGTCCGCGTACGTCGACCTCTTCACCGGCGACCACATCGCCTTCGGGGACCCGCGGGAGAAGATCCGCTCCTGACCCCTTGAGGCGTTCCGGACGTATGTGCCGATGCTGACCCGGTGGCGGCGACTGCCCGACCGGGACCCGGGCCTCCCGCTGGACCTGCTGCCGCCGGACTGGCCGGGGATGGCCGCGGGCGGGCTGTTCGAGCAGCTCGACACCCTGCTGAGACCCGCCGCGGCGGCCCATGCCGCGGCGGTCGTCGGCGCCCGAGGCCGATCACCGTGGGTCAGAGGGTGAGCAGTTCCTCGTGGAAGCCGCCGAAACCGTGCTCGCGGTCGACGAGGTGGATCTCCAGGATCCAGTGGCAGCGGCGGCCCGCCTTGTCGGTGCGGCGCAGCGGGGTGTCGTTGGCGGGGGTGATGTACGACTCGACGTCCGCGCCGTCGATCCACTCGTGCGGGAACTCGCCGACCAGATGCCCGGCGTGCCAGCCGCCCAGCTCCCAGCCGGCCCCGGCGGCCAGCCGCTCGACCTCGGCGTACAGACGCTTGCCGGTGATGTCGGGGTCGCTCTCGAAGTACCGGCGGCCGGCCGCGAAGACCTTCGGCAGATCCTCGCGCAGCCGGTGCTTGACCGGGTCCTCGCCGAGGACGAAGGTCCGCCCGAAGTCGGCCTCGTACTCCTCGAAGATCGGCCCGAAGTCGGCGAACACGATGTCGTCCGCGCCGATCACCCGGTCCGGCGGGTTCTCCTTGTACGGCAGGAGGGTGTTCGGTCCCGAGCGCACGATCCGCTTGTGCCAGTGCCGGGTGGTGCCGAACAGTTCGTTGGCCAGGTCGCGGATCCGGTCACTCACCTCCCGCTCGCCCCGGCCCGGCGCCACGAGCCCGCGCTCCTCGATCTCCGCGAAGAGCCGAACGGCCTTCGCCTGGGCCTCCGACAGCCGTGCGGCGCGGGCGGCTTCGTCATCCGTCATACCCGGGAGGGTACAAGTCCCAAGATCACGGCACGTACCGTGCCTCACGGCCCCGCGGGGCGCACCAGGCCCGTCTGGTAGGCGATGACGACGAGCTGGGCGCGGTCGCGGGCGCCGAGTTTGGTCAGCGAACGCTGGATGTGACTGCGTACGGTCAGGACGCTCAGGACGAGTTCCCCGGCGATCTCGTCGTTGGACCTGCCCCGGGCGGCGAGCGCGGTGACCTCGCGTTCGCGGGGCGTGAGGGTGGCCAGGCGCTCCGGTGACGCCAGCAGGGCGCCGGGGGCCGGGGCGGCTAGGAAGCGGGTGATGAGGGCGCGGGCGAGGTCGACCGCCTCGGCACCGTTCGCGGCCTCGCCGACCACCTCCAGGTCCTCGCAGGAGTCGATGAGCAGCCGGAACGTGCCCCGCAGCAGAGCCTGGTCGTCGGCCAGCAGGACGCGGACGGTCACCGGACCGCCTCGCGTTCAGCGGCTTGGTGTTCTGGGGCTTGGTGTTCTGCGGCTTCGTGGGCTGGCGCCTCGTGTTCCGGAGCCTTGCCTTCTTGCGGCTTGCCTTCTGGCGCCTTGCGTTCTGCCGCCCCGTTTCCTGCCGCCTCGTGTTCTTCCGGGGCGAGGGACTGGAGCGGCAGGGCGGTGGTCACCTCGCAGCCGCCCCCGGGGCGTGGGCCGGCCCGCAGGTCTGTGCCCACCGAGTGGGCGCGTTCGCGCATGCCCATCAGACCGAAGCCGCCGCCGCCCGGCTCGGCCGAAGGCGTGGTGGCGGCGTCGTCGTTGGTGAGTCCATCGCGGATCCGCCGGCCTCGACGGTCAGACCGGCCTCCCGCGCCCGGTCGGCGGCCTTCTCCAGCGCCGTCCGGCTGGCGTCGGTGACCTCGGCGGACGGCACCTTGTAGGTGACGGTCGCGTACGCCGTCGAGCCGTCCGCGCCGACCGCCTTCGTCTCGAAGGGGTCCGCGACGGCGGCGACCTGCGTACCGCGGGCCAGGGCGTGCACGGTGTCCTCGATGGCGGCCCGCTCGTCCGAGGCGGTCACCTTGCGCCCGTCCGGGGCGACGAACACGACACGGGCGGTGGCCCCGTCGGCGGCGGAGCCGGGGAAGCGCTCGCCCAGCAGGTCGAACGCCTTCTGGGACTCGATGCCCGGCGCCGAGAACTCCTCGTCGGAGGCTCCGGGCGCCTGCGCCGCACCCAGTCCCACGGCGGCCAGGACCGCCGCCCACAGCAGGGCGACGTACCAGCGCCGCCGGAAGGCCAGACGGCCCAGTCGGTAGAGAAAAGCAGCCACGTCAGCGAACTCCCGATCCGATCTCGCTTGCCCGCCCACACTCCCCCGGCGGGGGCCTCCGCGTCGTCGTGCGGCTACTGGCACCGCGAGCTACCGAAATCGGAGGACGCCCTACTGGTACGTCCCGGGCCGCGTTCTCCTCCGCCGGTACTACGACCACCGCCGACAGGTCCGGCGCCCTTCGGACGCCCCGCGGTCAGTCGCCGACGGCGGCCAGGCAGTACCCCGGCGCGCCGGATGTGGTCGGGCCGTCTACGGGCTCCGGTCGAGGGTGGCGCGGGTCATGAGGCCGGCCAGGGCGGAGCGGGACGGGACGGATGTCTTGCGGTAGATGGCGGACAGGTGGGTCTCGACGGTGCGGCGGCTGAGGAACAGCTTGGTGGCGATGGCCTGGTTGCCGAGTCCTTCGGCGACGAGTTCGGCGATCTGGCGTTCGCGTGCGGTGAGCTGGTCGAGTTCGGTCGGGGCGGGCGGGGGCTCCTCGGTGCGGGGGCGTACGAGTGCCGCCAGGTCGGTGAGGAGGCGGGCGCCGCCGGTCTCGGCGAGGCGCTGGGCGTGTTCCCACAGTGCGACGGCGCGCGGGTGGTCGCCCGTCGCCTGTGCCTGGGTGGAGGCCAGCAGGAGGGAGTAGGCCTGCCAGAGGCCGGCGCCGGAGGGGGCGTAGGCGCGGGCGGCGTCCTGGAGGAGGCGTGCGGCGGTGTGGGGGTCGCCGTGGTGCTGGGCGAGGGCGGCCCGGGCGCGCAGGGCGGCGGCGCGCTGGCCGTCGAGGTCGATGCGGTCGGCTTCGGCGGTGGCCTGGGCGGCCCAGCGCTCGGCCTGGTCGGGGTCGCCGGTGGCGAGGGCGGTGGCGACGAGGGTGTCGAGCTGGCCGGGGCGGGTGGAGGGCTGCAGGCCGAGGAGTTCGGGGCCGCCGGCGCGCAGGATGGCGTCCTGGGCGCGGTGGGGGTCGCCGCTGACCAGGGCCGTATGGCCGAGGACGCATCCGGCGAGCGACGCCCACCAGTGGCGGCTGGGGCCGGCGGCGGCCACGGCCTCCTCGGCCGTGCAGAGGGCCTGGGTGTCGCCGAGCGGTCGGTGCAGCAGGAGGATGAGTGCTTTGAAGCTCAGGGTGAAGGCGAGCAGGTCGCCCCCGGCGACGGCCCGGGCGACGGTTTCGGCCTCCTCGGCCGCCGCGAGGGCGGTGGGCAGCCGGCAGGTGGTGAGGTGGACGAAGGCCCGGGCGGTGAGCAGGTGGGGCAGGACATGGACCTGGCCCGCGCGGCGGGCGAGGTCCAGTGCGCGGTCGGTGTGGCGTTCGGCGTCGGCGTAGCGTTCCAGGAGGGCTTCCGCCCAGGCCAGCCAGACCAGCGCCTCGGAGAGTTCGGTGAGGTCGGGGTCGGTCAGTCCGTCGGCGAGCGCGGCGGCGGAGTCGGCCGACCGCGTCGCCGTTGCCGTCTCCCCCTCATAGGCCTCGCCCAGCGCGGCCAGGGCCAGCGCGCCCAGTTCTCCCATCGGGTCGTGGTGGGAGCGGGCGAGTGCGAGGGTGCGCTGGATGTCGTCGCGGACGGCCGGGTAGCTGACGGTGTTCAGGGCGGCCGTGCCGAGCGCGAGGCCCAGGGAGACCGCCTGGCGCGGGCCGGGCCCGGGATCACGGGTCAGTTCCCGCCGCAGCAGGGCACTCGCCTCCGGGGAATGCCCCAAGTACCGTTCCATCAGGGCGCACAGCGCCGTCGCGTCCCCGCGCAGCACCGCCTCGTGCGGTCCGCAGCCGCTGATCAGGGTGTGCAGCAGATCCCGGCTCTCGCGCAGGCTCCCGCCGACCGCGAGCGCCCTCGCCCGGGCCAGTGTCAGCTCACCCCGCCGGCCCGCGTGAGCGGGGGTGTCCGGCATCAGCCGCAGGACCACCTCCAGCAGGTGCGCGGCCGTCGCGGGAGCGGTGGGCGCGCACTGCGCGGCGGCCTCGGTCAGCACCTCCGCCGCCACCGGGTCCCACCCCGTCAGCGACCGCTCCACATGATGAGCCCGCTCGGCCGCACCGGCCCCCCTGCGCGTCAGCTCCTCCGCCACCGCGCGGTGCAGCGCGGCCCGGCGCAGTGCGGGAATGTTCTCGTAGACCAGCGCCCGCACCAGCGGATGACGCAGCACCCACCGTCCGTCGGCGCCCATGCGCAGCAGATCCCGCCGCACCGCCGCACCGGTACCGGCGTCCAGCTCCTCCGCCGAGGAGTCTGCGGACACCGCCCGCAGCAGGCCGGACGTGGCATGGTCCCCCAGGACCGCCACCGCCTCGACCACACCGCGCTCCACCGTGCTCAGCGCCCCCACCTCCTCCAGCAGCAGCGCCGCCAGCCCCTCCGGCACCCCCGAAACAGCGACCTCCCGGGCCGCGGGTACGGCCCCGCCCTGCCTGCGGGCATCCAGCAGACACCGCAGATACAGCGGATTGCCCTCGCCCGCCGCGTACAGCCCCCGCGCCTCCTCCAGCGGCAGATCCGCGGCGAGCGCCTCGATCCACTCCCGCTCCGGCAACGGCCCCAGCCGCACCCCGAGCACCGCACCCCGGTCCACCCCACGGGCCAGCGCGGCAGCCGGCGCGTACGGCGTCTGCCGCTCCCGCCGGGCCACCACCAGCACCACCCGCCCGCCCACCGGATGCCGGATCAGCTGATCCAGCAGTTCCAGCGACGCCGGATCCGCCCAGTGCAGATCGTCCAGCGCCACCATCACCCCACCGTGCCGCCCCGCGAGAGCGCCCAGTACCTCCGCCACAGCCCGGTACCGGCCGAACCGGTCACCACCGCGCATCCCCGCCGACCCCGCCACACCCGCCGCACCCGCACCCACCCCGAACACCACCGCGCCCGCAGCCTCCGGCACCCCGCCCGACGCCAGAAACGCGGGATCGGCATCCGCGAAGGCGTCCGTGAACACCTGGAACGGTGTGTACCGCTCGAACTCGGTCGCCGTCCCCCGCAACACCACCAGCCCCGCCCGCCGCGCCCGCGCACAGACCTCGCCGAGCAGCCGGCTCTTGCCCAGCCCCGCGTCCCCGGAGATGTCGACCACGGCGGGAACGTCCGCCCGCCCGAGACCGGCGATCACCTCGTCGAGCCGCGCGAGTTCCCCGGCCCTGCCGACCAGCCGTATCGCCGTCCCGTCCGTCTCGGGCACCGATTCATCTCCGTCCGTCCGTGTCGTACCGCTTGCGGTCATCATGCCCGGAAGGGCCTGCGACCAGGTGGCAACCGTTGTGGCCGCCACCGTCGTCCTCTTCCGGAGCCCGGTGATCGTCGCCGGGGCGTGCGGAAGTGGAGGACGCCTGATGTTCGCCCTGCTCGTGGTGCGACTGACGGGACTGGACGCGGGATCCGCGCTCGCGGTTCCCATGGTGCTCTTCCCCTACGGCGCCGCACTGAGCGTCCTGCTGCTGGTGACCGTGGCCACCGTGCCCGGGCTGCGCTCGCGGTGGACGGTGGCCGTGGTCGCGCTGCTGGCGGTCGCGCAAGTCGCCGTGCTGGTACCGCGCTTCCTGTCCGACGAGCGGCATGTCCCGGCCGGGGCGGCCGAGTTGCGGGTGGCCACGCTCAACGCGCATGTCGGCGGGGTGGATCCGCAGGCGGTGCTGCGGCTGGTGCGGGCCGAGCGGATCGACGTACTGGCCGTGCAGGAGCTGACCCGGGCCGGGGTCGCCGCGTTCGCCGAGGCGGGTCTGGGCCGGCTGCTGCCCCACCAGGAGCTCCACCCCGAGAACGACTCCTCGATCTACTCTCGGCTCCCGCTGACCGACGCCGGTCCGCTGGACGCCGGGACCACCTGGCCGCAGACCACGGCGGAGGTGACCGTGGGCGGCCGGGCCGTCCGGCTGGTGGCCGTCCACACGTACTACCCGCTCGGTGACGCCGACCGCTGGACACGGGACTTCACCGCGCTCACCTCCGTCACCCGGGACGACGGCCCGGACACCGTCTTCCTGGGCGACTTCAACGCCTCCCTCGACCACGCGCCGATGCGCTCGCTGCTGGCGGCGGGGCTCACGGACACACACGCCGAGCTCGGCCGCGGCTGGGCCCGCACCTGGCCCGCGGGCCAGGCGCTCCTCCCGCCCCTGGTCCAGCTCGACCACGTCCTGCACGGCCCGGGCCTGACGGGGGTCTCCGTCGGCGAACGGACCCTGCCGGGCACGGACCACCGGGCGGTGGTCGCGGTGCTGGCGGTACGGCCCGGTGAGTGAGGGCTTTGTGTGCCGGCCGGGGTCCTCGTCCGGATGGAGGCCCGCCGGCCGGACCGGTGCGCACAGGTCGCGCCCGTCGCCGTCCTCGCCCGGCGCCGGTCAGGGGTGGGAGGCGTCCCAGCGCGCCGCACCCGTGGGGGTGGGGGACGGGCCGGTGGCCGGCCGGTCCGTGGCGCAGGCCGTGGGATCGCTCGGGGTGAGTAGCCGGTAGGCGGCGACACGCTCCGTGCGGAACGCCACGTCCGCGTCCGCCGAACCGGTCGGCTCCGGTGTGCTCTCCGGCAGTTCGGCGCCGGTCAGCGGTGCGCCCGGATACACGGCCGCCAGCACCCCGGCGCAGACCCCGTCCACGCCGACGGGAAGGACGGAGGGGAAGCCGACGGTACGGGTCCTGGACCCGTCCGTGTCGAGCCGGTAGCGCAGGACGGAGGACAGCTCCGTGCCGTGCCCCTCCCCCATGAGCGTCCAGAACTGGACCTGCGCCTCGAGCGGGCGGCACAGCGGCCGGACATCCCCGGTGCGCGGCGCGCGGACGACGACCGAGGCGTCCGCGTACGCCGATGCGGCCCCGTCGACGGTCCCGCGGAAGGTCACCGCGGCCTTCAGCCACGCGGTCCGTTCCCGTTGCGTCCATGCGCCGTCGGCACGGCAGCCGCCGGTCCGCGCGTCCGGGGACGCATTCGAGCAGCCGGTCGCGAGCAGCGCGATCCCCGCCGCGTACGCCGTCAGCGCGCCACGGCGCGGACGGGTCCGGGGCCGGGGCCGGGGCCGGGTCCTGTGCATGGTCTCCCTCAGCGATCGGAACGGGCGGTCGGCAGTCTGCGGGGGCCTCGCCGGGCGCCGGGGGCGTCGAAGGCCCGCTGTGTCCGTTGCGTGATCAAGGAGGTGGCCGGGTGGACGGCGCGGGGTGCGCAGTCCGTCTCGTACCAAAGGTCCCACAGGGCTCCCCGGCAGACGGTTTGCCGATCTCCGGACCACTTTTCGACGATTCGTAGCCGAATTCGCCAAACAGTTGAGCGGTTGTCGTCCGCTCTTCACGATTTCCCTGTCAAGTGCCCGACGGCCAGGCCTCGGGCCCCCCGCTGCAGAAGCGAGTCGAGCATGGTGCGCGTCCGTGCGTCTCTGTCCCAGCTGCCCGCCTACGTCCCGGGCCGCAAACTGCCCGGGGCCGTGGTGCTGGCCAGCAACGAATCCCCGCACGGGCTGCTGCCCGGAGTGGCGGCGACCCTCGTGGAGTCCGCCGGCGGTGTGTCGCGGTACCCGGATCTGCACGCCGCCTCGCTGATCGAGGCGCTGGCCGAGCACCACGGCGTGGAGCCGGACCGGATCGCGGTGGGCGCGGGGTCCTCCGAGGTGTGCGGGCAGTTGCTGCACACCGTGGTCGGGCCGGGCGACGAGGTGGTCTTCGGCTGGCGGTCGTTCGAGGCCTACCCGATCCTGACCGCCGTCGCGGGCGGTACGGCGGTACGGGTGCCGCTGCGGGACCACGCCCTCGACCTCGACGCGATGGCGGCGGCGATCACCGCCCGGACCCGGCTGGTGTTCGTGTGCAACCCGAACAACCCGACCTCCACGGCGGTCGGCGCGCGGGCGCTCACCGAGTTCGCGGACCGGGTGCCGCGGGACGTGCTGATCGTGGTCGACGAGGCGTACCGGGAGTACGCCGATCCGGCGCGGGTCCCCGACGGTCTCGCGCTGCTCGGCGACCGGCCGAACGTGGCGGTGCTGCGGACCTTCTCGAAAGCGTACGGCCTGGCGGGCCTGCGCGTCGGCTACTGCGTCGCGCCGCCCGGGATCGCCGGGCACGTACGGCGGACGCAGGTGCCGTTCAGCGTCAGCGCCCTCGCCCAGCGGGCGGCGGTCGTGGCGCTCGGCGAGCGGGCGGAGGTCGCCCGGCGGGCCGCGCTCACGGTCGCCGAACGCGACCGGGTCGCCGGGCGGCTGCGCGCGCTCGGCCACGACGTGCCGGACTCCCAGTCCAACTTCGTCTGGCTGCCGCTCGGCAACGACAGCGGGGACTTCGCCCTGCACTGCGCGGACGGCAGGGTCATGGTCCGCCCGTTCCTCGGCGAGGGCGTCCGGGTGACGATCGGGCTGCCGGAGGAGAACGACGCCCTGCTCGCGCTCGCGGCGAGCTGGAGAGGCTGACGGCCATGCGCCCCGGTCCCTACGAACGGCACCGCGAGCTGCTGCACGGGATGGTCCGCGCGCTCGCCGCCGGTGAGTGCCGTCGCCCCTTCACGGAGGCGACCGGCCAGGACGCGGCCGACGCGGGCATGAGGTCGACCCGCACCGCGGGCAAGGTGTTCCACTCGCTGCTGGGGCGGCCCTTCGAGCTGGGGCAGCCCGGCGAGGCGGGCCGTGTGCGCACGGAGTCCTCGCCGTACGGCGTCGGGCCGGCCGTCTCCTATCCGCGCTGCGAGCCCGCCGAGCTGGTCGCGGCGGCCGGGCGGGCGGCGGCCGGCTGGCGGGCCGCGGGGCCGTACCGGCGGGCCGGGCTCGCCGTGGAGATCCTGCGCCTGCTCAACACCCGCAGCCACGAGCTGGCCCTGGCGGTGCACCACACGACCGGCCAGACCCTCGAGGCCGCGTTCCGGGCCGCCGGACCGCGCGCCCAGGACCGGGCCCTGGAGGCGGTGGCCCGGGCCTTCGCGGAGTCGGAGCGCGTCCCGGCGGACCTGCACTGGGAGAGCGCCGGACGGGGCGGTCGGCCGCGTGCGCTGCGGGACACCTGCACCCTGGTGCCCAGGGGGGTGTCGCTGCTGGTCGGCTGTCCCGACTTCCCGCTCTGGAACGGCTGGCCGGGCCTGTTCGCGAGCCTGGTGACCGGCAACCCGGTGATCGTGGCCCCGCATCCGCGCTCGGTGCTGCCGCTGGCGATCACGGTACGGGTCGCCCGGCAGGTGCTGGCCGAGGCCGGACACTCCCCGGACCTGGTGACGCTGGCGGTGGCGGAGCCGGAGCGGCGGGTGCACCGGCGGCTGGCCACGGACCCGGCGGTGCGGATCGTCGACTTCACCGGCTCCGGGCGCTTCGCGAACTGGCTGGAGCGGCACGCCTGCCAGGCGGTGGTGTTCGCCGACCGGACGGGGCTGAACACCGTGCTCGTGGACTCCACCGACGACTACCGGGGACTGGTGCGGGGGCTCGCCCTGGCCGCGTGCCGGTGTCACGGCACCGTGCGCACCACCCCGCAGAACATCCTGGTCCCGGAGCGGGGCTTCGCCACCGACGAGGGGCACAAGACGCTGCGGGACCTCGGGGCCGACGTCGGTGACGCCGTGGACCGGCTGCTCGGGCACCCCGCCCGGTCGGCGCGGCTGCTGGGGGCGATCACCGGTGAGGAGGTGCGGGCCGCCCTGGCGGAGGCCGCGCGCTGCGGTCCGGTGCTGCGCTCCTCGGGTGCGATGGCCCACCCGGACCATCCGGGGGCCGAGCTGCGCGGCCCGCTGCTGGTGCGGCTGCGCGCCTCGGACGAGCGGGTCTACACCCGCGAGTGGCCCGGGCCCGTCACCTTCCTGGTGGGCACCGAGTCGACCTCGCACGGTCTGGACCTGCTGCGCCGCACGGTGGGCCGGCACGGGGCGCTGTACGCCGCGGTGCACTCCACCGATCCGCTGGTGCTGGCGGCGGCCGAGACGGCGGCGCTGGACGCCGGGGTGCATCTCGTGGAGAACCTCGACGACCTGCCCGCCGACCCGTCCTCGGCCTTCGCCGACCTGCCGGGCTCGGGTGCCGACTTCATCACCGGGCGGTTCCGGGTGGTGCGCTCGCGCCGGCACGCGCCGTCGTCGGCGCCGGTGCCGGCCCGCCTCGACGTCGCCGCCGAGCTGGTCCACGTATGACCGGATTCAGTCGGTCCAGGTGGCGCCGCGCCCCCGCACCTCGTCGAAGACCAGCCAGGTGCGGGTGGAGCGCACCCCGGGCACCGCGTGGATGCTCTCCAGGACGACCCTGCGCAGCGTCAGGTTGTCGGGTGCGCGCACCAGCACCAGGGCGTCGAAGTCGCCCGTCACCAGGGCGACATGCTCCACGTACGGGATCGCGCGCAGCTCGCGGGAGATGTCCCGCCAGGCGTTCTGCTCGATGCTCAGCGTGACGTAGGCGCTGGTGCCGAGGCCGGCCCGCTGGGGGTTGAGCTGCGCGGTGAAGCCGGTGATGACGTCCTCGGCGACCAGCCGCCCGATCCGGGTGTAGGCGTTGGCCCGGGAGATGTGCACCTGCTCGGCGAGCGCGCGGACCGAGATACGGCCGTCCTCGAGGAGGCGGCTCAGGATCTGCCGGTCGATGTCGTCGAGCGGGACGGCAGTTCGTCCGGCCATCGACGCCGACAGCGAGGTTTCCTCGGACACATTGTCCTCCCAGGCGCTTCCATCCGGCAGTTCATCGCCGGTTCTGCCGAGCTATTGAACACATATTCCGCGATGCCCACCATTCTCCTGTCAAGCGTCCAGAGAAAGCGAGTGCCCCCCATGTCCGTGAAGAGCCTCCGGCAGACGGTCCAGGGCCTCCTGCCGTCGCTGACGCCGGTGCGGTTCGTGGCCGAGGACGGCACCCCCGTCGCCCGGCCGCCCGCCGACTACGCGGAGCCCCCGGTGGAGACCCTGCGCGAGGCGTGGCGGCGGATGGTCCTGGGCCGCCGGTTCGACACCCAGGCGACCGCCCTGACCAAGCAGGGCCGCCTCGCCGTCTATCCGTCCAGCCGCGGCCAGGAGGCCTGCCAGGTCGGCGCGGTGCTCGCGCTGCGCCCGGACGACTGGCTGTTCCCGACCTACCGCGACTCGGTCGCCCTGGTGACCCGGGGCATCGCCCCGGTCGAGGTGCTGACCCTGCTGCGCGGCGACTGGCACTGCGGCTACGACCCCGCCGCCACCCGGGTCGCCCCGCAGTGCACCCCGCTGGCCACCCAGGTGCTGCACGCGACCGGCATGGCCGAGTCCCTGCGCCGCAAGGGCGAGGACGGGGTGGCGATGGCGCTGATCGGCGACGGCGCCACCAGTGAGGGCGACTTCCACGAGGCGCTGAACTTCGCCGCCGTGTTCCGGGCGCCGGTCGTGTTCTTCGTGCAGAACAACCAGTACGCGATCTCGGTGCCGCTGGCCCGGCAGACCGCGGCGCCCTCGCTGGCGTACAAGGGCATCGGCTACGGGGTGCGCTCCGAGCAGGTCGACGGCAACGACCCGGTCGCGGTCCTGGCGGTGCTGGCCTCGGCCGTCGCACACGCCCGTGCCGGGAGCGGCCCCGTCCTCGTCGAGGCGCACACGTACCGCATGGACGCGCACACCAACGCCGACGACGCCACCCGCTACCGGCAGGACGACGAGGTCGAGCGGTGGCGGGCCGCCGACCCGGTCGCGCGGCTGGAGACGTATCTGCGCTCGCGCGGCGCGCTCACCGACGCCGACGTGGCGGCGGTGCGGGAGGAGGCCGAGGAGCTGGCGGCGGCGCTGCGCGCGGGCATGAACGCGGACTCCGTGCTCGACCCGCTGGAGCTGTTCGACCACGTCTACGCCGAGCCGACCCCTCAACTGCGGGAGCAGCGCGCCCAGTTGGCGGCCGAGCTCGCCGCAACCACCCAGGCCCAGGAGGACTGACGACGATGGCCAAGGTCACGATGGCGCAGGCGCTCAACACCGCCCTGCGCGACGCGCTCGGCGAGGACGAACGGGTCCTCGTCTTCGGGGAGGACGTCGGCCCGCTCGGCGGGGTCTTCCGCATCACCGACGGGCTGACCCGCGACTTCGGCGAGGAGCGCTGCTTCGACACCCCGCTCGCGGAGGCCGGCATCGTCGGTCTCGCGGTCGGCATGGCGATGGGCGGGTTCCGGCCCGTGGTGGAGATGCAGTTCGACGCCTTCGCGTACCCGGCGTTCGAGCAGATCGCCTCGCATGTCGCCAAGACGCGCAACCGCACCCGGGGCCGGATCGGGCTGCCGATGGTGATCCGGGTGCCGTACGCGGGCGGGATCGGCGGGGTGGAGCACCACTGCGACTCCAGCGAGGCGTACTACGCGCACACGCCCGGCCTGAAGGTGGTCACGCCGGCCACCGCCGAGGACGCGTACTGGCTGCTGCGGGACGCGATCGCCGACCCCGATCCGGTGGTCTTCCTGGAGCCGAAGAAGCTGTACTGGTCGCGCGAGGAGGTTGATCTGGAGACGCGCCGGGCGCGGCCGTTCGGGCAGGCGGCGATCCGGCGGGCGGGCCGGGACGCCACGCTCGTCGCCTACGGCCCGTCGGTGCCGGTGGCCCTGGCCGCGGCGGAGGCCGCCGCCGAGGACGGGATCGAGCTGGAGGTCGTGGACCTGCGGACGCTGGTGCCCTTCGACGACGGGACCGTCGCGGAGTCGGTGCGCCGGACCGGGCGCTGTGTGGTCGTCCAGGAGGCGCAGGGCTTCGCCGGGGTCGGTGCGGAGATCGCGGCCCGGGTGCAGGAGCGCTGCTTCCACTCGCTCGCGGCGCCCGTGCTGCGGGTGACGGGCTTCGACATCCCCTACCCTCCGCCGAAGCTGGAGCACGCGCATCTGCCCGGCGTCGACCGGATCCTGGACGCGGTCGACCGTCTCCAGTTCACCGACGAGCCCGACACCCGGCACCTGCCGCAGCCGCAGGGGGTGGCCGCATGACCACCGCGACAGCGAGCGAGCAGCTGTTCCGCCTGCCCGACCTCGGCGAGGGGCTGACCGAGGCGGAGATCGTCGAGTGGAAGGTGGCCGTCGGCGACACGGTCACGATCGACCAGGTCGTGGTCGAGGTGGAGACCGCCAAGGCCGCCGTCGAGGTGCCGGTGCCGTACGCCGGGACGGTCCTGCGTCTGCACGCCGAGGCGGGGACGGCCCTGGCGGTGGGGGAAGCGCTGATCACCGTGGGCTCCGCGGCACCCGCACCGGGCGAGGCCGCCGCCGAGCGCTACCGGGAGGAGGAGCAGGCCGGCTCGGGCAACGTCCTGATCGGCTACGGCACCGGCCACGCCCCGGCCCCACGCCGTCGCCGCCCCCGTATCGGCACTACGACGATCAGCACACCACCGACCGGAATCGCACCGCCGACCGCCACGGGGCCGGCGGCCGGCACGGGGCCGTCGGCCAGCACAGCACCGGTGGCCAGCACGGGGCCGTCGGCCAGCACAGCACCGGTGGTCGGCTCGGCGCCGGCCGCCACGGGGCCGTCGGCCGGCACGGGGCTGGCCGCCACGGGGCCGGTTAGCGGCGCGACGTCGGTGGCCGGCACGGGGCCGGTGGCTGGCACGGCACCGGCCGCCACGGGGCCGTCGGCCGGCACGGCGTCGGTGGCCGCCACGGGGCCGTCGGCCGGCGCGGCGTCGGTGGCCGGCACGGCGTCGGTGGCCGGCACGGCGTCGGTGGCCGAGGGTGCTTCGGTGGCCCGGTCCGGAGACCCGAGCGCGTCGCACGCCCCCCGTGTCATCTCCCCCCTCGTCCGCAGGCTCGCCCGGGACCACGGCGTCGACCTCGCCGCGCTGGTGCCGTCCGGTCCCGCCGGGGTCGTCCTGCGGCGAGACGTGGAACAGGCCGTCGCCCACACCGCGCCGGCCTCTGCCGCGCCCGCAGCCGAGTCCGCACCCGCACCCGCGTCCGCAGCCGAGTCCGCAGCCACAGCCACAGCCACAGCCACAGCCGCACCTGAGCAGCCCTCGGCGGGCCCCACCCGCATCCCGCTCCGGGGTGTCCGCAGGGCCGTCGCCGACAAGCTCTCCCGCAGTCGCGCCGAGATCCCCGACGCCACCACCTGGGTCGATGTGGACGCGACCGGACTGCTCCAGGCCAAGAAGGCGCTGGAGGCCGCCGAACCCGGCCGCCGTGTCGGCCTGCTGGCGCTGCTGGCCCGGATCTGTGTCGCCGGTCTGCGCCGCCACCCGGAGCTCAACTCGGCGGTGGACACCGAGCGTCGGGAGATCCTGCGGTACGACGAGGTGCACCTGGGCTTCGCCGCGCAGACCGACCGCGGTCTGGTCGTCCCCGTCGTACGCGACGCCCACCGGCTGACGACGGTCCAACTCTCCGCGGAGCTGGCCCGGACCACCGAGCTGGCCCGGACCGGGAAGCTGCCGCCCGACCGGCTGACCGGGGGCACCTTCACCCTCAACAACTACGGTGTGTTCGGTGTCGACGGCTCCACGCCGATCATCAACCACCCCGAGGCGGCGCTGCTCGGCGTGGGCCGGATCATCGACAAACCCTGGGTGGTGGACGGCGAGTTGACCGTCCGCAAGGTCACTCAGCTGTCGCTCAGTTTCGACCACCGGGTCTGCGACGGCGGCACCGCCGGCGGCTTCCTGCGGTTCGTGGCCGACTGCGTGGAACGCCCGGCGATCCTGCTCGCCGACGTCTGACCCGAACCGTCCTTCGGCCGGGACCGCCGCGCGGCACCGTCAGAGGCCGAGGTGCCGGAGGGTGCGGGCCGTGTGGCCGCGGAGGGAGCGGGACCAGCCCGGGACGCCGCCGGGGATGTCGGTGGCGTCGGCGTGGACGAGGACCGTCAGGGCCTCGTCCGGCAGGGCCGTCGGCCGGCGGCGGGCCGCCGCGACGGCCGCCGTCACCCGGACCGTGGCGTCCGGGGACTCCAGGCACGCGGTCAGGGCGGTGAGTTCGCCGGGGCCGAGGGGGCCGGGGAGGTGGGCCAGGGCGAGGTTGGCGGACGCCCTGGCGGGGGCGGGACCGTGCGGGACGGCGGTGAGTGCCTCCGGCAGGCCGGCCGTGTGCGGGTACCAGACGGCCAGGGCTGCCGCGTGGGCCGCCACGACGGGGTCGGGGTCGTGCAGCAGGCCGAGGAGGGACGTCGTATGGCGTCCGGCCGCGTGATAGGCGTCGGCGGCCCAGCGCAGAGCCACGGCGTCGGCCACCTCGGCCACGGACTCGGGGTCCGGCTCGTCCTCCTCGAACAGGACGCGGAGCACCGCCCGTTCGTCCTCGGGGCCGATCCGGTCGGCCTCGGCGAAGGCCTGTGCGGGGTCGAAGGGGAGCAGGTCGTCGGGCAGGTCGCCGACGGCGACGGCGTGCAGGAGGCCGAGGACGGTGGCCCGGTCCGGTGCTGCGGGGGTGTCGAGGAGGGCGACCAGGGGAGCGACGACGTGTGCGCTCGCGGGCCAACGGGTGCCCTGGTGGTACACGTTGCCGGTGAGGGCCGACACGGCCGCGCGGCGGACCGCCGGATCCGGGTCCGCCAGCGCGGCCAGCTGCCCGGGTACGTCGGCCGCCCGGCCGTACGCGTGGTGGAGCCGGCTCCAGTCGGCCGGGGGCGGGGTGCTCACGGGGCCGGAGCCTACGCACCGCCTCAGGTGACGGGCAGTCCGTAGGCCCGGTCGAAGTGCTGGGCCACCAGGTGTCCGGCCCCGTCGCAGGAGAGCTGCCAGTCGTTGACGCCGGTCTCGCGGCCGTCGGTGAAGTTCCACAGCAGACGGCCGGAGGCGGTGTCGATGGCGTAGAAGCCGTCCTTGTTCTCGTACGCGGGGACGTAGACGGCGTGTGCGCCGACCGCGATCGGGTTGTCGACGTTGAGGCGGGGCGTCTCGCAGAACCAGCGGCGGGTGCCGTTGGCCGCGTTGAAGGCGTGGACGCCGTACGGCTCGGTGCCGATGGCGTAGACCGTGTTGCCGGCCGCGCCGAGGGAGGCGAACATGCCGCGCTCCGCCTTGACCTGCCAGCGGATCTTCCCGGTGGGCAGGTCCAGGGCGATGAACTCGGAGCCGATGGCGAACACGGTCCGGCCGAGCACGGCCAGCCCGGGCCGCAGGTCGTAGCCCACCTGGTGCCGCCAGCGCAGGCTGCCGCCGTCACGGGTGTCGCGGACCGCGACGTTGCGCAGTCCGTCGGCGTAGACGAAGTAGCTGGAGGTGATGACGGGCTGCAGGGGGACGCCGACGTCCTCGGGGTCGATGGGGATGACGAGGGCCTGGCGGGTCCGGAGGTCGACGCCGAAGACGGTGCTGGTGGAGGTCGCCACGCCCTGCTCCCCCGACCGGCGCTCCAGGCTGGCGCCGAGGACCGAGATGGCGTAGCCGTCGTAGCTGCCCAGCAGTTGGTCGAACTGGTAGTCCTCGCCGAAGTCGAGGGTGAACCTCTCGGTGCCGTCGGCCGGGTCGACGCCGATCAGGGTCGCCCCCGTCCCGCCGAGCGCGACCGCCGCGCCGTACGTCAGCAAGACGGGCGTGGGGGAGAGGCTGATGCCCTGGTAGGCCCACTTGGGCTGGGCGCCGTTCGTCACGTCGAGGCAGATCATGGTGCCGGGGCGGGTCTTGAGCAGGGCCGTGCCGTTCTGGAAGACGGCCGGGGCCTGCAGCAGCGGGCCGCCCCGGAAGACCCAGGCCGGCTCGGGCGCGGGGCCGGCCGGGCGCACTCCCGGTCGGCTCGGCCTTCTGCGGGCGGCCACGACGGCCGCGCCCCCGATGAGCCCCGTGCCGGCGGTCGCCGCGGCGGTGAGGAGGGTGCGCCGGGAGACCCGGGAGCGGGTGCGGGCCCGATGGGGCGTGGGGGTGGCGGAACGTTCCGGCGCCGGGGTGTCCGCCCCTCCCCGGGGCCCCGCCTGCACCGGGTCGAACGCCGTCGCGCGGCCCGGCGCGGCCTCCGGTCGCTGTCCGAGGACATGGAGTTCCGCTTCCGGCGCATCGGTGGCGAGACCTCCGGCGTAGTCGTCCCGGTCCCCCGGCTCACCCGTGCGCCCGGCGCCGCGGGCACCGGCCGGGCCACCCCCACGGGGGCAGTCACCGCCACCGGCACCGCCCTGATCACCGGCGGCGGCGGTGTCGTACGAGGACCAGCCCACCGTCGCATAGGCCGCTCCGCCCCGGCCGGACGCGTACGGCCGCGGCTCGGGCACATCGGCGGAGGCGGCCGGTTCCGCGCTGCGCACGCCGTCGGGCCCTCCCGTGGCACGGGCCAGATCCGTCGCGATCGCCCGGCGCTCCGCGAGCGCCGCGGCCGCCCGGTGCGCGGTGACCATGTCGGCCACGGGTCCCGGCAGCCAGCCCTCGGTCAGCACCTGTTCGGCGCCGCCGGGCGCACAGGCGGCGGAGAGCCGGTCGGGGTCGATCCGCAGGGCCGGGTCCTTGGCGTGACAGAGGCTGATGATCTTGTCCAGTGGCTCGGGCACCTGGGTCAGATCGGCCGAGCCGTGGACCACCTGGTAGAGCAGCGCGGCTCCGGCCGCCCCGCCGAAGGGAGCGTGTCCGGACGCGGCGAACGCGAGCACCGAGCCGAGGCAGAAGACGTCTCCCTCCGGCCCCATCTGCCCCCCGGTGGCCTGTTCGGGGCACATGTAGTCGAGGGAGCCGAACAGGGAGCCGTCGCCGGTGAGTTCATAGCCGTCCCGGGCGCGGACGATGCCGAAGTCGATGACGCGCGGGCCGTCGGCGGCCAGCAGCACGTTGGACGGTTTGAGGTCGCGGTGCACCAGCCCCTCGGCGTGCACCGCCATGAGCGCCTCGGCGATCCCGGCGCCCAGCGCGAGGACCGTCTCCACCGGCAGCGGTCCGTGTTCGGCGACCGCCTCGGCGAGGGTGGGGCCGGCCACGTAGTCGGTGGCGAGCCAGGGTGTCTCGGCGTCCGGCGCGGCGTCCACCACCGGCGCCGTGTAGACGCCGCCGACCGCCGCCGCCGCGGCCACCTCACGGCGGAAGCGGATGCGGAACTTCCTGTCCTCGGCCATCTCGGGCCGGATGACCTTGACCGCGACGGTGCGGCCGTCCGAGGACCGCGCCAGATAGACCCGGCCCATGCCGCCCGCTCCGAGCCGGGCCAGGAGCCGGTAGGGCCCTAGCTGTTCGGGATCTTCCGGGCGCAGTGTTTTCATGCCCTCGGCCGCCTGTTCTCGGTGGGGTCTGGCAGCAGACTGGGTGGGGTCTGGCAACAGACTAGAGGCAGGTGTGCGGGACGAGAGACGTTCATGAACGCCCTCGTCGATTACCCGAAGGTAGGTGTGAGCTCCACCTTCCGTTTATCGAAAGCCATATGACGCGCTGTCAGAGATCGGGTGACACGTGCTCGCGCTGCGGGAACAGTGCGCGATGAGCAACAAGTGCAGGATGAAGCCACCTGCCCGGAAGCAGACGTCGGATGTGTTGAAGGTCACCCCGGCACCCCGCGATAGGGTCGCCGCATGACCGATTCCCCTGCGGGCCCCGAGAGCCGGCCGTCACGCAAGCGGCTGCAGTACGGCGAGGGCCGCGAGGCCCTGCTGAACGCCGCCGTACGCGTGGTGGCGCGGGGCGGACTGCGCAAGCTCACCTACCGGGCCGTCGCGGAGGAGGCCGGCGTCACCCACGGTCTGGTCGTCCACCACTTCGGCTCGCGCGACGCGCTGATCGAGGAGGCCCTCGCCCACACGATCCGCACCTCGCTGAGCACCAGCGCCCTCGAACCGGGCACCGGCAAGGTCGCGGACTTCGCGACCGGCCTGTCCGAGATGGTCTCGGCGGACCCGGACACCCAGGTGTTCCAGTACGAGCTGCTGCTGGAGTCGCGCCGCAGGCCGGAGCTGCTGCCCCAGCTGCGCGCGCTCTACGACCAGTACTTCGACGCCACCCGGCGCGAGCTGGGCCGGATGCTGCCGGCCGGCGCGGACCGGGCGCTGACCCGGCTGGTCTTCGCCGCGCTCGACGGGCTCGTCCTGCACCAGCTGATATTCGGCGAGCCCGAGGTCACGGACTCCGCCGTGGAGGAGCTGCGCTCCCTGCTCCGACTCCTCGACGCCGACGGCGAGGCCCGCGCGTAACCCTTCCACCTGCTCTTTCCCGAGCCCCGGACGTCAGCCGTCCGGGGCTTTGCGCGTCGCGCGGCCAGAAAACCCACCGCACCCCCTTGCCAAACGGATAGTTCCCGCCCACGATGAGGCAACTCGTTTGACCTAAAACGAACTCCCATCCCTCCCCGTCCCCCGACAGGTGATCCGAGTGGACAGTCAGACGGCGGTCGCCCCGCACTCCGCGCACGATTCCTCCGCCACAGGCCGGCTCAAGCCCGACTCGCTCGGCGTCCTGGGCATCCTCTTCTTCGTCCTTTCCGCCCAGGCGCCGCTGACCGGCATCGCCGGCGCGGTCCCCATCGCCATCGCCATCGGCAACGGGGCCGGCGCCCCCGCCGCGTATCTCGCGGCCGGTGTGGTGGTCCTGCTCTTCTCCATCGGCTTCGTCGCCATGGGCCGCCATGTCGTGGACGCCGGCGCCTTCTACACCTACATCGGCAAGGGCCTCGGCCGCTCGACCGGCTCCGGCAGCGCCGGCGTCGCCCTCTTCGCCTACTGCGCCGTCCAGGCCGCCATGTACGGGCTCTACGGCGCCACCGTGAGCGGTCTGGTCGAGCACTACGCCGACGTGCACGTCGCGTGGTGGGTCTGGACGCTGGTCACCATGGTGATCGTCCAGATCCTGGGCGCCTCCGGCATCGAGATGGGCGCCAGGGTGCTGACCGTGTTCGTCCTCGCGGAGTTCAGCATCCTCATCGCCTTCGCGCTCGTCACCCTGTTCAAGGGCGGCGGCCCCGAGGGGCTCGGCCTCGGCGACAGCTTCTCCCCGCACGCCGCGCTGCAGGGCGCTCCCGGGGTGGCGCTGATGTTCGCCGTGGCGTCCATGTTCGGCTTCGAGGCCACCGCCATCTACGGCGAGGAGGCCCGGGAGCCGAAGAAGACGGTCCCGCGCGCCACCTATCTGTCGGTCGCGGTGGTCACCGGCTTCTTCGCCTTCACCTCCTGGATGCTGGTCTCCGCGCACGGCGCGTCACGCGTCACGGACGAGGCGGGCAAGGCACTGGCCTCCGGCGACGCCGCCTCCTTCGTCTTCGCCCCCATCACCGCCCAGTTCGGGTCCTGGGCGGGCGACGTACTGCCCATCCTGCTGGCGACCTCGCTGTTCGCGGGCATCCTGGCCTTCCACAACTCCGCCAACCGCTATCTGTTCTCGCTGGGCCGCGAGGGTCTGCTGCCGCACCGGCTGACCGCGCTCAACCGGCGCCACTCCCCCTGGGCGGCCGGCATCGTGCAGACGGTGATCGCGGTGGCGCTGGTGATGCCGTTCGCGGTCCTCGGCAAGGACCCGGTGCTGACGCTGTTCTCCTGGTTCAGCGGGGTCGCCGTACTGGCCGCCATGCTGCTGTACTTCCTGACCTCCGTCGCCGTGATCGTCTTCTTCCGCCGCTCGGGTGCCGACCGCCGGATCTGGAACACGGTGATCGCACCGGTGCTGGGTGCGCTCGGCATCGCCGCGACCATCTGGCTGATCGTCCAGAACTTCACCACGCTCATCGGCGGCGACTCGACCACCGCCCTCTGGCTCCAGCTCACCGTCCCGGCCGTGCTCGTCCTGGGGCTGATCGTGGCGCGGCTGACCCGGCGGCCTCCCCTCGCGGCGACCGCGCCCGCCACCGCCGCCGGACACGTCACCACCGCCGGACACGAGGAGGAGAACAGCTGATGCCGGCCCTCGCCCACGACGAGCTGCTGCGTCACGCCGAGGAGCTGACCCCGCCCACCCGGCACCACATCGACGGGCGGGAGGAGCCGGGCGGCGGGACCGCGTTCACCGTCGTCTCCCCCCGCGACGGCCGGGTGCTGGCCGAGGTCGCGGACGCCGGACAGGCCGAGGTGGACCTGGCCGTGGCCGCCGCCCGCCGGGCCTTCGACACCGGCCCCTGGCCGCGCCTCGCACCCGCCGACCGCGGCCGGATCCTGCTGCGCGTCGCCGACCTCCTCGAAGAGCGGCGCACCGAACTGGCGTTGACCGTCAGCCTGGAGATGGGCAAGCCGATCAGTGACGCGTACCGCATCGAACTGCGCGCCGCGATCAACACGTTCCGCTGGTACGGGCAGCTCGCCGACAAACTCACCGACGAGTCGCCCCACACCGCCCCCGACGCCCTGGCCCTGGTCACCCGGGAACCGGCCGGGGTCGTGGGCGCCGTGGTGCCGTGGAACTTCCCGCTGACGCTGGCGAGCTGGAAGGTGGCCCCGGCGCTCGCGGCGGGCTGCACGGTCGTCCTGAAGCCGTCCGAGAACTCACCGCTGTCGGCCCTGCTGCTCGGCCGGATCGCCACCGAGGCCGGACTGCCGCCGGGCGTGCTCAACGTGGTGACCGGGGACGGCCCGGTGGCCGGCCGGGCTATCGGGCTGCACCCGGACGTGGACGTGCTGGCCTTCACCGGCTCCACCGCCGTCGGCCGGCACTTCCTGCGCTACGCCGCCGACTCCAACCTCAAGCGGGTCTGGCTGGAGCTCGGCGGCAAGTCGCCCAACATCGTCCTGCCCGACGCCCCCGACCTGGAGCAGGCCGCCGCCACCGCCGCCTGGGGCATCTTCTTCAACCAGGGCGAGATGTGCACCGCCCCGTCCCGGCTGCTGGTGCACTCCTCCGTCGCCGAACGCGTCACCGAGGCGATCGTCCGGCAGGCCCGCGAGCTGCGGATCGGCGACCCTCTCGACCCGGCCACCGAGATGGGCGCCCTGGTCGGAGAGAGCCATCTGGAGCGGGTGCGGGACCACATCGCCACGGGCCTGGAGGAGGGCGCCCGCCTGGTCACGGGCGGCTCCCGCACCCTCCCCGCCACCGGCGGCACCTTCCTGGAACCGACCGTCTTCGACCGGGTCGGCCCCGGCATGCGGCTGGCCCGGGAGGAGATCTTCGGGCCGGTCCTGTCCGTCCTCGCCTTCGACGACCTGGACGAGGCGGTCCGGCTGGCCAACGCCACCGAGTACGGCCTCGCCGCCGGCCTGTGGACCTCCGACCTGTCCACCGCCCACCGGGTCTCCCGCGCGCTGAAGGCCGGCACGGTCTGGGTCAACTGCTACGAGGAGGGCGATCTGACCGTCCCGTTCGGCGGCATGAAGCAGTCGGGCAACGGCCGCGACAAGTCTGTGCACGCGATCGAGAAGTACACCGAACTGAAGACCACCTGGATCCAGCTGTGAGCCGTACGAGCAGCTCCACGCGACCTCTGATCGCCGTCCCCGCCCGCTTCTCCGCGACCACCTCCGCGCTGCGGTACGCCGCGGAGGTCACCGCCCGCGCCCTGATCGAGGCCGTCTGGCGGGCGGGCGGCGAACCGGCGACCGTCCACCCCTGCGCCGGTGAGCTGCCCGGGCGCCTCAACCGCTTCGACGGCGTGCTGCTCCCCGGCGGCGGCGACCTCGCCCCGTACCGCTACGGCGCCACCGACACCCACACCAGCGTCTACGACGTCGACGACACACAGGACGCCTTCGACCTCGACCTCGCCCGGCACGCCCTCGCCCTGGGCCTGCCGCTGCTGGCGATCTGCCGCGGCCTGCAGGTCGTGAACGTCGCCCTCGGCGGCACCCTGGAGCAGGACATGGGCGGCCCCGAGGGCGAGCACCGGCACATCGTGCACCCGGTGACGGTCCGGCGCGGCTCGCTGCTGGAGCAGGCGCTCGGCGCGGAGAAGGCCGAGGCGTCCTGCTATCACCACCAGCGGGTGGACCGCGTCGGCGCGGGCCTCACGGTCACGGCACGTGCCGCCGACGGCACCGTGGAGGGCCTCGAACTCCCGGGCGCCGCAGGGTGGTTCACCGCGGTCCAGTGGCACCCCGAGGACACCGCCCACGAGGACCCCGCACAACAGGGGCTCTTCGAGAGCCTCGTACGGGCCTGTGCAACAACACGTTAATCGACCGCACGTTCACGACAGAGCTCCTGCGGGTGGAGTGCGTATCGTCCTTTCCGGCCACAGCACGTGCACGGTTCCGGAACCGGCGTTCGCCCTCTCGCCTTCTCTCCCGCAGGAGTTGAAACGTGTCCCGCATCGTGAAGTCCGTCAAAGCCATGAACAGCGCCACCCGGCGCTCTCTGACGGTCGGCGCAGTCGCCGCCGGCATCGCCGCCACAACCGCGTTGGGCGCCTCCCCCGCCTCCGCCGAGACCTGGCACTACGGCAGCATCACCTGGTACAACCCGAGCGCCGGCGTCGGGGCGTGCGGTGAGTGGCACGGCGACAACGAGCTGGTGGCGGCGGTCTCCCCGCAGATGTACGGCAGCTACCCCAACCCCAACAACTCCCCCGTGTGCGGCAAGTACGTGATCGTCTATGCCGCGGGAGGGAAGGCCACCTGGGCAAAGATCGTCGACCGGTGTGCGAACTGCGGGCCGTACGACGTGGATCTCAGCCCGGCCGCGTTCGGCGTGCTCGCCGACCTCGGCGTCGGCAGGTTCAGCACGTACTGGGCCGACTACATCTGATCCATTCCCCTCTGCAGGCCCGGCCGGGTGTCCCCTCGGCCGGGCCTGTCCCGTCCGGTCACGCGGGTCCGCGCCGGAGCCGCCGGTACTCCGTGGGCGTGTGGCCGACCTGTCTGCGGAACACCGTGGTGAAGTGGCTGGCCGTGCTGAACCCGCACGAGCGGCCGATCCTGCCCACCGGTTCGTCACCCGTCTCCAGCAGCCGGCGCGCGGTCTCGATCCGCAGACCGGTGAGGAACTGATGGGGCGTCCGCCCGGTCGTCGCGGAGAACCGACGCAGGAAGTGGAACCGGCTCAGGGCGACCTGACGGGCCAGGTCGTCCAGGCCGATGCGGTCGGCGAGGTGGGCCCGCATGTACGCGACGACGGTGTCCAGCTCGCGCCGGCCGAGTGCGCCGGGGGCAGGGGCCGCCCCGTGCAGGGGCGCGAGGAGATGCGCCGCGAGGTACTCCGCAGCGGAGTCGGCGTAGAGCTGTCCCGCTCCCGCCTCGCGGGCCCGGAGCAGCGCGGCGGCCATGGTGAAGATCAGCGGATCCGGGGCCGGCGGCCTCTCCAGCGACCGGAGATCGACGGGCCGGCCGCCCGGCTCCTCGGCCGTGTGGCGCTCGAACACCTCGGCCGACAGGAGGATGTGCG
Source organism: Streptomyces sp. NPDC005820 (assembly GCF_040630255.1). Taxonomy (NCBI): domain Bacteria; kingdom Bacillati; phylum Actinomycetota; class Actinomycetes; order Kitasatosporales; family Streptomycetaceae; genus Streptomyces; species Streptomyces sp. NPDC005820. Next base: position 51,553 of record NZ_JBEXXE010000022.1, read on the forward strand.
CCATCTCCAGGGGGCCCGGCCCGAGCAGCCGGCAACGGACCGTGACCCGGGGGTGCCCGGGCGGGATCCGGCAGACGTCACCGGGCGCGCACGACACCGTGCGCCGCCGGCCGTCACCGGTGTCCGCGTCGAACAGGGCGGTACCCCGCAGATGCGCGACGATCCGGAACCCGTCCGAGGGCGGCTGCTCCCACTCGGCCACCTGTTGCGTCACCGTCACCCGTGCCACGCTCAACGCCCGCCAGGGGACCCCGAGTTCCTGCACGGGAGGCGGCGCCGAGGGGTCCTGGCGGGCAGTCGTCATCGCACGTCTCCTGGGACCGGGAACTCCCGCACGGGTCGGGGGCGGGGAGTTCGATCTACGGGCGGCACGAAGGTATGGGCCGGGTCGCGGGCCGAGTTGCCCGTCCGCGCCACAGATCATGCCCCGCGACGACGCCTCCTCGGCCCCAACCCGTGTTCCGCCCCGCGTGTCTAGCAGCGACAGGAATCACCGCAGGGGAGGAACCGCCATGAGCGTCACGCAGTCCACCGCCGATCCACAGCTCGGCGGTACCGTGACCATCCATCGGCTCGGCCCGCTGTGCGTCACCACCACCGAGTCCGGCCCCGTGGAGATCCCCCCGGCCGCCCACGCGATCGGCCGCTTCACGGCCGACGACCACATCACGGTGCTGCTCCAGGTCAGCGGCTGCGTCTTCCTCGACCAGAACGACCGGCGGACCCTGCTCGGGCCCGGCTGCCTCGCCTTCACCGACACCACCCGGCCCTACACCCTCATCCGCGGGGACGGCTCCCGCACCCACGCCTTCCGGTTACCGCCGCACTCGCTGGGGTTGCGCGAGGCCGACCGGCGGCGCATCGCCGAGGCGCCGGTCCCGCCCGACACCGAGACCGCCGCCCTGGTCGTCCCGTTCCTCTCCCGGCTCGCCGACCGGGCCGGCGGCTACGCACCGCACCTGCGCCCCCTGCTCGCCCGCAACGTCGCCGACCTGCTGGCCACCCTCGCCGCCGAGCGCCTGGCCCACGGCACCCCCCGCGCCGGCGCCGACCCCGCCGGCACCCTGCTGCGGCTGCGCATCAAGGGCTTCATCGAGGACCATCTCACCGATCCGGACCTCACCCCCCGCACGATCGCCGCCGCCCACCACATCTCCGTACGGCACGTCCACCGGCTCTTCCAGGCCGAGGGCACCACCGTCGGCCGCTGGATCCGGCACCGCCGGCTGGAGGCCTGCCGCCGCGCGCTCGGCCGCCCCGCCCGGGACGCCCCCGTGCTCACGGCCGTCGCCCACCGCTACGGCTTCACCAGCTACTCCCACTTCAGCCGAGCCTTCCGCGCCGCCTACGGCATGTCGCCCAGCGAGTGGCGCGGACGGCTCGGCGAGTGAGGCGGCCGGTCAGGTGTCGAGGCCGCCGCGCCTGACCAGTTGGCTCGCGATGACGTTGCGCTGGATCTCGTTGGTGCCCTCGCCGACGATCATCAACGGGGCGTCGCGGAAGTAGCGTTCGACGTCGAACTCGGTCGAGTAGCCGTAACCCCCGTGGATCCGGACGGCGTTGAGGGCGATCTGCATCGCCGTCTCGGAGGCGAACAGCTTGGCCATGCCGGCCTCCATGTCGACCCGGCGGCCCGCCTCCGCCTCCCGGGCGGCGTACAGGGTGAGCTGGCGGGCGGCGGTGAGGGACGTGGCCATGTCCGCGAGGTAGTTGCCGATCGACTGGTGGCGCCAGATCGGCTTGCCGAACGACTCGCGTTCCCGGGCGTAGGCGAGCGCGTCCTCCAGGGCCGCCCGGCCGACGCCCAGGGCGCGGGCGGCGACCTGGAGGCGGCCGGTCTCCAGTCCCTTCATCATCTGCGCGAACCCCTTGCCCTCGACCCCGCCGAGCAGGGCGTCGGCCGGGGCCCGGTAGTCCTCGAAGGACAGCTCGCAGCTCTCCACGCCCTTGTAGCCGAGCTTGGGCAGATCGCGGGAGACGGTGAGTCCCGGGCCGTGTTCGGCGAGCAGGATCGAGATGCCCCGGTGCGCGGGGGTGGCGTCGGGGTCGGTCTTGCAGAGCAGGGCGATCAGGCCGGAGCGCCGGGAGTTGGTGATCCAGGTCTTGGCGCCGTTGACCACGTATCCGTCGGGGAGCCTGCGGGCGACGGTGGTCATCGCCTGGAGGTCCGAGCCTCCCCCGGGCTCGGTCAGCGCCATCGTCGCGCGCAGCTCGCCGGTGGCCAGCCGCGGCAGATACCGCCGTTTCTGCTCCTCGGTGCCGAAGTGCAGCAGCAGCTTGGCGACGACCGTGTGGCCGCCCATCGCGCCGGCCAGGCTCATCCAGCCGCGCGCCAGTTCCTCGGTGACCAGCACATAGCAGGGGGTGGAGACGGGGGTGCCGCCGTACTCCTCGGGGACGGCGAGACCGAAGACACCGAGGTGTTTCATCCGCTCGATGAGGGCCTCGGGGTAGGTGTCCGTGTGCTCCAGCTCCCGGACGACCGGTTTCACGTCCTTGTCCACGAAGTCGCGGACCGTGCGGACGACGAACCGTTCGTCCTCGGACAGGATGTCCAGGGTGCTCATGCGGTGCCGCTCCTTGCCGGTGGGAGGCCGAGTTCGGCCAGGATGGCGTCGGTGTGCTCGCCCGCGGCCGGGACCGCGCCCATCCGGGGGACCACCCCGGCCAGGTCCACGGGCGGGACGAGGGACGGGACCGCGGCTCCGCCGGGCACCGTCACCTCCCGCCAGCGGTCCCGGGCGGCGAGCACGGGGTGGGCGAGGAAGTCGTGGACGTCGTTGACGTCGGCGTTGGCGATGCCCGCCGCGTCCAGCAGTTCCCGCACCTCGTGGCTGTCCGACGCGGCGAAACGCTCGGCGACGATCGCGTTCAGTTCGTCGCGGTGGGCGACCCGGGCCGGGCCGGTCGCGAAGCGGGGGTCGTCGGTCAGACCGGGGTCTCCCAGGAACCGCTCGCACAGGGCGGCCCATTCGCGTTCGTTCTGGATGGAGAACAGGACGTCCTTGCCGTCGGCGGCCGTGTAGGCGCCGTAGGGGGCGATGGTGGCGTGCTGGGTGCCGACGCGCGGGGGCTGGGTGCCGCCGAAGCGCGTGTAGTGGGCGGGCTGCCCCATCCACTCGGCGAGCGCCTCGAACAGCGAGACCTCGACGGCCCGGGCGACCCCGGTGGTGGCCCGGGTGAACAGGGCGGTGAGGATGCCCGAGTAGGCGTACATGCCGCAGGCGATGTCGGCGATGGAGATGCCCACCCGGGCGGGTTCCGCGGGGCCTCCGGTGAGCGAGACCAGGCCGGTCTGGCACTGCACCAGCAGGTCGTACGCCTTGCGGTCGGCCCAGGGGCCGTCGGAGCCGTAGCCGGTGATGGAGCACGGGATCAGTGCGGGGAAGCGCGCGCGCAGCGCCTCCGCCCCGAGGTCCATCCGGGCGGCGGCTCCCGGGGCCAGGTTCTGGACGAACACGTCGGCCCGGCCCAGCAGCCGCTCCAGCGCCTCCCGGCCGTGGTCCGTCTTGAGGTCGAGGGTCAGGGACTCCTTGGACCGGTTGAGCCACACGAAGTAGCTGGACTCGCCGTGCACGGTCGTGTCGTAGCGGCGGGCGAAGTCGCCGCCGCCGGGGCGTTCCACCTTGATCACGCGGGCGCCCAGGTCGGCCAGCTGGCGGGTGGCGAACGGGGCGGCGACCGCCTGTTCGAGGCTGACGACGGTGATGCCGGCGAGCGGCAGCGGGGCTTCGGGCGGCTCGGTCATACCGACATCATGGGTGCTCATGGGAGGCGCGGTGAAATAGTAAATTCTGATGGCACCATGCCGGTCGGGGATGACGCCGGTCGGGGATGACGGGAGAGCGATGGACCTCAAGCAGCTCAAGGCGCTCGTCACGGTCGCCGAGGTGGGCAGTGTCACCCGGGCCGCCGAGCTGCTGCACCTGGTGCAGCCGGCCGTGACCCGGCAGATCCGCACCCTGGAGGAGGAGCTCGGCGTCGCGCTCTTCGAGCGGACCCGGCAGGGCATGCGGCCCACCGAGGCCGGGACGGTGATGGTGGAGCGCGCCCGGCGGGCGCTGAACGAGCTGGAGCGGGCCCGCGTCGAGGTGCAGCCCGCGCCCGGCGCGGTGACCGGCATTGTGACCGCCGGTCTGCTGGAGAGCACGGCGGACCTGCTGGCCGAGCCCCTGGTGTCGGCCCTGGCCCAGGAGCATCCCGGCGTCGAACTGCGGCTGATGACGGGCTACTCCGGGCATCTCCAGCGCTGGCTGGACGACGGCGACCTGGATCTGACGCTGCTCTACAACCTGGACAGCACGCCCTCGCTGAACGCCCGTCCGCTGGTCCGGGAGCGCCTGTGGGTGGTCGCTCCCCCGGCGGCCGGACTGCGGGCCGACCGTCCGGTGCCGTTCGCCGAGGTGGCGGCCCGTCCGCTGGTCATGCCGGCGTCCGGTCATGCGCTGCGGGCGCTGATCGACGCCGCGGCGGGACGGGCCCGGGCCGCCATGGACGTGGCCGTGCAGACCAACTCCCTGCGGGTGCAGAAACAGCTGGTCCTCGCCGGGCACGGCTGGACCGTCCTGCCGGGCGTCGGCATCGCCGAGGACGTGGCGCACGGCACCCTGAGCGCCGCGCCGCTGTGCGAGCCGGAGGTGTGGCGCTCGATCGTGCTCGCGACTCCCCGGGCGGGCCGGACACCGCCCGCCGTCCAGGTCGTCGCCCGGGAACTGGTCCGGCGGATCGAGGCGGCGGTCGGGCGCGGCAGCTGGCCGTCCGCCCGGCCCGCCCATGCGGACTGAGCATGGAGAGATCACGCTTTTCTATTGTTCAAGCCTTGTCATCACCGCCCATGATGAGCGGCATGAGTCAGACCCTCTCCCCCGCACCGCCCTCCTGGCAGGAGGACGTCTTCACCGCGCTGAAGAAGTACGACGTCCGGCAGATCGCCTACGTCCCCGACGCCGGCCACTCCCACACCCTCCGCGAGGCACGGCGCGACCCCGCGATCCACGATGTGGTGCTGACCACAGAAGAGGAGGGGGTCGCCGTGGCCGCCGGGGCCTGGCTGGGCGGGCAGCGGGCCGTGCTGCTGATGCAGAGCAGCGGTGTCGGAAACTGCGTCAACATGCTCTCCCTGCCGGCGATGTGCCGGTTCCCCTTCCTGACGCTGGTGACCATGCGCGGCGAGTACGCCGAGTTCAACCCGTGGCAGGGCCCCATGGGCCGCACCACCCGGCAGGCGCTGGAACTGATGGGCGTCACCGTGCTGCGGGCCGACCGTCCCGAGGAGGTCGCGGAGACCGTCGAGGCGGCGCTGGACGCGGTGTTCGGGGCGGGCGAACGGGTCGCCGTGCTGCTCGGACAGAAGCTGATCGGCCGCAAGAAGTGGGAGCGCGACTGATGACCACGACCTCGACCACGGCATCCCTGCCCCGGCTCGACCGCCGCCGTTTCGTCGCCGACCTGATCGGCCGGCTGCCCGAGGACACCCTGATCGTCACCGGCCTCGGCTCCCCGGCCTACGACGTGTTCGCCGCCGGAGACCGACCCGGGAACTTCTATCTGTGGGGCGCGATGGGCGCCGCCGCCCCGCTCGCCCTCGGCCTGGCCCTCGCCCGGCCCGACCGCCCGGTCGTGGCGGTCACCGGGGACGGCGAACACCTCATGGGCATCGGAGCCCTCGCCACCATCGGCGCACAGCTCCCGCCGAACCTGACGCTCGTGGTCCTCGACAACGCCCACTTCGGCGAGACCGGCATGCAGCCCAGCCACACCGGTCTGGGCACCGACCCGGTCGCCGTGGCGCGCGGCTTCGGCATCCGGGACGCCGTGCGGATCACCGACCCCGCGCAGGCCGAGGACCTCGCCGACCGCATCGCGGCGCGCTCGGGGACGACGTACGCCCAGGTCCTCATCACCACCGACGAGCCGCCGCGCGCCCTGCCGCCCCGGGACGGTGTCGCCAACAAGAATTCCTTCCGCGCCGCACTCGGCCTGCCGGCCTTCTGACCCGAAAGGCACACCGCATGTCCCTCGCCTCCCACGTGGAGTCCTGGCATCCCGGGCCGGTCACGGACGAGGACGCCCTGCCCCCCGGTCCGGCCGCGGCGCTGTCGGCGCTGCTGGACCTTCCCGGGCCCGCCGCGGCCTGCGGTGAGCCGCTGCCGCCGCTGTGGCAGTGGCTGTACTTCCTGCACTGGCCGGCGCAACGGGCCCTCGGCCCGGACGGGCATCTGCGCGACGGCCGCTTCCTGCCGCCCCTCCCGGACCGGCGGCGGATGTTCGCGGGGGGCCGCTGCGAGATCGGCGAGCCGCTGCGGCTCGGTGAACCGGCCGAACGCGTCAGCAGCCTGACCGCGGTGACGCCCAAGCGGGGGCGCAGCGGCGAGCTGCTGTTCGTCACCGAACGCCAGGAGTTCCGCCAGCACGGACGGGTCTGCCTGGTCGAGGAACAGGACATCGTGTACCGGTCGGGGGACGGCCCGCCGCCGAGCCACCCGGCCGCGGTCGACGGCACGGCCGTACCGGAGCCGGAGGGCCCGTGGCACACCCGGCTGCGCCCGGAGGAGACCCTGCTGTTCCGGTTCAGCGCGCTGACCGCCAACGCCCATCGCATCCACTACGACACCCCGTACTGCCGTGACGTCGAGGGCTACCCCGGTCTCGTCGTGCACGGTCCGCTGCTGGCGCTGCTCATGCTGGAGCTGGTGCGCCGGGACGCCCCGGAGCGGCGGGTGCGGTCGCTGTCGTACCGGCTGCACCGGCCGGCGTTCGCGGGCGAGCACCTCCTCGCCGACGGCACCCCCGACGGCGACCGTGCCCGGCTGCGCGTCGCAACCCACCGCGAGGCCCGGCACGCCGACGCCGAGGTGACCTTCGTCTAGCGCGTCCGGGCTCGCCGCCCTCGTGAGCCAATCGCGGGGAGGACGGGCGAGGTGGGCGTCATGACGAGCGAGTGGCTGCTGCGGTTGCGGCCGGACGGGCCGAGGTCGCCGCCGCCTGCGGGGCCGAGCACGCGCTGGTGCTGTCGGCCTGCGTCCTGGAGGTGTGGGTGCGGGCGAGCCGGACGAGCTCGCGGCGGACGTCGGGCGTCGGCTGCCGAAGTCCCGCACGACGCGCCCGCGTTCACCGAGGAGATCTTCGGGCCGGTCGCGCCCGTGGCGACGTACGAGACGGTCGAGGAGGCCCTTGAGATCGTCAACTCCTCGGAGTACGGCCTGTCGGTGTCCGTGCTCACGCGGGACGTGTTCGGCGCGCTGGAACTCGCCGAGCGCATCGAGTCCGGGGCCGTGCACACCAACGACCAGACCGTGGACGACGAGGGGGCGGCGCCAACCTCGACTCGTTCACCGAGGTGCAGTGGGTGACGGCGCAGTCGAGGATCGAGCGGTATCCGTTCTGAGGGACCCGTCCGCAGGGCGCCGCGGGCGTCGGCCCGCGGCGCTGCTCAGACCAGTCCGGCGAGGAACGGCGCGAGGGTACGGGTGAGCGTGTTGTGCGCTTCCGCCGCGAACAGCGGATCGAGGTGGTTCATCCCTTCGTCGGTCCGGTAAGTGGCGTACGGGATACGGGAGTCGGCCACCACCCGGCGGGCGGACGACACGATCGTGCCCTTGGCGTAGCTCGTCTCGAAGACGTACAGCGGGGTGTCCAGACCCGTGCCGTGCCGCAGCCGCAGTCCGAGGGAGCGGGCCAGGTCGGTGTCGGCGTAGGCGTCGGTGACGTCGAGGTCCACCGACAGCCGAGCCGGCCAGTACCACTCCCACACGGCCGGTGCGGGCCCGCCCGCGTACGCCTCCGCGACCCGGCCGAGCGGCGTGATGCCCTCGTCGACCCAGCCGCGCACCCCGTCGCTCCCGCTCTCCCCGAGGTGTCCGGAGTGCACGCTGATGTCGTTCGGCCAGCCGAATCCGGCGTCCACCAGGACGCCCAGCAGGGCCGCGTTGGTGACCGGGACCGAGGGGCGCAGGGCATCGGGCATCCGGGGCTGCAGGACCGAGCGGCCGTCCGGGTCGTGGTGCGCGTACCAGCCGGCGAGCTGGTACCAGATCTGGGTGGACTCGGCGCGGGATCCCAGCCCGACCCCGCTGAGGGTGAGGTCGAAGACGGCGCCGCCGTCGATCGCCGCGAGCCGTTCCCGCACCTCGTCGGGCGAGTCGAGCACCGGCGCCCCGGTGCCGTCGAACGCCCCGCGCACCCCGCCGTCGACCAGGACCAGTCCGGCGAGGCCCCGATGGCCGGGGCGGCCGTCGAAGTCCCAGGCCGCGTACGCCATCGTCGTCGTCGCGCCCCAGGAGTGGCCGCCGAGGACCACCCGGCGCCGACCGCCGCAGGACGCGGCCCGCACGACGGTGTCCAGGTCCTCCAGGGTGCGGGCCAGGCCCCAGCGGGCGGCGAAGCCGGAGGCGGCGGGGTCCTGCGAGCGGTAGTGGCCGTCCAGGTAGTACGCGGCCGGGTCGGCGCCCGCGAACCCGGAGCGGTCGGCCAGGTTCTCCTCGCGCCGGTCGAACGCCCACACCTGGACGCCGGGCACGGCGGCGACGAGATCGCGGGCGAGCAGCCGGAAGTCGCCCGCGGCGCCGAACATGCCCGGGACCATCACCAGCACCGTGGGCGCGGCGTCGGAACCGACCTTCAGCACCCGCACCCGGTCCGTCCCGGCCGGACCGCCCCCGGCGCCCACGGCGAACGGTACGTACGGCTCCCGGGCGCCCGCTGCGGCGTACGGCTTCGCGATGGCCGGGCCGGCCACCACCGGTGCCAGGGCGAGCCCGCCGGCCACCCCGCCGAGCAGCGCCCTGCGCGAGATGCCGCGGCTCACGCGGCACACCCGCCCACGCGCCGGGTGCTCAGCGCCACGTCGTCCATGCGGAGGTCGTACGAGGTGGGCGTGGGGTCGGCCTGGTAGAGCTGCCAGCCCAGCTTGAGCCGGTCGAAGGCGGGGAACACGAAGTCGCCGGCCGTGCCGCCGTGCTCCTCGGTGGAGACGGTGAGCTCGGGCCGCTCGACGCCGTCCAGGTAGACGGTGACGCGGTTGTCGGTGGCGTCCAGGTGGAATTCCAGGCACTGCCACCGGCCGGCGGCGGCCGGGGCGGAGGTCTTCCAGGCGGTCCAGTCCCCGGTCGGCCCGAGGTCGGAGCCGACGCCCCAGAAGTTGGCCTTCTCGGTGGGGACGTACTGGCCGCCGAGGGGGCGTACGAGGGTGGGACCGTCGGAGCCGGAGGCCTCCGCGAGGGTCCAGTGGGCCCAGTCGGGGGCGGTGGGGAAGGCGTCCACCCGCAGCCGCAGTCTGGCCCAGAAGCTGTTGCCGGCGGGGGCGAGGTCGTCCACGGCGAGGAAGGCGCGGCCGTTGCCCTCGGTGTGCAGCCGCAGTTCCCGGCCGTGTCCGGTGGCGCCGGGTGCGACGGTCAGCGAGCCGTGGGAGGTGTCGGAGGTCCAGCCGCGGCCGGCGGTGACCGGGCCGAGGGGGAGGCGGTCGAAGTTCTCCCGGAACAGGGTGCCGGGGGTGATGGGGGTGGTGGGGGTGGTGGGGGTGGCCGAGGCGGTGGGGGGTGTCACGAGCAGCGCGGCGGACGTTGCTAACAGCGCGGCTGCGAACTTCCTCATGCGTGTCATGGCGCCCAGTCTGCAACACCCGTCACAGCGGTCACACAGCAGGTGCCTCGGCCGGTCACCCCGGCCGGTCGCCCAACAGCACTCCCCCGCAGGCGGGTTGGGGAACAGCCGGAACGGCGGCGGCCGGTTTGCGGATGAGCAGCAGCGCCGCGTCGTCGTGCAGCCTGCCGCCCACGTGCGCCAGCAGTTCGTCGTGCAGGGCGTCGAGGGTGCGGGCGGGCTCGTCGGTGACATGGCGGGCCAGTCCCTCGACGAGCGGATAGAACTCCCGCCCGTGGTCGCGGGCCTCGGTCACCCCGTCGGTGTAGAGCAGCAACTGGTCGCCGTCGTGGAAGGGGAGCACCTGGAGGGTGGGGGTCTCGCCGGACAGGGCGCGCAGGCCCAGGGGCGGGGCGGGGTGCGTGGGTTCGACGGGGGTGACGGTCCCGGAGGCGCCGACCAGGAGCGGCGGGGCGTGTCCGCAGTTCGCCACTTCCAGCTCGCCGTCGCGCGGGTGGCCGGCGACCACGGCGGTCACGAAGTCGTCGTGGCCGAGGTTGCGCGCGAGGCTCCGCTCGATGCGGTCGACGACGGCGAGGAGGTCGGGTTCGTCGTGGGCGGCCTCGCGGAAGACGCCGAGCACCAGCGCGGCCGTGCCGACGGCCGGCAGTCCCTTGCCGCGCACGTCGCCGACGAGCAGCCGGACCCCGTACGGGGTGGAGACCAGGGCGTAGAGATCCCCGCCGATCCGGGCCTCGGCGGCGGCCGCGCTGTAGCGGACGGCCACCTGGAACGGGCCGACGGTCTCCGGCACCGGCAGCAGCAGCGCGTGCTGGGCGGCCTCCGCCACCGAGCGGACGGCCGCGAGGACCCGCTCCCGGCGCCCGCGCAGGGCGCTGGCCAGCCCGCTCGCCAGGGTGACGGCCGCCAGGGCGGACAGCACGGCGGCCAGCTCCCGGGCCTGGACGCCGTCCCGGACGCCGAGCACTCCGCCGAGCACGCCGGCCAGCAGACCGACGTACAGGACACCGCGCGGGCCGTTGGTGGTGGCGGCCAGCGCGGGGCCGGCCGCGAGCAGGGGCAGCCAGGTCATCCCGGCACCGCCGACGACGTCGATGAGGATCACGCCGAGGACGATCAGCACGGGCAGGACGGGTCCCGCCACCACATGCCTGAACAGGTGCGTCGGCCCGTGGTCGGCGCCACGGTGTCGGGCCTGGTTCATGTCGTGTCCGCAGTCCTCGTCTGTACGCCGGAATGTCCGTTTCATATAGGAAAACGGGTTCGACTGCGATGCCACAAGGCAGGGGATTTCAGATAGTGAGCGACAGGCCCCTGGTCACCCGGTTCGCGGTCGGGATCAGCCGGTCCCGGATCTCCTGGAGCCGCGGGAGCCGGTCGGCCGGCAGGGAGACGCCGAGCGAGCCGAGGATGTCGCCGCTGTAGACGGGGACGGCGACGCAGACCGTGCCGAGGGCGTACTCCTCCAGGTCCGTGACGGCCGGGGCCACGGGTGAGGCGTCCAGCTGCCGCAGCAGCTCAGGGGTGCTGGTGATCGTCCTCGGGGTGAGATCGGCGAGTTGGTGGCGGGAGAGGTAGTCCTTGCGGGCCTCCTCGTCCATCTCCCGCAGCACGGACTTGCCCAGCGCCGTCGCGTGTCCGGCGTCCTCGAAGCCCACCCAGAGGTCGACGCGGGGTGTCCGGGGGCCGTCGACGATCTCGGCGACGCGGATCTCGCCCTCCTCGTAGAAGGTGAGGTAGGCGGCGCTCGCCAGCTCGTCCCGCAGGGCGGCGAGGGTGGGCCGGACCCGGCTGAGCAGGGCCTGTCCCCGGCCCGAGGTGTGCAGGGTGCGCAGTTTGTCGCCCAGGATGAAGCCGCCGTCCTCCAGTTTGCGCACGTATCCGTCGTGGACCAGCGTGCGCAGCAGGTGGTAGGCGGTGGCCAGGGGCAGCCCCGTCTCCCGCGCCAGCTGTTTCGCCGGCGCGCCGTTCTCGTGCGCGCTCACCGCCTCCAGCAGCCGGAAGGCCCGCTGCACGGACGTGATGAGGGTGGGGCCGTCCTGCCCAGCCATAGGACCAGCGTGCGCCGGGCGCGGGCGGCAGGCAAGGCGTGCGCCCCGGCCCTACGGAACGAACGTGCGCCGCCTGGCGTGGGCCGCCCTCAGGTCGGCCGTCGCCCGGTGGGCGTCCGCGGTGAGGTGCGGGGAGCGCCAGGACGCGGCGGTACGGGCGGCGAGGGCGTAGTGCTCGGCGGCGGACCGGTCGTCGCCGAGGAGGCGGTGGAGATCGCCGAGGGCGTGGGCGACGGGACGGGTCGCGTACGCCGTGCCGGCCGCGCCCGCGAGCTGCTCGCGGAACGGCAGCATCCGTTCGATCAGCGCGGCGGCGGTGGCGTGGTCGTCCTGGAGGACGGCAAGCTGGGAGCGGTAGTCGAGTTCGAGGCCGTAGAGGTGGTCGGTCACCGGTTCGGCCGGGAAGCGCACCTCGCTCGCCTCGTCCGGTCGGCCGAGGCGGGTGAGGACGAGGGCGAGCAGGACCCCCACGGAGGGGCCCGCGAACTCGTACACCGCGCGGATCATCCGTTCGACCTCGGCGATCCGGCCCTGGGCGAGCCGGACGGTGATCAGGCCGAGGGTGCGCAGGCCCGTGGCGTGGTGCGCGCCGACCCGCTGGAGCAGTCCGTCGGCCTCGGCGTAGCCGGCCTCGGCGGCGTCGAAGCGGCCGGCGACGGCGGCCAGCATGGCCGAGGACGCGGCGCCCAGGCCCTGCGCCCAGAGCATCCGGTAGCGGCGGGCGAGGGCCAGCCCGTCGGCGGTGCGGCGGCGGACCGTCTCGGGATCGTTGCGGGCGGCGGCGGTCATGCCGTCGAGGTGTTCGCAGATCCAGCGGTAGGCGGGCAGGTCATGGGCGTGGGCGAGGTCGCGCAGTTCGGCGACGAGCGGGGTGCGGTCGGTGCCCTGCGCCTCGTGCGGGAGCAGCCGGGCCGAGGTCATCAGCGCGGCGGCGAGGAGGCGGGGGTCGCCGCCCGCGCGGGCCAGCCGCAGCTGGGTGCGGGCCGCGTCCAGCGCGCGGGGTGCGTCCTCGGCGGCCACCGCGTCGACGAGGACCTGGAGCACCCGGGCGCGGGTCGCGTCGTCCAGGCCCGGATCGGCGGCGAGCCGGTCCAGCCGGGCCAGCGAGGTACGGTCGTACGGCCCCTCCAGCCGGCTGCGCCACGGGGAGGGCTCGGTCCAGGCGCCGTAGACCGCCGCGGCCAGGTCGCCCCGGTCGGCCTGCTCGGCCAGTTCGACGGCCCGCAGCCGGGTACGCCGGGCCGCGTCGGTGGAGCCGGCCCGGATCTGCGCCCCGAGCAGCCGCACCAGCAGGCCCACGGTGCGGTCGAGCCGCCCGCGGGGGTCGCGTACGGCGGTGGTGTGCACGTCGATCGCCTGCTGGAGCAGGTCGACGGCGATGTCATGGGCGTAGCGCCGCTCGGCGACCTCGGCGGCCCGCAGGGCGTAGTCGACGGCGAGGGGCGCGTCGGCGGGGCTGGCGGAGCGGGCGAAGTGGTGGGCGAGGGCGGCGAGGTCGTCGGGGCCGTGGCGGCGCAGGACGCGGGCGATACGGCCGTGCAGCCGGGCGCGCCGGACCCCGGACAGGTCGGTGTAGACGGTGTCGCGGACCAGCGCGTGCACGAACCGCACCCGGCCCGGTCCCGGCTCGGTGAGCAGGTCGGCGGCGAGGGCGGCGTCCAGCCCCTCCAGCACCTCGTCCTCGTCGGCGTCGGCCGCGTCGAGCAGCAGCGCCACCTCGGCCTCCAGTCCCACGGCCGCGGTGAGCCGTACGGCGGCGCGGGCGCCCTCGGGCAGCAGGGCCAGTCGGCGGCGCAGCACGTCCCGGACGCCCTGGGGCACCTCCGACACGGCGACCAGGGCGCCCTCGCCGGCGAGCAGCCGGGCGCTCTCCAGGACGTAGAAGGGGTTGCCGCCGGTGCGCTCGGCGAGGGCGGCCACGGTGCTCGCGTCGACGGGTTCGCCGCAGACGGCGTGCACCACGGTGGCGACGTCGGCCGGGGGCAGCCCGCGCAGCGCGATCCGGTGCGGGGCGCCGGGGGCGAGCTGGGCGAGGGTCTTGACCAGGTGCTCGCCCACCTCGGCGGGGCGGTAGCTGGCGACGGTGAGCAGCGGGACGCCGGTCACGGCGGCCGCGGCTTCGAGCAGGGCGAGGGTCTCGCCGTCGGCGCGGTGCAGGTCCTCCAGGACCACGGCGAGCGGGGCGGCGCCGGCGGCGGCCCGCAGCCAGGCGGCGAACGCGCGGTGCATACGGAAGCGTCCGGCGGTCGCCTCGTCGCGGGTCGCGGCGGCGGTGCTCGCCGGCTCGCGCAGCAGCACGTCGAGTTCGGCGGGCCGGGCCGGGGGCAGGTCCCGGGCCAGCGCGCCGAGCGCCTCCACCCAGGCCCAGGCGGGCGGCGCGCCCTCGTACTCGGGGCACCGCCCGACGACCACGGCCCACCCGTCCCCCCTCAGCCGCCGGACGAACCGCTCCAGCAACGCCGACTTCCCGGCCCCGGCCTCCCCACTCACCAGCACCACCCCTCCCCCGCCCCGGGCACTCCGGGCAGCGGCGTCCAGGGCGAGCAGCTCACGGGTACGCCCGACGAAGGGGGTACCCGCCGGGCGGGGGTCGGTGGAATGAGGGGCGGAGTACGAGGCGGCGGACACGACACCGCCCACCTCGGCGAGAGCGGTCAGAGACACGCCGGGCGCGGGGGTGGACGACGTGGGTACCGGGCCGGTCGCGGGCGCCCCGGGCGCCACCGGCGCGGGCAGCATGGGCGCGGGTGCCCCGTGCACCGGGCCGGGCGCGGGCAACACCCGTGCGGGCAGCGTGCGTTCGGCCGGGGCGGGGGTGGGCGGCGTGGGGGCGGACTCGTGCAGGAGGTCCAAGCGCTGGGTCAGGACCGCCTGTTCCAGTGCGGTGAGGGCCGGGCCCGGGGTGCAGCCCAGTTCCTCGCGCAGGACGTGGGACGCGCGGCGCAGGGTGGAGAGGGCGTCGGCCTGGCGGCCCAGGGCCCAGTGGGCGAGGGCGAGCAGCCGCCAGCCCTCCTCGCGCAACGGGTTCTCGCGGACGAGGACTTCGGCCGCCGGAACCGCCTCGGGGGCGCGGCCGGTGCGCAGATCGGCCGCGGCGGCGAGTTCACGGGCCTCGGCGCGCAGTTCCGTCAGTCGCGCGACCTCCGACGCGGCCCAGCTCTCGTCCGCGTGTTCCGCGTAGGCGGGCCCCTGCCACCAGCCGAGGGCCTCGGCGAGCAGGGCGCGGGCCTCCTCGGCCGGCGCCCGGCGGGCCCGGCGCACCGACGCCTCGAAGCGCCAGGCGTCCACGGCGTCCTGGGGAAGCCGCAGGGAGTAGCCGGGCGGGGCGGTGACGAGGACGGTCGCCGGGGTGCGGGGCGGCCGTCCGGGCTCCAGGGTGCGGCGCAGGTGGGAGACGTAGGTGTGCAGGGACACCGTGGCCTTGGCGGGCGGTTCCCCGCGCCACAGCGCGTCCGTCATGCGGTCCACCGGTACGACGGTGCCGCGGGCCGCCGTCAGCAGCGCCAGCACGGCCCGCTGCCGGGGCGCGCCCAGCCCGACCGGTGTGCCCCCGACCTCGGCACCCAGCGAACCCAGGACTCGAATACGCAGCACGCCGCGGGAATCTACCCGAGCCGCCGCCCGATCCCGTCAACAGACGATAAACGCGCCAAGTGGACGCCAAGCAGTCACCAAGCGGGGGCGGGACCCTGGGAGACCGTTGCCGGTACCCGAGTGTTGGAGCTCCCGAGCGTGTCCCCCAGCAGTACGACTGACGAACTTCCCCCGGCCGAGCGGCCGTACACCCACGAGATGGTCGTGGTCCACCGTGTCTTCCGCCGTGAGTCGGCGCTGCTGCCCCGGCTGGTGCGGGCGGTGCCCGACGGCGGCACGGCCCGCGCTGCGCAGGTCGCCGGGCATCTGCGCGAGTACGTGGACGGCCTGCACCACCACCACGCGCTGGAGGACGAACTGGTCTGGCCGCTGCTGCACGCCCGGGTCGCCCGGGACGGCGAACTCGTCGACCGGATGGAGGAGCAGCACCGGCGCATCGACGGCACCCTGAAGGCGGTCGGCGAGTGGGCGCCCGTCTGGGAGCGGGCGGCGGACCGCATCGCGGGCGAGGAACTCGCCCTGGCCCTGGACGCCCACCGCGCCGTACTGCTGGAACACCTCGACGACGAGGAGCGGTCGGTGCTCCCGCTGGTCGCCGCGCATCTGTCGGTCGCCGAGTGGGATCTGGTGGGCACGCGCGGTCTGGAGCGCATACCGAGGAACAAGTTGTTCATCGCTCTGGGCGCGCTGCTGGAGGAAGCGACGCCGGAGGAACGGCGGTTCTTCCTCGGCAAGGCCCCGCTGCTCGGCCGGCTGCTGTGGGCGGCGGTCGGCAGACGCCAGTACGATGCCGCCGTCCGGGTCATCCGCGGCCCGCTGGAAGGGCGGTAGGGACATGGCCGTACTCGACTCCGCCCCGCTCGACGTCCTGGACGCCTACCGCACCTGCGAGTTCGTCACGCTGGCCAAGGACGGCACGCCGCTGGTCTGGCCGACGGCGGTACGGCGGCGCCCGGACGGGACGCTGTTGCTGTCCACGTCCCTGGCGTTCGCGCAGAAGGCCCTGAACATCCGCCGCGACGGCCGGGTGGCCCTGCTCTTCTCCGATCCGACCGGCAGCGGTCTCGACTCCGCGCCCGAGGTGTTCGTCGGCGGCCGGGCCGAGTGCCCGGACGAGATCAGGACGGGTCCGCAGGGCGCCGAGGACTACTGGCGGATGCTCTTCGAGCGGCAGCCGCACAGCCGCGCGTACGTCTCGGTGCCGTTGCGCCGGATGATGGCCTGGTACTACCTGCGGCTGCTGATCACGGTCACGCCGGAACAGGTGGTCGTCCGCGAGCCGTTCGTCCCCTCGGGCACCCCTGTCGGCGGTGGCGGCGGTCTCCTGGGCGCCGATCGGCTCGCCCGCTATTCGAGCGCGGTGCTGGCGGCGCGGGACGCCTCCGGGGCACCGGTGCTGGCCCGGACCCGGCCCGTCCCGGCGGACGGCGGTTTCGCCGTGCCGGTCCCGGCCGACTGCGCCGCCTCCCCGGGCCCCGCCTCGCTGCTCGTGCACCGGCACGACGAGAAGATCAACCGCATGCAGAACGCCTTGGTGCGCGGTGAGTTGAGGAGGGCCGGGGAGTCCTGGCTGCTGGTGCCGGAGCGGGTGGTGGAGCCGATGGGTTCGGGGCGCCCCACCGACGCCTTCAAGGTCCTCGGCCACACCGGGCGCGCCACCGCCCGCTATCTGGAGCGGCGCGGGCTGACGCGACCAGCGGTCCAGTGGGCGGAGTTCAGGGCGTTGGTGGCGCAGGTCAAGGGCCGCTGACGCGCACGAGGCCGGCGACATGGGCGGTGACCATGTCGAGGACGTCCGTCCCGGCGGCCGCGTCACCGAGGACCAGGTAGTTGAGGGTGAGCCCGTCGGTCAGGGCGGCCAGATAGCGGGCCAGGACCGGGACGGGGACGCCGAGTTCGAGGTCCATGCTCCGGCACAGCTCCCCGATGAGCTCGGCGTACGCCTCCTCGTAGAGCTCGTACTGCCGGCGTGCCAGATGGGCGAAGCCGGGCTCGCGCAGGGCGTACTGGGTGAGTTCGTAGGTCAGCATGTGTGCGTCGGGGTGGGCGCGGACGTGGTCCCAGTAGGCCTGGAACCCGGCCCGGACCGTCTCCCCCAGGGTGGCCCTGGGCAGGAGTGCCTCCTTCACGACGCTCACCGAGTGGGCGGTGAGCGTCGTGATGACGGACTCGACGAGGGCCTGCTTGGAGTCGAAGCAGTAGTGGAAGACGCTCAGGGACACGCCGGCCTCGGCGGCGATGGACCGGGTGGTCGTCCTGGGGACGCCGTCCCGGGCCATCGCCCTGATCGCCGCTTCCGTCAACTGCCTGCGCCGCTGCGCCGACGGCATGCGCGCCATCCGTGTCCCCCGAGTGTCGTGTGCTGTGCGGCTAGGCGCTGTGGACGCCCACCTCGTACAGCGAGTATCCCCAGTCGGTGCCACGGTCCAGACCGTGGACCCGGACGTAGCGGGCGGGTGTGCCGGTGAACTTGGCCGTGTCCAGGCCGCCGTCGCCGGAGGTGGTGGACCAGGCGGTCGTCCAGGTGGTGCCGTCCGTGGAGAGCTCGATGCGGTACGACTTGCCGTAGGCGCGCTCCCAGTCGAGGGTGACGCGGGAGACTCGGTTGGTGGAGCCCAGGTCGACCTGCCAGTACTGGTCGTCGCTCCAGTCGCTGGCCCAGCGGGTTCCGTCGTCGCCGTCCACGGCCCGGCCGGGCTGGTAGCTGGTGAACGGGTTGGACTCGGACGAACTGGCCGTGGCGGTCTGCCCCTGGGCGAGGTTGACGGACGCCTGGTGCTGTTCGGTCGCCCCCCAGGTGTCCAGGTAGGTCTCGGCGCCCCGGAAGAGGTCGTCGACCACGTCCTGCCCGCCGACCTTGCGGATGTCCTCGATCCAGTCGGGGATCATGCCGACCTGGGCGGCGCCGTCGGTGTTGAAGTCGAAGGTGCGGGAGCCGGTGGTCTGCTTGTCGATGACCGAGCCGCCGTCGACGCTCTTGAAGGGGTACGTCACCTTGTTCGCGGCGTCGGCGCCGCGCGGGGCGGGGTGGTCGCCGATGCCGTTGAAGTCGGTGCCGAAGCCGTACCCGACGCCGTACTCGTCGCGCAGCGCCTCGGTGCGCTTCGCCTCGGTGACGAAGTCCGTGGAGCCGTGCATGTACTGGGCGACGAACCCGCCGAGGGAGTAGACCCGTTCGGTCCAGTTGAGGTCCATCCAGCTGTGCGAGGAGAGCACGCCCGAGTAGCCGGCGGCCTCGAAGATGTCCAGGGCCTGGCCGGTGGCCTTGACGCTCATGTGGTCGATCTCGAGCATCATCTTGCGCTTCATCATCCCGCGCACGGCGTACTCGCCGAGGGAGGTGAGTCCGCGGGTGTTGCACTGGGCGTTCTCGTCGTAGTCCGGGACCTCGGTGCCGGCCGGCAGGTCGGCCTCGGCGTCGGAGGCGGCGGTGCCGATGGGGTTGTCGTGCATCGCGGTGGTGCACTTCTCGGTCTGCCAGAAGGTGCCGGTGGACAGGAACTGCCCGACGTTGATGGCCGTGCCGAGGCCGCCCTCGTCGAAGCGGACGCCGCACAGCGCGTTGTCGAACTTGTGGCACAGGAACATGCTGCGCACACCGAGGGAGTACAGCTCGTCGAGGCCCTTGTCGATGTCGGCCTTGCTGCACTGCGCGATGTCGAAGATCTGCTTGCAGCCGAACGGCTCGGAGGTCTCGACGCCCAGGATCACGGCCAGCTTGCCCGCCTTGATCACCTCACGGGCCTGCGCGCTGTCGGTGACGATCCGGAACCAGCCCTTGCCGGTGCCGCCGTACATCGCGTCGACGTAGGCCTGGAGGTCGTACGTCAGCTTCGCCTGCAGCCGGATCGAGGTCATCTCGTCACAGCTGCGGTCCTTGAAGGGGTAGACGGAGCAGATCATGCCGTTGGTGACGAGGTCGTTGACCAGCACCCGCTGTCCACCGCGCCAGGCGCGCTCCACCCAGGCGTAGTAGTTCGCCTGGTGGGTCATCGAGTCGTACGCCGGCCAGTCCGCGAACGTCGGCCAGCCGACCGGGTCGTGCTTGCCGTCGCCGCCGTGGGTGATGTAGTCGAAGAGCGCGAGCGTGCCGTCGGGGTAGTGCTCGGGACAGTCCTTGAGCGCGTCGGCGACACCGGACGTGGAGAACACCTTGCCGCAGATCAGCCGGCCGCCGAAGGCCTCGTTGGAGAACAGGTGGTTGTGCGCGTCGACGAAACCGCGCACCTCCCCGGCGGAGTTGGTGCCGGTGAAGGGCTCACCGGTCACATTGATCTGGGAGTCCGGGGACGGCCGGGAGGTGGGCGTCCACCAGTCGGTCCCGGCCGCCGAACTCTGCGCGGGGCCGAGGATCGAGGCCAGGACGAGAAGGAGCAGCGAGACGACGGTGATGTCTCGGCGTCTGCGGTACGGGCGTCCGCTCATGGTCACAGCCCACGTCCCTCGGTCGGCGGGTCGCGCGGTCGACGAGGGCGCTTTGACCGCCCTTGGTGTTGTCATGACCGACGCAAGATAGTGCGATGAGAATGCGGACTGACGCCTTTCCGAGTCAAGAGTCCGGGACGCTTGACCTGATGAGCGGAGAGGAACGGCGGCCGAGGTGAACTCCAGGACAGCGGACAACAGTTGAACAATCGGACGGTGATTCCCTTCCTTCTGGAACATTCCTGAACGAAGGACAGAACCCATGATGCTCAAGCGAATCGTCCGACGAGCCGCCGTTCCCGCGGCGATGACGGCCGCTCTGGCCGGCGGCACACTGGCCGCGGCCCCTTCGGCGAGTGCCGCCGAGAGCGACTGCCCCGCGGCGATGGTGTGCGTCTTCCAGGACATCTACTTCCAGGGACGCATGGTCGGCCAGACCGATCCGTACCGGTCCAACATCGGCGATTACATGAACGACCGGACCAGCTCCATCGTCAACCGGACCGACCGGGACATCTGTTTCTACCAAAACATCGACTACCAGGGGGACATGCTGATGTGGATCCCCGCCCGCTCCGCCGCCGGTGTCCTGGTGGAGGGCGCCAACGACCGCATCAGCTCCTTCAAGCCCTGTTGGTAGACCCGATGTTTTGAACACGTTCAAAACATCGGATAGGCTCCCCCGTACACAGCGAGGGGAGCCTGCTCGTGAAGTTCGTGTTGCCCGGGGGGACCGGGCAGGTGGGAAGTGTGCTGCGCCGAGCCCTGACGGCGGGCGGGCACGAGGTCGTCGTGCTCAGCCGGCGGCCGTCCGGGCCCGGCGAGGTCGCGTGGGACGGGGGGACCCCGGGGGCCTGGTTCGAGGAGGTCGACGGCAGCGATGTCGTGATCAACCTGGCCGGGCGGAGCGTGAGTTGCCGCTACACGCCGGAGAACCTCAAGGCCATGATGGACTCGCGGGTGGACTCGGCGCGGGTCGTGGGCGAGGCGATCGCCGCCGCCGTACGGCCGCCGAAGGTGTGGCTGCAGATGAGCACCGCGACGATCTACGCCCACCGCTTCGACGCGCCCAACGACGAGGACACCGGGGTCGTCGGCGGTCACGAGCCCGACGTGCCGGACTACTGGGGCTACAGCGTCGGCATCGCCACCGCCTGGGAGCGGGAACTGGAGGCAGCAGACACCCCGCACACCCGCAAGGTGGCGCTGCGCTCCGCGATGGCGATGAGCCCGGACCGGGGCGGGGTGTTCGACGTGCTGTCGTGGCTGACCCGGCTGGGCCTGG
This sequence comes from Streptomyces sp. NPDC005820, assembly GCF_040630255.1. Lineage (NCBI taxonomy): Bacteria > Bacillati > Actinomycetota > Actinomycetes > Kitasatosporales > Streptomycetaceae > Streptomyces > Streptomyces sp. NPDC005820. Next base: position 72,508 of record NZ_JBEXXE010000022.1, read on the forward strand.
GCGGCCCGGTGGCGGGCGGCGCGCAGTACGTCTCGTGGATCCACGACCGGGACTTCGTGCGCGCGGTGGAGTTCCTCGTCGCACGGGACGATCTCGCCGGACCGGTGAACCTGGCCGCCCCCGGCCCCCTGCCGCAGCGCGACTTCATGCGGGCGCTGCGCCGCGCGTGGGGCGTCCCGGTGGGGCTGCCCGCGACGGCCTGGATGGCGGAGCTCGGCGCGCTCGCCCTGCGCTCGGACACCGAGCTGCTCCTGAAGAGCCGCCGTGTCGTCCCCGGGCGGCTCCTCGCCGCGGGCTTCACCTTCGACCACCCGCACTGGCCGGGGGCCGCCGACGATCTCGTACGCCGTCGCAGGCACACCCGCGGGCGGCCGTGACCTGGGTCACGTACCGGCGAACGTCAGTATTCTGACGGGGAGTTGTCAGGTGGCTGCGGTTGCATGACGGTGGACGTTCCCCCCACCAGGAGTGCCATGACCCCCATCCTCGCGCACGACCCGTCCGAGTCCGTCCCCGACTTCCCCATGCCGAGGGACCCGGCCTGTCCGTTCGCGCCGCCCCCGGAGATGATGCGCCTGCACGACGAGCAGCCGGTCTCCCGGGTCCGCCTCTGGGACGGCAGTACGCACTGGCTCGTCACCCGCTATGACGACCAGCGCGCCCTGTACGGCGACGCGAGGCTCAGCGTCGACGTCACCAGGCCCGGCTTCCCGTACCTCAGCGCCGGGTTCAAGGAGACCGCCGGGAAGACGCCGCCGTCGTTCCTGAACATGGACGACCCCGACCACGCCCGAATCCGCCGGATGGTCACCGCGCCGTTCACCATCAAGCGGATGGAAGCGCTGCGGCCGGCGGTCCGGCGCATCACGGACGAGCTGATCGACGCGATGCTCGCCGGGCCGAACCCGGTCGACCTGGTCGACGCCCTCGCGCTGCCGCTGCCGTCGCTGGTGATCTGCGAACTCCTGGGCGTCCCCTACGAGGACCACGACTTCTTCCAGCGGCACAGCAAGGTCGGGGTGAGCCGCGACTCGACCGCGGAGGAGACCAGGGCCGCCAACATCGCCCTCTACCGGTACCTGGAGCGGCTGCTCGACGCGAAGCTCGCCGACCCGGCCGACGACATGCTCTCCGACCTCGCCGCCCGGACCGCCTCCGGCGACCTGACCCGCCACGAGGCGGCGATGCTGGGCGTGCTGCTGCTCGGCGCCGGGCACGAGACCACCGCCAACATGATCTCCCTGGGCGTGCTGGCGCTGCTGGAGCATCCCGAGCAGCTCGCGGTCGTCCGGGACGCCGACGACGACAAGGTCCTGGCGGGCGCGGTGGAGGAGCTGCTGCGCTATCTGACCGTCGTGCACAGCGGTCAGCGGCGGCTCGCCCTCGAGGACCTCGAGGTCGGCGGGCAGCACATCCGCGCCGGGGAGGGCGTCATCATCCCGGGCGCCACCGGCAACTGGAGCCCGGACCGCTTCCCCGACCCGGGCCGGCTGGACGTGCGCCGCGACGCCCGCCGGCACATGGCGTTCGGCTTCGGCATCCACCAGTGCCTGGGCCAGCCGCTGGCCCGTATCGAACTCCAGGTGGTGTACGCCACCTTGTTCCGCCGTGTGCCGGGGCTGCGGGTCGCCGCGGGACTGGCGGAGATCCCGTTCAAGAACGACGGGATCGTGTACGGCGTCCACGAGCTGCCGGTGAGCTGGTAGCGCCTCCGGGGCCGGCCGGACACCGCGCGGACGTGCACAGGGGGGAGCCGTCCGCGCGGTGTTGGCGAGGCCGTCAGCCCGTGGCGCGCACCGCGTCGCGGATCAGGTCGGCGACCTCCTTGGGGCGGGACACGGCGACGGCGTGCGAGGCGCCCTCCAGCTCGACGACGGTGGCCCCGGCCCGCTCGGCGCCGAACCGCGGCAGCGGGAAGCGGCCCTGGAGCTCACCGAGGCCCGCCCTCCTCCAGAACGTAGACGCCGGACCAGCTGGTGGCGTCGGCGAACGCGCCGTGGAGGTCAGACGTGCAGGGCGTCGCGCAGGGTGCCGACCGCGAGGGTGATGGCCGCGTCGGCTGCGTGGGTCGGGCGCAGGGCGTCGAGCATCACGAAGTCGTGGATGATCCCCTGGAACCGGACGGCGGTCACCGGAACACCGGCCTCACGCAGCTTGTTCGCATACGCCTCACCCTCGTCCCGCAGCACATCCGCCTCACCCGTGATGACCAGCGCCGGCGGCAGGTCCTTCAGCTGCTCGACCGTGGCCCGCAGCGGGGAAGCGGTGATCTGAGCCCGCTCACCCTCGTCGGTCGTGTACTGGTCCCAGAACCACTGCATCCCGTCCCGCCGCAGGAAATACCCCTCGGCGAACTGGCGATACGAGGCCGTGTCGAACGAGGCGTCCGTCACCGGATAGAACAACACCTGCTGCACCAGCGGGACCCCGCCCCGCTCCTTCGCCATCAGGGTGAGCGCCGCAGTCATGTTCCCGCCGACGGAGTCACCGGCCACCGCGATCCGCGAACCGTCCAGCCCCTTCGAGGCACCCTCCGCCACCACCCACCGGGCCACCGCGAAGTTCTGCTCGATCGCCACCGGATAACGCACCTCCGGCGACAGGTCGTACTCCGGGAACACCACCGCCGCCTGGGCACCCACCGCCAGCTCACGCACCAGCCGGTCATGCGTGTGCGCATTGCCGAACACCCACCCCGCACCATGAATGTAGAAGATCACCGGAAGGGTGCCCTCGGCTCCGGCCGGGCGCACGATCCGCACCCGCACACTCCCCGTCGGACCACCCTGGACAGTGATCCACTCCTCCTCCACCACCGGCTTGACGACATCACCCGACTGCACCTCGTCGACCGCCTTACGACCCTCCGCCGGAGCCAGCTCGAAAAGGTACGGCGGGTTAGCGGTCGCCTCGGCGAACGCCGCGGCCTCGGGCTCGAGCACCGGCACGACCGGCTCTACGACGTCGGACATGGCATCTCCTGCTGTTGTCGTTGTGCGTTGTTCTCGTCACGGACGCTAATTCCGCCGGGTCGCCGGAATTTGCCCGCAGGCGCACCGGCGATGTCCTCACAGCGCACGGCACTCGCCGTCCCGGCGCCGGCGGATCAGCGGGGGAAACGGTCGGCGCGGCCCGCGGTGTCGCGCCATTCACGGGGGGACATGCCGTAGGCGGCCCGGAAGACCCGGCTGAAATGGGTGGCGCTCAGGAAGCCCCAGCGGGCGGCCACCGCCGCGATGGTGCGGCTGCCGCGGCCGTGGCGCATCAGGTCGCGCCGGCATTCGTCGAGGCGGCGGCGCAGGATCCAGCGGCCGACCGTGGTGCCCTCGTCCTTGAACAGTTTGTGCAGGTAGCGCACGGAGAAGTGGTGGGCGCGAGCGATGCCCTCCGGTGACAACTCCGGTTCCGTCAGGTGCAGTTCGACGTACTCCAGGACGCGCGTCAGCGCCGGCGACCGGGTGGACTCCGGGTCGGGCGTCCGTGCGCCGAGCTGCTCGACGGCGAGGGTGGACAGGAGGTTCACCGCGTTCCAGGCGAGCATCTCACCGACCTGGGGACGGGCCTCGGCCGCCGCACGGGCGAGGTCGGCGAGAAGCGGGGAGAGCAGGGAGCCCAGCCGGGAGGCGTGGGCGACCGGGGTGCGCGTGATCCGCCCGGCGTCGGCCTCGGTGAGCCCCAACAGGTCGGTCGGCACGAGGAACACCGTCGCCCGGAACCGCTCGGGGAAGTCCAGGACGGGGGCGTACCGGACGTCGTAGAAGCAGATGTCCCCGGGGCTGAGGGCGAGGGTGTGGGGCCGGGGGGCGGGTGTCGCGGTGGCGGCCCGCAGGCCCACGAAGAGGTACTCGCCGGTGGTCCGGGCCAGGAGCCGGTGCGCGGGGTGCGGGTGGCCCTCGGCGGGCAGCGGCTTGCGAGGCTCCCCGCCGTGTTCGTGGGTGAGGATCTCGACGCCCAGGGGCGTACGGACGGAAATGGTGGTGGTCACGTGCCCGGACGGTAGGTCGCCGGATGTGCAAAAGAAGTGACAGCGGAGTGAGGGCGGGGTGGGGGCGGGATGCGGGCCGAGGGTGCGGCCGGGGGCGCGGGCCGGGTGTGGGCGGCCTCGAAGGCGGTGGTTCGGCCTCGGCGGTCAGTTCGGCGCGGGTCGCTCACCGGTGCCGGTGAGTTCGGTCGCCAGGGCCCGCAGCAGGGCGTGCAGGGTGTAGTGGCCGGGCGCGGGTTCGGCGAGGAGGTGGGATTCGGCGAGCCGGCCGAGGAGGAGGCGGGTCCGGCGGACCGGCAGCCCGGTGAGTGCCGCGGCCGTCGCCGCGGTGATCAGGAGGCCGGGGTGCCGGGACAATGCCCGGAACAGGTGCGCGCTGTCGTCCGGAAGCCGGTGGTGGGAGGCGAGGAGGGCCGGGCGCAGGGCGGACAGGGCGTCGAGGCCGCCGTGCGCGGCACGCAGTTCGGCGGCGACGGTCGTGAGAGGGAGGCACGGGTGGCCGGCGAGCCGGGCGGCGACGACCGTGAGGGCCAGCGGCAGCCGGCCGCAGTGGGTGAGGATCTCGTCGGCGGCCGTCGGTTCCGCGGCGATCCGTCCGGGGCCGATACGACGGGCGAGGATCGCTTGGGCGTCCTCGGCGGACGGGGGTTCGAGCCGTAGCGGCCGGGCGCCCGCGGCGACCAGTCCGGGCAGGGCGTTGCGGCTGGTGACGAGGGTGAGGCAACCGGCCGCGGCGGGCAGCAGCGGGCGCAGCTGCTCGGTGCCGAGGGCGTCGTCGAGCACCACCAGGGCGCGGCGCTCGGCCAGCAGCGTGCGGTACAGCCCGGCCCGGGCGGCCGGCCCGTCGGGCACACGCCGGTCGGGCACCCCGAGGGCCGTCAGCAACTCCCGCAGGGCGTCGCCCGGTTCGAGGGCGGGCCGGCCCTGCGCGGATCCGCGCAGGTTCACGTACAGAGGCCCGTCCGGGTACCGGGCTGCCGCCCGGTGCGCCCAGTGGGCCGCGAGGGCGCTCTTCCCCACCCCGGGCATCCCCCCGACGAGCACCACGCCCGAGCCGCGCGCCAGCTCCGACAGCCGCTCCGACTCGTCCTTCCGTCCCACGAAGAGGCCCGCGCCGGAGGACGCCCAGGCCTCGCCCGCGGAGGGGACGCGTGCGGGCCTCCCGGCCTCGCTCGGGGCACCCGAGCGGCGCACCTCCTGCCGCAGAACGCGGGTGTGGGCCGCCGTCAGTTCCGGGCCGGGGGTGAGGGCGAGGTCGGTGCCGAGACGGCGGCGGATGTCGTCGTACGCCCTGAGCGCCTCCGCCTGCAGACCGCACGCGGCGAGGGCGAGCACGAGACGGGCGTGCAGGGGCTCGTCGAGGGGTTCCTGCGCGGCGGCGGCGCGCAGGGCGGGGAGGACCGGGTCGGCGTACCCGGACAGCAGGGCGGCGTCGGCCGCGAGGCGGGCGGTGTCCAGGAGTTCACGGTGTACGGCCGTGAACTGGACGTGGGTGCGCACGGATTCGGGGATGCCCATCGCCAGCGGGCCGCGCCACTCCCCCAGGGCCCGGGTGAACCGGTGGGCCGCCGTCTCGGCCCGGCCGGTGGCCGCGGCCCGCCTGCCCTGCCGGGTGAGTTCACGGAACCGCAGGAGGTCGACCTCGTCCGTCTCCGCCTCGAGGAGGTAGCCGCCGGTGCGGCGCAGCAGACGGCGGCCGGGGGCGCGGGGCGGCAGTCCGGGTTCCAGCAGGCGGCGCAGGGTGGCGACGTAACGGCGTACGACGTTCGGGGCGCTGGCGGGCGGCCGTTTCGCCCACAGCGTGTCGAGGATCTCGCCGGTCGGCACGGTCCGGCCCGTGTGCAGCAGGAGCAGGGCGAGCAGGGCGCGTTGCTGGGGGAAGCCGAGGTCGAGTTCCCGGCCGCCGCGCCACACCCGCACCGGCCCGAGCACCTGGAACCGGGGCGGCTCAGCAGGCACCGGCCCGTCCCTCCCCACCCCTCAACCGCGTCTCGACCGCCTCCGCGTCGGGGTGGCCCAGCTCCCTGAGCAGGGCCAGCGCCTGCGTCCACGCCTCGTGGGCGGACCCCTGGTCGCCCATGGCGAGATGGGTGTCCCCGGAGCGGGTCAGGATGTCGGCCTCCACGTAGGGCACGCCCAGGTCCCGCAGCAGGGCGAGGGCGTTGCGGTAGCCGAGGAGGGCATGCGGGTGGCGGCCGAGGTGGTGGTGGGCGTAGGCGATGCTGTCCCAGGTGGCGGCCTGGCCGTACCGGTCGCCGAGGTCCTGGAGCATGCGCAGGGCCTCGTGGCAGTGGGTCAGCGCCTGCCGGTACTCGCCGAGCAGGGCGTGGTACCAGCCGACGGAGTTCAGGACGCTGGCCTGGGCCGCCCGGTCGCCGAGGGCGCGGAACAGGGCGAGGGCGAGCTGGTTGTGGTGCAGGGCGCCGGGCAGGTCGCCCCGCTGGTCGCACTCCCAGCCGAGGCTGCGGTGGGTGTGGGCGCGGCCGGTGTCGTCGCCGAGTTCCGTGAAGAGGTCGAGGGCCTGTTCGAGGCGGGGGACGGCGCGGGTGTGCAGGCCGAGGCGGCCCTCGATGCGGGCCAGTCCGCGCAGACCGCGGGCGAGGAGGACGGGGTCGGCGAGCCGCCGGGCGGTGTCGAGAGCGGTGCGCTGTGCGGTGAGCGCGTCGTGCCAGTGGCCGCGCCGGTCGAAGAACGGCTCCAGGGACCAGGCCAGTTGGCAGGCGAGGCGTTCCCGTGCGGGCCGGCCGGAGGCGGCGGCGGTGGCGACGACGGCGAGCAGGACGGCGTGTTCGGCGGTGAGCCAGGCCAGGGCGCGGTGGTCGTCGGCGAGCGGTTCGGGCCGGGCGCCCTCGGGTGCGGGCGGCGGGGGCAGCGGGTCGGAGTTGGGGGCGAGGAGGCGGTCGGCGGCGTGCGCGGTGTGCAGATAGTGGTGGTGGAGCCGGTCGAGCGCGGTCTCCCGCTCGGTCTCGGTCTCGTGCTCGTGGACGAGTTCGCCGGCGTGGGCGCGCAGCAGGTCGTGGAAGGAGTAGCGGGCGGGGCTGTGCTCGGCGACGAGGTGGAGGCCGGTCAGTTCGGCGAGCAGTCGGCGGGTCCGGCGCTCCGGGAGGCCGGCGAGGGCGGCCGCGGCCGGGAGGGTGACGTCGGGGCCGGGATGCAGGGCCAGGAGCCGGAACAGGCGGGCCGCGTCGGGGGACACGGCGTTCGTGGACCAGGAGAAGACCGTGCTCACGTCGACGGAGGCGTCGGCGCGGGCGAAGGCGTCGAGGCTGCCGTGCGCCTCGCGCAGTTCGGCCGCGACGTCGGCGAGCCGGAAGTGGGGGTGGGCGGCGGCTCGGGCGGCGACACAGGCGAGGGCGAGGGGCAGCCCGGCGCACAGGGCGCCGATCTCCCCGGCGGCCCGTGGCTCGGCGGCCACCCGTGCCGCGCCGAGCCGGCGGACGAGGAAGGCGCGGGTCTGGTCCGCGTCGAAGGGGTGCAGGGTCAGGGAGCGGGCCCCGTGGGCGGCGACCAGGCCGGGCAGTTCGTCGCGGCTGGTGACGATGGTCAGACAACCGGGTGAGCCGGGCAGCAGCGGTTGCACGTGCGCCGCGTCGCGGGCGTTGTCGAGCACGACCAGGACCCGCCGTCCGGCCAGCAGGCTCCGGTAGAGCGCGGTCTGCGCGTCCGGTCCGCGCGGGACGCGTTCGGGGGGTACGCCGAGGGCGTCGAGGAAGCCGCGGACGGCCTCCCCCGGTTCCAGCACCGCGCCGGACGGGTCGAAGCCGCGCAGGTTCACATAGAGCTGCCCGTCCGGGAACCGGTCGGCGATCCGATGCGCCCAGTGCACGGCGAGGGTGGTCTTGCCGACGCCCGCCATGCCGCCGACGGCGCCGATCACCACGGTCCCGGGACGGGGCAGCTCGGCGTCGAACAGCGCGAGCACCTCGTCGAGTTCGGCCCTTCGGCCGGTGAAGAGGGGAAGGTCGTACGGCAGTTGGGACGGGGTGACATGAGGGAGGGCGGCGGGGGTGTCCTGGGCGTGGGGCGCGGCGTGGGCGGCGAGGGCGTCGTGGGCGTCCCTCAGTTCCGGGCCGGGGTCGATCCCCAACTCCTCGGCGAGCCGGGTCCGTACGGTCTCGTACGCGGTGAGCGCCTCGGTGCGGTGACCGGCCGCGGCGAGCAGCCGGAGGAGGCCCGTGTGGACGGGTTCGTCGAGCGGATGGTCGGCCGCGGCCCGGCGCAGCGGCGGCAGGGCCCGCTCCGGCAGTCCGGCGCGCAGCGCCGCGTCGGCCAGCTCCCGTGCGGCCGTGCGGCGTTCCCGCTCGACCGCCTCGAACGCCGGGTGGCTGCGGGCGGGCGCGGGGACGCCTTCGCCGATCGGTCCGTGCCACAACTCCAGTGCCTCGGTGAGGAGTTCGACCGTGCGGTCAGGTGCGGTGTCCCCGCTGTGGCGGGCCGCCTCGCGCAGCGCGCGGAACCGCGGGAGGTCGGCGGAGTCGGCGTCGGTGACGAGCCGGTAGCCGCCCGCGTCCCGGATCAGCCAGCGGCCCTCGGCGCGGGCGGGGAGCCCGGGTTCCAGGAGCCGGCGCAGCGAACCCACGTGCCGGCGGACGACGTTGACCGCGCTGCGCGGCGGCTCCGCGCCCCACAGCACGTCCACGATCTCGCCCACGGCGACCGGTTGCCCCGCCCTGGTCAGAAGCAGCGCCAGGAAGGCGCGCTCCTGCGGCCCGCCGACGTCCAGCTCCGTCTCCCCCCGGCACACCCGCAGGGCGCCCAGCACCATGAACCGCACCGGCTCCGGCGGCACGCGATCCCCTCCCCTTCCGGCCTTCTCCCCCCCGTCTCGACCTTACGTCACGGACGGGGTTACCCAGAGTTACGAACCAGGCGTCCGCCCTGTTCACAGGGGTCGCGGCCGGCCGGGACTGCGCCGTGTGCCTGACTTCCGGGTGTCGTCCGGCACGGCGGCTCGGTGTGCGCGGCCGGGGCGGTGACAGTGGGCGTCTCCCCCGCCGTGCGCTAGCCGGCCTCCCGCGACGAAGGAGATCTCCTTGCGCCTGTCACCTCTGGGCCGTGTCCGCAAAGTCCCGTCGTTCGCCCGCAGGGCGGGCGTCGCGAGGCAGGCGGGACGTTGCGGACGCGGCCTAGGGGCCGCCGTGGCGGCGGCCGTGCTGCTGGCCCCGCCCGCGCGGGCCGACGTCACGTCCGTGCCGTCCGTCGCCGACCCGGCCCGTTACGTCAACCCCTTCGTCGGCACGAAGCCGGGTGGGGTGGACTGGGGCCACGGAGGCGGCGGCGGGAACACCTTCCCCGGTGCCTCGGCACCGCTGGGCGGCATCCAGTGGAGCCCGGACACGGTCACCCGCCAGTTCGGCGGCTATGCCTACGCCGACCGGCGGATCCGCGGCTTCAGCCTCACCCATCTGTCGGGCGCGGGCTGCGGCGACTACGGGAACGTACCTTTCATGCCGCTGACGGGTCGGCCCGCGCCGGACCCGGAGGCCCGGTACGCCACGTTCTCCCATGCCAACGAGCGGGCGGCGCCCGGCAGTTACCGGGTCGACTTCGACAACGGGATCCGCACCGAGATCGCCGCCACCCAGCGCTCCGGCGTCGCCCGGCTGACCTTCCCGGCGGGCGTCCAGGAGCCGGCCGGGCTGACCGTCGACGCCGGGCGGGCCTGGAACAAGGCCACCGGCGCGGTCACGGTCGGCGCCCGGTCCCTGTCCGGCTTCACGGACAGCGGCGGCTTCTGCGGTACGTCGGTGCGCTACCGCCTCTACTTCCACGCGGAGTTCGACCGCCCCTTCGCGCACGGCGAGCCGCTGGACGGGCGGACGTCCGGGGCGTACGTGTCGTTCGCCCCCGGCACCCGCGAGGTGACCGTGCGGGTCGGCATCTCCTTCGTCAGCGAGGACGCCGCCCGCCGCAACACGCTCGTGGAGCAGCGTGGCCGCTCGCTCGACGAGGTACGGCGGGCCGCGCGCGAGCAGTGGAACGGCTGGCTCGGCCGGATCACGGTCGCCGGTGGCAGCGAGTCACGGCGCCGGATGTTCTACACCGCGCTGTACCACTCCCTGCTGCATCCCGGCGCCTTCAGCGACGCCGACGGCCGGTACCGGGGCTTCGACGGCCTGGTCCACCGCACCCGGCCGGGACATGTGCAGTACGCGAACTTCTCCGGCTGGGACGTGTACCGCTCGCAGATCCAGTTGCTGGCGCTCCTCGCCCCGCGCGAGGCCTCGGACGTCGCCCAGTCCATCCTGGAACAGGGCCGCCAGGCAGGCTACTTCGACCGCTGGACGCTCGCCAACGGCGGCACCGGCGTCATGGTCGGCGATCCGCTGCCCGCGATGGCCGCCTCGGTCCACGCCTTCGGCGGCACCGGCTTCGAGGCCCGCGAGCTGCTGCGCACGGCCGTCGCCGGCCGCCAGGACGACCGGCAGCGCCCCGGACACGCGTCGTACGACACGCTCGGCTACATCCCCGCCGGAACGAAGGGCGTCTGGGGCGCGGCGGCCACCACCCTGGAGTACGCGGTGTCCGACGCCGCCCTCGCCCAGCTGGCCGGCCGGCTCGGCGAGACGGAGACCCGGGCGGCGCTGGAGCGCGCGTCGGGCAACTGGCGCAACCTGCTCCATCCGGACAGCCGTTACCTCCAGCCCCGCCGCGCCGACGGCACCTGGCCGGCCTTCAGGCCGACGCAGCGCCGGGACTACGTCGAGGGCAACGCGGCGCAGTACACCTGGATGGTCCCGCACGACCTGCCCGGCCTGTTCACGGCCATGGGCGGCGACGCGGCCGTCACCGCCCGCCTCGACGCCTTCTTCACCGAGTACAACGGGGGCGCCGACCAGCCGTACGCCTACCTCGGCAACGAGCCGTCCTTCAACACCCCTTGGGCGTACGACTACCTGGGCCGCCCGGACCGCACCCAGGACACCGTACGGGGCATCCTCATCACACTCTTCGGGGACGGCCCGGACGGTCTGGTCGGCAACGACGACCTCGGCGCCATGTCCTCCTGGGCCGTCTGGGCGGCCCTCGGCATGTACCCCCAGATCCCCGGCAGTCCCCAACTGGCCCTGGCCAGCCCGCTCTTCCCCGTCACCGTGATCCACCGGGGCAACGGCGTGAACATCACCGTCGTCGCCCCGCAGGCCTCGGACACCCACTCCCGGGTCCGCGAGGTCCGTCTCAACGGCCTTCCCACGGACCCCCGTTGGCTGCCGGACTCCTTCCCCGCCCGGGGCGGGGTACTGACCTTCGACCTCACGGCCCCGTAACGGCCGCGGTCACTGACGCAGGGCGTCGCGCAGGGTGCCGACCGCGAGGGTGATGGCAGCCTGCGCGGCCTGCGTCTCGCGCAGGGCGTCGAGCATCACGAAGTCGTGGATGATCCCCTGGAACCGGACGGCGGTCACCAGGACACCGGCCTCACGCAGCTTGTTGGCATACGCCTCACCCTCGTCCCGCAGCACATCCGCCTCACCCGTGATGACCAGCGCCGGCGGCAGATCCCTCAGCTGCTCCACACTCGCCCGCAACGGCGACGCCGTGATCTCGGCCCGCTCGCCCTCATCGGTCGTGTACTGGTCCCAGAACCACTGCATCCCGTCCCGCCGCAGGAAAAACCCCTCGGCGAACTGGTGATACGAGGCCGTGTCGAACGAGGCGTCCGTCACCGGATAGAACAACACCTGCTGCACCAGCGGGACCCCGCCCCGCTCCTTCGCCATCAGGGTGAGCGCCGCAGTCATGTTCCCGCCGACGGAGTCACCGGCCACCGCGATCCGCGAACCGTCCAGCCCCTTCGAGGCACCCTCCGCCACCACCCACCGGGCCACCGCGAAGTTCTGCTCGATCGCCACCGGATAACGCACCTCCGGCGACAGGTCGTACTCCGGGAACACCACCGCCGCCTGGGCACCCACCGCCAGCTCACGCACCAGCCGGTCATGCGTGTGCGCATTGCCGAACACCCACCCCGCACCATGAATGTAGAAGATCACCGGAAGGGTGCCCTCGGCTCCGGCCGGGCGCACGATCCGCACCCGCACACTCCCCGTCGGACCACCCTGGACAGTGATCCACTCCTCCTCCACCACCGGCTTGACGACATCACCCGACTGCACCTCGTCGACCGCCTTCCGGCCGTCGGCGGGGCCGAGGTCGAACAGGTACGGCGGGTTCGCGGTCGCCTCGACGAAGGACTGGGCGGCGGGTTCGAGAACGGGGCGCGGGGCGGCTGTGTCGGTCATGACGACCTCCTCGGTCGGGGTGCCGCGGGCAGTCTCCGACGGTAGTCCCGGTCGGGGAGGGCGGCACGTCCAGAACAGTAGCCCGCGATTAAGTCGTGCACAACTAATTAGCTCTCGATAAATTTGCAGGCGATAGAATCGAGAGGACTCGAACGATAGGGTGGTGCCGCCATGACCAGCGCAGACACCGGGAGCAGCGCAGTGGACGAAGCCGCCGCACCGACCGACGGATCCCTGCTCCTGGACGACCAGTTCTGCTTCGCCCTGTATGCCGCGTCCCGCGCGGTCACGGCCCGCTACCGTCCGCTGCTGGACGAGCTCGGCCTCACCTACCCGCAGTACCTGGTGATGCTGGTGCTGTGGGAGCAGGACTCGATCTCCGTCCGTGAGCTCGGCGCGGCGCTCCAGCTGGAGTCCAGCACCCTCTCCCCCCTCCTCAAGCGGCTGGAGGCACAGGGACTCCTGCGGCGCGAGCGCCGCCCCGACGACGAGCGCTCGGTCGCCCTGCGGCTCACCGAGGCCGGCGCCCGCCTCCGCGACCGCGCGACCGGCGTCCCCCTCGCCATCGGCGACGCCATGGGCCTCACCCCGGAACAGGACGCCCTCGCCAAGCACCTCCTCCGTCTGGTCACGGCGAACGTCACGAACGGCTGAACGGTCCGCCCGATCGACAAAACGGCCTGTCATTGCCTCTTCTTCGCCCGATAGACTGACAAATCAGAGCTACGCGGGTGCAGTTGACGGGGGAGGCCGCCATGTCCGGGGACCAGTACGGCAGATACGACCAGGGATTCGTCATGCCGCCGGTGCCGCCGATGCCGGTGGCGCCGCCGCCGGCCCCGGCGGACGGGGTGCGGGCGGTCGCGGTGGCGGTGCTCAACCTCAGCGGGCTCGGGCTCGGTTACGCGCTGGTGCGCCGCTGGGTGCTGATGGCGGCCTGTCTCGCCGCGACCGCCGTGCTGCTGTTCGTGGCGCTGCCCGCCGATCCGGACGGGGTGCCGGGGTTCGCGCTGGTGCTGTACGTCCTGTTCCTCGTCGCCGTGGCGGCGCACGGCGCCGTGGTGGGGCTGCGGACCCGGCTGGCCTGGCCGCCGTCCGCGCCGCTGGCGCTCGCGCTGGGGCTGGTGCTGCTCGTCGCGCCGGCCGGGGGTGTCGTGGCCTACGACGGGGCGCGCGACGAGGCGACGCAGCAGATGCTCCTCGACCGGCTCGACCAGGCCGACCGGCAGGTGGAGGCGGCCGGCGGGCGGGCGTTCTCCTCGGCGCAGTCCGACTACCGCGAGGCGCTGGAGGTCTACGAGAACCTGAGCGCCGACCACCCGGACTCACGGGCGGCCGCCAAGGTGCCGGCGCGGATGAAGACGTACTACGCGACCGTCGGAGCCGCCTACGAGAAGGGCGACTACTGCGAGGCGATCGCCCCGCTCGACTATCTGCGGACGGTTCCGAAGAAGATGCCCGAGACCGACCTGAGCGACCTGAAGACCTGGCCCGACGACCGGCTGGCCACCTCGCTCTACGAGTGCGCCTCGGACGGGCTGACCAGCGGGCAGTCCACCTGGGCCGCGCAGTTCGGTGAGCTGCTCAGCACGTTCCCCGACTCGGCGCCGGCCGCGAAGGTCGAGCCGGCCGTGGGCTCGGCCGTCTCCGCGAAGGTCAAGGGGCTGAGCGGCAGCGACCCGTGCACGGCGGTCGAGCAGCTCAAGACCCTCAGCGGCCAGATCCAGACCATCTCGGCCGAGGACGGGAGCGTCACCGGCGCGCTGGCCAAGGACGCCGACCGGGCCTCCGTCAGCGCCGCGTCGGGCACGTACAACTGCGGAGTGGACCAGTACAAGGACGGCGACTTCGACAAGGCGCAGACAACCATGGAGGAGTACGCCTCCGCCCACAAGAGCGCCAAGAACGCCGCCCTGGCGAAGAAGATCGCCATCGCCGCGGAGATCGCCCAGACGGTTCCGGCCGCCGGCAAGAAGCTGCCCACCACCCGCTCCGGCGGCAGCATCTCGGTGACCGTGCAGAACGACAGCCCCGACGACATCACGGTCATGTACACGGGCCCGGTGACCGGCAGCTTCAAGCTCAAGGGCTGCGGCAGCTGCAAGACGTACTCCTTCGCCGACACGCTCTCGATCGGCTTCAAGCCGTGCAACGCGAACAGGAACTACCCGGAGCGCACCATCAGCCTGCCCGTCGGCACCACGTACTTCCTGCACAAGCCGAACGGCGACAGCCTCGCCTCACCGGCCTCGGACACGGCCAAGCTGGAGCCCGGGTACATCTACACGGAGTGCGCCTACACCACCACGAGCCTGTCGTAGGGCAGAAAGCGGAATTCCCCGACTTTCGGGTAAACGACGTGCAACCTTCGGGCCAACCAGACTGTCTCCCCTGATACCAGACACTCACACCCTTGGGGGAACAAGATGGTACGAAGCAAGACCGTCTGGGCGACCGCAGTCCTGCTGACCGCGACGCTGGGCGCGGCCGCGGTTCCGGCCGTGGCCGCCCCGGCCGCCGCTCCCCGGGCGGCGGCCGCCTGCCCGACCGGCTGGGGCAGCCTGGACAAGACCAGCTGGGCCAGCACGTCCGGCGAGTACATCACCAACGTCAGGACCGGCCGCCACGACTGCTACGACCGGTTCGTCGTCGACGTCCCGGCCGCCTCCGCCGACCAGCTCGGGTACACCGTGCACTACGTCGACGAGCTCATCCAGGACCCGTCGGGCAAGCCCATCCCGGTGGGCGGCGGGGCCATCCTGGAAGTCATCGTGCGGGCACCCGCCTACAACCCGAACACCGGTACGTCCACCTACCCCGCCCGGGCCGGACAGCCCCTGCCGGGTGTGGACCTGACCGGCTACCGCACCTTCCGGGACACCAGGTTCGCGAGCAGCTTCGAGGGGCAGACCCAGTTCGGCCTCGGGGTGCGGGCCCGGCTGCCCTTCCGGGTGCTCCAGCTCGACGGCCATCTCGTGGTGGACGTCGCGCACACCTGGTAGACCGACCGCGCAGACACCTCTTGACGGCCCCCGTGTGACCGGTAACAATCCCGTCATGCATGTGACCGGTCACACCGGGCGGCCAGCCAGCATCCGGGATGTCGCCACCGCCGCCGGAGTCTCGTACCAGACCGTGTCCCGGGTGATCAACGATCATCCACGGGTGCGCCCGGCCACCCGCGAGCGGGTGCTCGCCGCCGTCGAGGCGCTCGGCTTCCGGCGCAACGCCACCGCGTTCGCGCTGGCCAGCGGGCGCCGCAGGGCGGTGACCGTGCTGACCGCGAACACCACCCACTACGGGTACGCCTCCGTGCTGCGGGGAGTCGAGGAGGCCGCCCGCGCCGCCTCCTACTCCGTCGGGATCGGGGTCCTGGAATCGGCGGAGGAGGCCGCCGTGACCGCCGAGGTGCGGCGGGCGGCGGACAACGGCGGCGGACTGATCGTGATCGCCTACGACCCCGCCGGAGTGCGGGCACTGGACTGCGTCCCGCCCGGACTGCCGGTCGTCGGGGTGGTCGAGACGCCCGCGAGCCCGCCCCGCGACGGCCGGCCCTGGGTGTGGACCGACGACCGCCGGGCGGCCTACGAGGCGACCCGGCATCTGCTCTCCCTCGGCCATGAGACCGTGCACTACGTCGCGCTCCCCTCCGGCGCCCGCCGCACCGGCCCGCGCACCAGCGGCTGGCGCCAGGCGCTCCGGGACGCGGGCGCGCCGCAGCCCCGTCCCCTGCAAGGCGGCTGGGGGCCCGAGGCCGGTCATGCGGAGGGCCTGCGGCTGGCCCGGGACCCGGCCGTCACGGCGGTCCTGTGCGGCAACGACGACCTCGCGCTCGGGGTGCTGCGCGCCCTGCACGAGTGCGGCCGGGCGGTTCCCGGCGAGGTCAGCGTGGCCGGGTTCGACGACGCCCCGCACGCCGCGTTCCTGACCCCGGGACTGACCACCGTACGGCTGGACTTCGCCGGTCTGGGACGGGCGGCGTTCGCCCTGCTGCACTCGGCGCTGGAGGAGACCTCGCCACCGTCGGAGCAGCCGGTGCCGCCGCACATGTACCCCGTCCGCGAGCCGAAGTTGCTGGTGCGGGAGAGCTCGGGGCCCCCGCCCGCGCCGGCCTCCGTCCCGCGCCGCCTGACCGTCGACCTCGCCGCGTCCGAGGGCCCGGTGCTGCACGGCGCCAACGGGGCGCTGTACGGACTCAGCGACGACGGGGTCCCCGGCGACGCCGTGCTCGCCCCGCTCCGGATCACCGGCGTCTCGCAGAAACCGGAGGGCGGCGCCCAGCACCCCAACGGGGACGCGCTCACCGTCGCGGAGTCCTTCTTCCGCAACGGCGGCGGCGAGATCAACGTGCTGCTGCAGGACGTCTACGCCCGGTGGCCGTACGAGGAGCTGGGGATCGACGACTATCTGCCCCGGGTGGACGGGATCGTCCGGGAGGTCGCGGCCCGCCCGGACCGCGACCGGTTCGTGTACGTCCCCTTCAACGAGCCCGACCAGATCTGGTACCGCCTCGACGCCCCCGACCCGGCGGAGTACGAGGCCGGCCGGGACCGGTTCCTGCGGGACTGGCGGACGGTGTACCGGCGCATCCGGGCGCTCCACCCGGACGCGCGGATCGCCGGGCCCAACGAAGCGGCCTACCACGCCCGCCTGTTGACCGACTTCCTCGCCTTCGCCCGGCGCGAGGACGTCCTGCCGCAGGTGATGACCTGGCACGAGCTGGACTCCTCCTCGCTGCGGGACTTCCAGGCCCACCACGACGAGTACCGGTCCATCGAACGGGAGCTGGGCGTCGGGCCGCTCGCGGTGAACATCGACGAGTACGGCAACCGCCGTGACCTGTCGGTGCCGGGCCAACTCGTGCAGTGGGTCGCGATGTTCGAGCGGAACAAGGTGTACGCCCACCAGGCCTACTGGGACGCCGCCGGCAATCTCAGCGGCAACGTGGTGCGGATGAACGTCCCCAACGGCGGCTGGTGGTTCTTCCGTTGGTACGCGGGCCTGACCGGCGACACCGTCCGGGTGACACCGCCCGAGCCGCACACCGTCGACACCCTCCAGGGTCTCGCCTCCCTCGACACCGGGCGGCGCCAGACGCAGGTCCTGCTCGGCGGTGCGCCGGGGGACGCCGACGTCGTCGTACGGAACATCGCCCCGGACGTCTTCGGCCGTACCGTCGTCGCGACCGTCGCCGAGGCCGCCTGGTCCGGGTACGAGGGGCCGCACGCGGCGCCGCGGGTCCTCGCGCGGACCAAGGTGCGGGTGGCCGGGGACGGTTCGGTGACCGTGCCGCTGCGCGGCCTGCGCCGGATGTCCGCCTACCGGATCGTCCTCACCCCCGCCGGGCGGGGTACCCCGGCCCCCGCCCACGTCCCCTGGTCGGCGTCGTACGAGGCCGAGGACGCGGCCGTCACCGGCGGGCGGGTCCGCACCCATGGCACGGTGGGCGACGCCAACGGCTACGCGGCCTCCGGGACGCGGAACGTCGAGTCGCTCGGCTCCCCCAGCGGCAAGGTGGACCTCACGGTGACGGTCCCCGCCGACGGCGCCTACGACCTGGCGATCCTGTACGGCAACGGGTCGGGCGGCCCCGCGACCCAGCGGCTGTCGATCGACGGCGGCGCCCCGGTCACGGTGACGTACCCGTCCACCCAGAACGGGGCCCACGGCGGCCGGAAGGAGCTCCAGGTGGAGCTGGCGGCGGGGACACACGTCCTCACGCTCGCCGCGGACGACGGCGAGACGACCCTCGACCGCCTGGATCTGACCGCCCGCACCGGTCCCCCGTCCACCGTGTACGAGGCGACGCTGGCGGAGACCGTCGGCGCACCGTCGTACGACTACTCCTCGTCGGCCGGGACCGGCACCGGCGCGCTCGTGCTGGGCGCGGGCGACGGGGCGGTCTTCGACGTGTACGCCCCGTGCGACGGCTACTTCACGGTCGTGCCGCGGGCCTCGTCGGAGGTGGAGCTGGCCCTGCACGGCGCGACGGTGACGGCGGTGCCCGGCCGGCCGCTCCGGCTGTATCTCGCGGCCGGCAACAACCGTGTCACCGTCACGGCGGGGCAGGCCGCGCTGCGCGCCCTGGAGGTGTCCGGCGACGGCTCGCAGGCCGGCGTCCTGGTCCAGGGGGCCGCCACCGCCGTCCTCGCGGGCGGCGCCCGGCCGGTCGACTGCGCCCACGCCCCCGGCGGCCGACGGGTCACCGGGCTCGGCGGCGCCCCGGCGGGGACGGCCCGCTTCACCGTGGACGCGCCCCGGCCGGGCCGCCATCTGCTGGTCGTGCACTACGCCCACGACGACCGGCGCGACAACGGCCACGCCTACAACACGGACATCGTCTCGCGTACGGCGGACATCACGGTGGGCGACGGCGCCCCGCTCCGGGTGACCTTCAAGAACACCTGGAGCCGGGACGACTTCTGGACGCTGGCCGTCCCCGTCGACCTGGTCGCGGGCGCCAACACGGTGACCTTCGCGAACGCCGACGGACCGGCCCCGGACCTCGCGCGGATCGAACTGGGCCGGATCGTCGGCTGAGGCGCGGTTCAACCCGCGTGCCGGCGGACCGCCTCCAGCAGACCGTCGACGTCCGCCTCCGTCGTCGCGAAGGAGGTGACGAAACGGGCCACGCCCGGCTCCCAGCGGTCGTGGTAGAAGACGTAGCCCTCGGCGAGGAGCCCTTCGGTGACCTGCAGGGGCAGCCGGCAGAAGACGATGTTCGCGTCCGCGACGCCGAGCAGGCCCACCTCGGGCAGCGCCTTCAGCCCGTCCTGGAGGCGGGCCGCCATGGCGTTGGCGTGGGCCGCGTTGCGCAGCCACAGGTCGTCGGTGAGATAGGCGTCCAGCTGGGCTGCGTGGAACCGCATCTTGGCGGCGAGCTGGCCGGCGCGCTTGGCGCGGAAGGCGAGTTCGGGCGTGAGGGAGCGGTCGAAGACGACGATCGCGTCGGCGGTCATCGTGCCGTTCTTGGTCGCGCCGAACGACAGCAGGTCCACGCCCGCCCGCCAGGTCAGCTCGGCGGGGGTGCGGCCGAGCGCGGCGACGGCTCCGGCGAACCGGGCCCCGTCCATGTGCAGGCGCAGCCCGGCCTCCCGGGTGAGCGAGCCCAGGGTCTCGATCTCGTCGAGGGTGTACACGGCGCCGGTCTCGGTCGCCTGGGTCAGGCTCACCACCGAGGGCTCCACGCTGTGCACGTCCCCGGCCTTGTGCCGGACGGCCGCCCGCAGCTCGTCGGGGTCGATCCTGGCGTCCTCGCCGCCGAGCGGAACGAGCTTCGCGCCCGCGGTGTAGAACTCGGGCGCCCCGCACTCGTCGTTGTTGATGTGGCTGTCGCGGTGGCAGAGCACGCTGCCCCAGGGCGGGGTGAGCGCGGCGAGGGAGAGGGCGTTGGCGGCGGAGCCGGTGGAGACGAGCAGGACGTCGACGTCGCGTTCGAATATCTCGCCCAGGCGGCGCCGGACATCGGCGGTGAGGTCGTCCGCGCCGTACGGCTTGGCCTGGCCGGCGGCGGCCCGGGTCACGGCCTCGACGATCTCCGGGGAGGCGCCGGCGGTGTTGTCGCTGCTGAAGATGCGTGCGGGGGTGGTCATGGAGGTCCTCAGGGGGTGTCGGCGGGGGCCGGGGTCGGGGCGGCCGCCCGGATCAGCTGGCGCAGCGCGCCGTAGTAGACGTCGTGCCGGGTCACCGCCGGGACGATCGCGGTCAGATGGCCCGTCAGCGCCGGGAACTCCTCGGGGTCCAGGGCGGCGAGCGCGGTGCGGGTGAGCGCCTGGGCGGACCGGGGGTCTCGGTGGTCGACGAAGCTCGCGCTGCCGAGGGTCAGCAGATACATCCGGCGGTAGGCGGCGATCGCCTCCTCGGCGCTCATCCCGGCGGCGAGGCTGTCGGCGAGCTGCGGCTCGACCAGCCGGGCCAGCAGGTGCTGCCCGAGCCAGGGGCGGGCGCCGCGCAGCACGAGCAGACCCGGGTGATCCACCAGCAGCCGGTACAGCGCGGTGAACCGGGCCTCGGTGGCGGTGGCCCAGTCGCCGCCGGGCGTGGGCTCGGGCAGCCGGGCGGCGAGGTGGTCGAGGCACAGGTCGAGCAGCCCGGACAGATCGGTGCAGCGGCGCTGGAGGGAGGCCAGGGAGATGTCGAGCCGGGCGGCGAGGGCGCGGAAGGTGAGCGCCTCGGGGCCGTCCTCGTCCATCAGGAGGAGGGCGGCCTCGGCGATCCGGTCCGGTGTGGCGCGGTCCAGGGCGGGGGTGCGGCGGGGCATACGAGTCATCGTACGGTACAGCGTATCGATCTGTAAGGGCACCCGCTCACGCCGTCGGCGCCGTCCCCCGGTGCACGGACGGACGCGCCTGCGGGCAGACCCACCCCGGGGCCGGCCGGGTGAGCGATCAATTCCGGTAATGTGCGCCGGAGTTCGCTGCACAGTGCCCCCACAGAAAGTCTCGAACCCCATGAGTGACATGACCGCGGAGACCTCGACCGCCTCCTTCGAGCCCGGCGGCCGGCGTCGGCACCGCAGGCCCCGGCAGCACGGCACCGGCATGCGGCGGGCGCTCGTGCTCGCCATGGCCGTGCCCGTCGCCTCGGTGGCGCTGTCGGGACCCTCGGCCTTCGCGGCCGGCAAGGGCATCGGCACCACGGCCAAGACCGCGACCCTCGACGCGGACGACCAGCAGATGGTCACCAACCTCGAGACCCGCGTCCTCGACACGCGCCTGGGCTCCAACGTCAGCGGCGTGGTCCTGGACGCGGAGTCGGACGCCACGCTGTGGGACCACAACGCGGCCACCGCGCTGATGCCCGCGTCCAACGTCAAGCTCGCCACCGCGACCGGCGCCCTCACGGTCCTCGGCCCGGATCACCGGTTCACCACGAACGTCGTCTACGGCGACGGCAGGCTGACCCTCGTCGGCGGCGGCGACCGGACCCTGACCGGCGCCGACCTCGCCGAGCTGGCGAAGACGGCGGTGGACGGGCTCAAGGCGGCGGGCCTGACCTCCGTGAAGGTCGCCGTGGACGACAGCCTGTTCCCCGAGCCGAGCCTGGCCAACGGCTGGAACACCGGCTACTACCCGGACTCGGTCGCCCCGGTGCGCGCGCTCGTCGTCGACGGGCACGGAGTGGACGACACCTCGCTGGACGCCGGGCAGGTCTTCGCCCGGCAGCTCGCCGCGAACGGCGTCACCGTCGACGGGAACGTCACCCGCGCCACCGCGAGCGAGCACGACGTGCCGGTGGCCCGGCACCAGTCGGCGCCGCTGTCGGACATCGTCCACACCATGCTGAAGAAGAGCGACAACAACATCGCCGAGACGCTGCTGCGGATGACCGCCCTCGGCGCGGGCCGCCCGGCCACCTTCGAGGGCGGCACGGAGGTGGTGCGCCAGGTGCTGAGCGAGCGGTACGGCGTGTCCCTCGCCAACTTCGAGATGTACGACGGCAGTGGCCTCTCCCGCGCCGACCGCATCCCGGCGGCCACCCTCGCGGAGATCCTGGAACTGCTGACGCAGGACCGGTACGCGCCCACCCTGGGCTCGATCCTGGACGGCCTGCCCGTCTCCGGCGAGGCCGGCAGCACCCTCGGCCCGGAGTGGGGCCGCTTCGACGACGTGAACTCCTCGTGCGCCGTCGGCAAGGTGCACGCCAAGACCGGCACCCTGACCGGGGCGATCGCGCTGAGCGGCCTCACCCAGGGCAAGGACGGCAAGTGGAAGGTGTTCTCCTTCATCGAGAACGGCTCCACCGCCAACGCGAGCGACATCAAGGACGCCATGGACGGCCTCGCCGCGACCGTGAACGGCTGCTGGGCCTGAACCATGCGCGGTCCTGACATCTCATCAACCTCCGCAAGCTGAGACGTACGCCTCCGCGCCGGGCGACGACTCCGTCTTCGTCCGGTCCCGCCGGGTCCCTCCCGGGCCACGACGCCCTGCGATGCTGTCGCCAGCACTCCCACCCAGGGGGATGCTGAAGGCGTCCGCCGAAGGAGATCCATGTCGCACGCCCCGTCGAGGTTCCGCCCGCTGCCCGGGCTCGCGGTCCTGGCCGGATACCGCCGTACGTGGCTGCGCGGCGACCTGCTCGCCGGGGTGACGGTCGCGGCGTATCTGGTGCCGCAGGTGATGGCGTACGCGGGCGTGGCCGGGCTGCCGCCGGTGGCCGGGCTGTGGGCGATCCTGCCCGCGCTCGGCCTCTACGCGCTGTTCGGCTCCTCGCGGCTGCTGTCGGTGGGCCCGGAGTCGACGACCGCGCTGATGACGGCCACGGTGGTGGCCCCGCTCGCGGCCGGTGATCCGGGGCGCTACGCCGTGCTGGCGGCCGCGCTGGCCGTCACGGTGGGCCTGCTGTGTCTCGCGGCGTGGGCCCTGCGGCTGGGCTTCGTCGCGGACCTGCTGTCCCGGCCGGTCCTGATCGGGTATCTGGCCGGCGTGGCCCTGATCATGATCGTGGACCAGCTGCCCAAGCTGACCGGGGTGGAGACCACGGGGTCGAAGTTCTTCCCGCAGGTGTGGTCGTTCGTCACGCACCTGCCGGACCTCCACCTCGCCACGCTGCTGTTCTCGGCCGGCATCCTCGCCCTGCTGTTCGTGGTGGCCCGCTGGTTCCCCAGGCTTCCGGGCCCGCTGCTGGCGGTGGTCCTCTCCACCTCGGCGGTGGCCCTGTTCGACCTGGACGAGCGCTACGGCCTGAAGGTGATCGGCGAGATCCCCTCGGGCCTGCCGAGCCTGTCCGTCCCGCACCTCTCGGACCTGCCGCAGCTCGTCCTGCCCGCGGTGGGCGTGCTGCTGGTGGCCTACACCGACTTCGTGCTCACCGCGCGCGCGTTCGCCGGCCCCGAGACCGAGGGCCCCGAGCTCGACGCCGACCAGGAGTTCCTGGCGCTGGGCACGGCCAACCTGGGCGCGGGCGTGCTGCACGGCTTCCCGGTCAGCAGCAGCGCGAGCCGCACCGCGCTCGCCTCCTCGGCGGGCGCCCGCAGCCAGGCGTACTCCCTGTTCGCGGGGGCGGTGGTGCTCGCGGTGCTGCTCTTCCTGGGGCCGCTGCTGACCCACACGCCGTCGGCGGTCCTCGGCGCGCTCGTCGTCTACGCCGCGATCCGCATGATCGACCTGGCGGGCTTCCGCCGGCTGGCCTCCTTCCGCCGCCGTGAGCTGCTGCTCGCCGTCGGCTGTCTGGCCGGCGTGCTGCTCCTGGACATCCTGTACGGCGTGCTGGTCGCCGTCGGCCTGTCGGTGGCGGAGCTGCTGACCCGGGTGGCCCGTCCGCACGACGCGGTGCAGGGGCTGGTGCCCGGTCTGGCCGGGATGCACGACATCGACGACTATCCGCAGGCCACCACGATCCCTGGGCTGCTGGTGTACCGGTACGACTCCCCGCTGTTCTTCGCCAACGCGGAGGACTTCCGGCGCCGGGCGCTGGCCGCGGTCGACGAACAGCAGGATCCGGTGCGGTGGTTCGTGCTGAACGCCGAGGCCAATGTGGAGGTGGACATCACCGCGCTCGACGCGGTCGACGAGCTGCGCCGCGAACTCGCCCGGCGTGACGTGGTGTTCGCGCTGGCACGGGTGAAACAGGACCTGCGGCACGACCTGGACGCGTACGGTCTGACTCGGTCCGTCGGCGAGGAGCTGATCTTCCCGACGCTGCCCACCGCGGTGGCCGCCTACAAGGAGTGGCGCGCGGGCCGCCCGGAACCGTCCTGACAACGGCCGGAAGAGGTCGTTCCGCGGCCGGCAACTTGCCGCGCGATCTCGTGACTTGACGCTTCATCATATAGTGGCCGACTACGCGTGGTGATCCGTTGTCCCCGCCACGCGGCCGTCCCACCCGAAAGGCACGACCCTGCGGAACGACCCGCACAGCCGCGGCTCCGACTCACCCGACCCCCTGTCCTCGCCCCGCCGGTCGGTGTTCTCCCCCGCGGCCGATGTCATCGGCTCGGAACTCGATCTGCGGCTGACCGGCAGCCATGTCGTGCACGCGCTGACGCCCGGATTCTGCGACGCGGCCTCCCTGTACCTGCTGGAGCGCTGGCGGCGCGCGGAGGACGCGCCGCCGGCCTCGGACACCCGGCGCGTCGAGGCGCGCCGACTGGCGCTGCGGGTGGGGCCCGGGGCCGCCGAGGACTGGGAGGGGGTGCTGCCGGTCGGGGAGATGGTGTCCTTCCCGCGTGACACCCCCTACGCGCAGGCCCTCCTGGCCGGGCACGCGCAGGTGCTCGACAAGGTGGACCCGTACATGGCCGAGCGGCTGACGGCCACCGGGGACGGCGAGGCGCGCCGCGGCGATCTGCTGCGGGTGGGGGCCTTCCTGGTCGTCCCGCTGCGGCTGCGGGGTGTCCCGATCGGCTTCATGACGTGCACGCGCAAAGAGGGGCGGGCGCCGTTCCGGCCCGCCGACGTGGCCGCCGTGGAGGCGCTGGCCGCCAAGGCCTGTGTCGCGCTGGACAACGCGCGCCGCTACGAGCGTGAGCGCCGCACCGCCCTGGCCATCCGGGACAGTCTGCCGCCGGGTCCGGCGCAGAAGCTCGAGGGGTGCCGGATAGCGCACGGCTGTCTGCCCGCCGGGAAGGGCAGTGTGGTCGGCGGCGACTGGTACGACGTGCTGCGGCGGCCGGGCGACCGGGTCGGGCTGATCGTCGGGGACGCCATGGGGCACGGCCCGGAGTCGGCCGTCGCGATGATCCAGCTGCGCACGGCCCTGCGTACGCTGGCGGGTCTGGACATCCCGGCGGCGGAGGTCATCCGTCGGCTCGACGCGCTCGCCAGCGAGACGCCCGGGGCCTCGTTCGCGACCTGTGTGTACGCCGAGTGGGACGCGCGGGAGCGCACCTGTTCCCTGGTGGGGGCGGGGCATCCGCCGCCGCTGCTGCGCGGCCCGGACGGGCGCACCTCCCCGGTCGCGCTGACCGGCGCGGGCCTGCCGCTCGGTCTCGGCTCGGGCAGCTACGAACCGACGGTGCTGACCGTGCCGGAACCGGCCCTGCTCGCCCTCTACAGCGACGGTCTGGTGGAGTCCCGGGAGGCCGACATAGACCAGGAGATCGGCCGGCTGGCGCGCGCCCTGGACGAGGCCGTCGCCGAGCCCGCCGACGCCGGCGACCCGGCCGCGCTGCCCGCCCTGTGCGAACGGCTCCTGCAACTGCCCTCGGGCACGCCCGGAGCCGACGACCGCACCCTGCTGCTGGCCGAGCTGACCCCGGCCGCGGGCTGATTTCCGTCCCCGGCGGACACCCACCGTCTTGACGTGCTCATTACTGTCGCTGAGCATACCTGAAGCTGATCGCTTCTGGTCGATTCTGGGGGGTTCCGTGTTCCGACGGCAGCGCATGATCCGGGCGATGGTGCCGGCAGTGCCCCTGATGCTCGGCGCGGGTCTCGTCACCGCCTCCACCCCCGCCGCCGTCGCGGTCACCCCGGCGACGACGGCCGCGGTGACCGTGCGGATCGATCCGTCGTACCGGCAGCAGGAGTTCGAGGGCTGGGGGACGAGCCTGGTCTGGTTCGCCAACGCCACCGGCGGCTACCCGGAGCCGGTCCGGCGGCGCCTGGTCGACCTCCTCTTCGGCGAGGACGGGCTGCGGCTGAACATCGCGCGCTACAACATCGGCGGCGGCAACGCCCCCGACGTCCGCCAGGACTACATGAAGGCCGGCGCAACCATGGAGGGCTTCTGGAAGGCCCCGGAGGGCACCACCCGTACGGACACGGACTGGTGGGACCCGAACGATCCCGACGACTGGAACGGGGACGCCGACGCGGGCCAGCGCTGGTGGGTGGACCAGATCAAGGACAAGGTCACCCGGTGGGAGGCGTTCAGCAACTCACCGCCGTGGTTCCAGACGGTCAGCGGATACGTCTCCGGCGGCTTCGACTCCGGCGCCGACCAGATCCGCGCGGACCGCGTGGACGACTTCGCGGCCTACCTCGTCCGTGTGACCGAGCGGCTGGAGCGCGAACACGGCATCGCCTTCGACACCATCGACCCGCTCAACGAGCCCAACACCACCTACTGGGGAACTCAGTTGGGCGCCGACGGCCGGCCCACGGGCGGCCGCCAGGAGGGCGCGCACGCCGGCCCCGCCCTCCAGCAGAAGGTGCTCCTCGCCCTCGACAAGGCCCTGCGCGGCGCCTCGACCGGCGCCGGGGTCTCGGCGATGGACGAGACCAACCCCACGATCTTCACCCAGAACTGGAACGCCTACGACACCTCCGCCCGCGCCGCCGTCGACCAGCTCAACGTCCACACCTACGGCACCGGTATGCGCACCGCCGCCCGGGACATCGCCAAGGGCGCCGACAAGAATCTGTGGATGAGCGAGGTCGAGGGCACCTGGGGCACCGGCACCGACTACACCGGCATGGACCCGGGACTCGGCATCGCCACCCGGATGGTCGACGACATGCGGGAACTGGAGCCCTCCGCCTGGGTGTTCTGGCAGCCGATCGAGGACGCGCTCCCGCAGGCCGCGGCGGGCAAGAACTGGGGCAGCGTCCACGTCCCCTTCACCTGCACGGCCGCCGACACCCTGGAGACCTGCCCGATCCGCACCAACTCCAAGTTCCACACGATCCGGAACTTCACCCACTACATCCGCCCCGGCGACCACTTCGTGAAGGTCGACGACACCTCCAGCGTGGCCGCCGTCGCCCGGTCCGGCCGCGCGGCGACCGTCGTGCACGTCAACGGCGGCACGACCGCCCGCGCCGTCACCCTCGATCTCTCCCGCTTCGCCGGGGTCGCGCCGGGCGCCACCGTCACCCCGGTGGTGACGAGCGCGGAGGGCGCCCTCGTCCGGGGCACCCCGGTCCCGGTCACCGGCCGGTCGGCCACGCTCACCGTCCCCGCGAAGTCGGTCACGACCTTCCAGGTCTCGGGCGTCGGCGGCGTGGCGAAGGACGCCGCACTCGTCCGGAAGGGACACGTCTACCGGGTGCAGGGCGCACAGAGCGGCAAGTCGCTCACGCCCTCCGCGGACGGCGGCGCCCCCGTGATCCGTACGACCGACCCGGCCGCCGCCCCACAGCTGTGGCGGGTGGAGCAGCTGACGCGGGGCCTCGGCAACCGCGAGCGCTACGCCGTCGTCGGCGCCGCCACCGGCAGGCGACTCGCCGTGCGGGACGGCAAGGCGGTCCTGGAGGACCCGGCCGGCGGTGCGCCCGACGCCGCCGCGCAGTGGATCCTGTCCACCACCGGCGACGGCACCTGGACCCTCGTCAACGCCGCCACCGGCCGCCTCCTCGACGTCACCGGGCAGTCCACGGCGGACGGCGCCCAGGTGTCCGCGTACACCCCGACCTCGGCGGCGAACCAGCGCTGGACCGTGACCGACGAGACCGTGCTGCGCACCCGGCCCGCCGAGGTGTTCACCACCCCCGGCCGGACGCCGGAACTCCCCACCACGGTGACCCCGGTGTACCGGGACGGCGCCCGTGGCGCGCTCCCCGTGGTGTGGCGGCTCCCGTCGGAGGGGGCCTGGCGGGTGCCGGGCACGGTACGGGTCACCGGCCGGGCCGTCGATCCGCTCGGCCGGGCGATCCCCGCGCGGGCCGTCGTCACCGTGGACACCGTCGCCGCCACGCTGCCCGGCCGCGCCAAGACCTACGTCGGCGGCGGCCCACGGCTGCCGGCCACGGTCGTCGGCGTGGGCGCGCACGGCGGCCGGACCGAACTGCCGGTGACCTGGGACCCGGCGCCCGAGGACGCGTTCGCGGCGACCGGGGTCGTGACGCTGCACGGCACCGCGCGGATCGTCGACGGCGGCACGGCGGCGGCGACCGTCCGCGTACAGGTCACCGAGCCCGCCGAGACCGATCTCGCCCCGGACCCCGAGGTGTCCGTCGCGGCCACCTTCACCGAGAGCGGCTACTCCGCCGAGCGCCTGCGCAACGGGGACACCTCCGAGAAGGCCTGGTCCAACTGGAAGCCGGGGACCACCAAGAACCCGTCCGACACCATCACCTTCACCCTGCCGGCGGCCCGCGATCTCACCCGGCTCGTGGCGCACTTCTACCGGGACGGGAGCAACCCCTCCTTCCCGGCGGTCCTGAAGGCGCAGGTGCGCGACTCCGCCGGCGGCTGGGCCGACGCGAGCGACGAGATCGCGGTCGGGACCGAGGGCACGCCGGTGGTGGACGTACCGCTGAGGGCGGGGCCGGCGACCGGGGTGCGGCTGGTGATGACGGCACGGGCCGGGGGGTACATCACGATGAGCGAGATCGAGGTGTACGCCAAGGCGGCCGGGGTCTCCGCCGACTCGGCCGCCGGGTCGATCGACGTGGCCGGTGTCCCGGTCGCGGCCTTCGACCCCGGGACGACCGACTACCACGTGGTCACCGCCGACCCGGCCCGCGCCGTCGTCACGGCGACGGCCCGTGACCCGTATGCGACGGTGACGGTCACGAGGACTCGCGAGTCCGGCAGGCACCTGGCCGTCGTCGCCGTGACCGGTGAGGACGGGTCACGGACGACGACGTACCGGATCGAGCTCGTACGGCGCTGACGGGTGCGCGCCGACGGCCCTCAGCGCCGTAGATTCGCCCGGACCGCGGCGGCGACCACGGCGTCGCGCTCGGCCCGGGTGAGGCGGCCCTCGGCCAGCCAGGCGTCGGCGAGGGCCCGCACCGCGTCCAGGAAGCGGGCCTGCGAGGCGAAGGGCGCCCCCGCCCAGAGGACGTCGAGGAAGGTCAGTCCGTCGCCGCGGGCCCGGTTGGGGACGCCGGAGTCGGCCGTGCCGAACACCACGACGGGCTCGGTGCGCCGGAAGTAGGCGTGGTAGCGGGTGGAGTCCGCGACGAAGAACGGGGCGAGGGTCAGGCCGTGGGTGGTGAAGTACTGCGGCCGGCCCTCGGGTCCGATCGCGGCGGCCAGATCTCCCTGGAGGGTGAAGTCCTTGTAGAAGGAGAACGCGCGGAACCCTTGAGCCGGGCTCTGGGCGACCAGCAGCACCGGTCCGTGGAACACCGACTGGACGGTGGGATCGTCCAGGGCGCGTTCGACGCGCAGACGGTACGGCGTGGAGATCTGCACCCGGTCGCCGGGCCGCCAGGTCCGGTTCACGGAGAGATAGCTGCCCGGTACGGCCGGGGCCGGGTGCGGGACCCCGTTGACGGTGACGGTCACCCCGGTCGTCGCCCAGGACGGGATCCGCAGCCGGAGATCGAGGGCGCCGGCGCCCTCGCGGAACGTCAGGGTGCGCACCCCCTCCGCCGGGAAGGCGCTGGTCTGCTCGACGACGAACCCGCGCTCCGGCCAGCGCAGGGTCGAGGCGACGGAGAGGTTGACGAACAGGGTCCCGCCGTCGGCCGAGCGGAAGTAGACCGAGTCCTGGTACTTGGTGTGGTTCTCCATGCCGGTGCCGCCGCAGCAGGTACCAGTGTTGTCGTACTCCCGCACCACCCCCGGGCCCATCCCCACGAAGTAGGTGACCTCCGGGCTGCTCGTGCTGCGGGCGTCCCGGCGCGAGGCGAGGATGTGGTTGGTCAGGCCGCGCTCGTAGTGGTCCATGTAGACCGGGTCCGGCTCCCGGAAGAACAGCTGCCGGCTCAGCTTCAGCAGGTTGTACGTCGCACAGGTCTCGGCGTTGTTGTCGCCCAGGGTGGCGGCGATGGCGCCCCGGGCGCGGAACATCTCGCCCTGGCCGGTACCGCCCAGGCTGTACGTCCGGGGCCCCGCGACCATCCGCCAGAAATGCCAGGCCGCGTCGGCGTACCGCGCCTCTCCCGTGTGGTCGAACACCCTTAGATAGCCGGTGAATTGGGGGATGTGCTGATTGGCGTGCCGGCCGTCGAGGATGTCGCGGTCCTGGGCGCAGGCGTCCAGCAACGTGGTGTTGTCGAAACAGCGGGCGGCGGCGAGGTGTTCGGCCCGGCCGGTGAGGGCGTACAGGTCCGCCAGCACCTCGTTCATCCCGCCGTACTCCCCGGCGATGTAGATCGACCACATGCGTTCCAGCTGCGCCTTCGGCAGCCGGGCGAGCCGGCTGTGCACCCAGTCCCCCAGCCCCGAGGCGAGGGTGAGCGCCTGGGCGTTCCCGGCCAGGGTGTGGGCGTCGAGCAGCCCGCGCAGGATCTTGTGGCAGGTGTAGTACGGCGCCCAGATGGTGGGGTAGGTCGTGTAGCTCTCCAGCAGGACGAACTGCGTCTCCGGGTACGCCGCCAGATAGCCCGGGTGGCTGGGTCTGGGCGAGCCGTGCTCGGCGAAGGCCTGCCGGCACTCGGCCAGCGCGCCGATCACGTAGTCCAGCTTGGACTTGAGCGCGGCCTCCCGGGTGTCGGCGTACGCCTGGGCGAGGAGGGTGAGGAAGTGACCCGCGAAGTGCCCGCGCAGATTGCCGTCGGAGGTCTCCCAGCCGCCGGGCGGCTGGGCGCCGCGGGTGTCGAGACCGGCGTTGGCCCGGAAGACGGCCAGGATGCGGTCGGCGGGGTAGGAGCGGGCGTACTCCAGCATGAGGTCGCGCTTGCGGCGGAACACACCGTCGCCGAGGGTGACCCGGTCCAGCGGGAAGGGCTGGACCGGCCAGGTGGTGGCCGCGGGTGCCGTGGCCGCCGCGGCCCGCGCGGGGACCGTCAGCGGCAGGAGGGGGGTGGCCGCGGCGGTACCGGCGGCGATGCCCAACAGGCGCCTGCGGGTGGGGGGTCGTCTCATGTGGGGGCTCCGATCGGCGGTCAGCGTGGGTCGGTCGTCGGCAGCCACACCCGCATCGTCGAGGGGCCCCGGTTCGCCCAGGAGTGGTAGGGGACGAGGACGATGCCCGTGCGGTCGGCGACGGGTGCGGGGGTCCGGTCGAGCGGCCGGTACGGCCAGGCCCGTGCGGCGGGTGCGGTGAGGTCACCGGGCGCGACCACGGTGCCGTCGGGCCCGTCCTGCGGCGCGGCGGACGCGTCCACCCGGATCGCGTCGGCCTCGTGGCCGTCCGGGAGGTCCACGGACTCCGCGCAGTACACGAGCGGCCCACGCTGGACGGCGACCGTGCCGCGTACGGCGTCGATGCGCGGGTCGGGCGCGATCCAGTGAGGCGCGACGGGGAGTTCGAGAAGGATCTCGTCCCCGGGGCGGAAGGAACGGGTGACCGTGGCCGTGCCCGGCGCAACGGTCCGGCTCGTGCCGTCCGGTTCGACCAGCCGGGCCGTCCCGCCCTCCGCCCAGGCCGGCACCCGCAGGGACAGCGTCCACGGGTGCTCGGGCGACCGGTCGATCCGTACGGTGACCCGGCCGTCCGAGGGATAGTCGGTGCGGATCCGCAGGCCGATGCCGCCGGTGGAGATCTCCGCGTCGGCGTACTGGTGGAGCTGGAGGCCGTGGTCGTCCGTCGTGGCCAGGTAGGTGGGCAGCGCGGCCACGGTTCGGGCCACGTTCGTCGGGCAGCAGGACACGGCGAACCAGGGCGCGCGCAGACTGGACTCGGCGCGCGGGCTCTCGGCGTCCTTCGCGGGTACGGTGCCGCGGCGGCGCCGGTGCAGCGTGTTGGCGTAGAAGAAGGCACGGCCGTCCTCGGACGGGGAGGCCGCGACGACGTTGTACAGGGTCCGCTCCGCCAGGTCGGCGAACCGGGGCTCACCGGTGGCGAGCAGCAGCCGCCAGCTCAGCTGGACGGAGGCCACCCCGGCGCAGGTCTCCGAGTAGGCGCGGTCGGGCGGCAGGACGAAGTCGTCGCCGAAGGACTCGTCACGGTGGTGCGAGCCCATGCCGCCGGTGACATACGTGCGCCGGGCGACCGTGGCCTCCCACTGCCGTACGACGGCGGCGAGCAGGTCGTCGTCCCCGGTCTCCACGGCCACGTCGACCGCGCCGGCGGCGAGGTAGAGGGCGCGCACGGCATGGCCGCGCAGGACGCGGGCCTGCCGCACCGGCAGGTCGTCCTGGTGGTAGACGCGGCCGAACTCGCCGTCGGCGAGGGTGCCGTGCCCTCGGCGGTCGACGAACAGGGCGGCCTGGTCGAGATAGCGCTGCTCGCCCGTGAGCCGGGCCAGTTCGACCAGGGCGGTCTCGATCACCGGGTGCCCGCAGACGCGTTCGATGCCGCCCCGGCCGAAGGTGGCGCAGACGTGGTCGGCGGCCCGGCGGGCGGTCTTCGCCAGTTCGCCGTCGCCCCGGGCCCGGGCCTGGGCCACGCCCGCCTGGATCAAGTGCCCGTAGCAGTACAGCTCGTGGCCCCATTCGAGGTCGCTGTACCGGGGCTGCTGGCCGGGGCGGCCGAAGGCGGTGTTCAGATAGCCGTCCGGTTCCTGGGCGGCGGCGATGGCCGTTTCCAGGTCCGGGTCGGCGCCGTGGGTCGTCTCCCAGGACATGGCTTCGAGGAGCTTGTAGACGTCGGAGTCGGCGAACTCCCGGCCGCGCCGGTCCCGGTGGATCCGGCCCTCGACGGCGGCGGTGAAGTTGCCGGTCCAGCCGACGCGTTCCATCCAGTCGCGGCAGTGGTCCAGGGTGGCGGTGGCGTTGACGTGGCGGCGCCGGGCCCAGAACCCGCCGGTGATACGGATCTCGTCGAGGCCGAGCGGCCGCAGCCGCCCCCGGCTCGGCGCCACCGGCAGGACTGCGGACCCCGTGGTGTTCTCCTTCACGCCATCATCCCTTCAGAGCGCCCGACATGAAGCCCCGTACGTAGTGGCGTTGCAGCAGCAGGAAGACCAGCAGGCAGGGCACGGCGAGGACCACCACGCCCGCCTCGGTGGCCCCGTAGTCGACGGCGCCCATGCTCTGCTGGCGCAGGGTGGCGACGGCCAGCGGCAGGGGCGCCTTCTCGCTGTCCGAGATGAGGATCAGCGGTGCGATGAAGTCGTTCCAGGCCGCGAGGAACGCGAAGAGCCCCACGGTGATCAGCCCCGGTCGCACCGCGGGGAGCAGGACCCGGCGCAGTGCGCCCGCCGTGCCGCAGCCGTCGACGAGCGCGGACTCCTCCAGTTCCCGCGGGACCGCCTCGAAGGAGATCCGCATCATGAAGGTGGCGAACGGCAGCTGGAACAGGGCGAGGACCAGGCTCAGCCCGATCAGCGAGTTCTGCAGATGGAGTCTGCCGAGCAGCACGTAGAGCGGGATGAGGAGGGTGGCGTACGGGACCATGAGGATGGCCAGGGTCAGCAGGAACAGCAGGTTCCTGCCGGGGAACGTGAAGCGGGCGAAGGCGTAGCCGCCCAGCAGGGAGACACTCACGGTCAGGGCGACGGTGAGGGCCGAGACGACCGTGCTGTTGAGGAGGTACCGCCCCAGGCCGGCGTCGTACTCCAGCAGGGTGCGGTAGTTGCCGAGGCCGTAGCCGGACTCCTGCGCGGTGCCGGGCTGGGCGCTGACCGAGGCCCAGGCGTTCCACAGCAGGGGGAAGAGGAAGACGACGGCGAGACCTCCGGCGAGGACGTGGTGGGGCGTCCGGCCTGGGGTGCGGGTGGGCACCGGGGGTGTCCCTCCTTCGAGGTGGTGGGGTTCATGACTCGTCGGCGTGGCGCAGACCGCGGAACTGCAGGGCGTTGAGCAGGAGCAGCGCGGCGAGTACGACGATGGAGAGGGCGGCCGCGGTGCCGAGGTCCATCCGCTGGAAGGCCTCCCGGTAGATCAACTGCACGACGGTGACGGTGCTGTTGTCCGGTCCGCCCTTGGTGAGGACGAAGAACTGGTCGAAGGCGAGCAGCGATCCGGTCACGCAGAGCAGGAGCGACAGGGCGAGGGACGGGCGCAGCAGGGGCAGGGTGATCGAACGGAAGGTCTGGGCGCGGCTCGCTCCGTCCATGCGGGCGGCCTCGTACACCTCGTGGGGGATGCGCTGGAGGCCCACGAGCAGGATCAGCATGTAGAAGCCGGCGAACTTCCAGACGACGAGGAACACCGTCGACAGCAGGGCGGAGGTGGGGGTGCCGAGGAAGGACACCGGGTCGTCGGCGAGTCCGAGGTGCTGCGGGAGGCGGCTGAGGGGTCCGGTGGTGGGGCTGTACAGGCCCCAGAAGAGGAGGGAGGCGGAGGCGAGGCCGAGGGCGCCGGGCAGGAAGTAGACCGTGCGGTAGAACCCGGCGCCGGGGCGGGACTCCTGGACGAGGAGGGCGAGGAGGAGGGCGAGGCCGAGGAGGACGACGGTGACGATCGCGGTGTAGAGGAGGGTGAAGCGGACGGCGGGCCAGAACAGGGTGCCGTCGGTGACGTCGGTGTAGTTCTCGGGGGCGTTGGCGCCCCGGTCGCCGGCGAGCAGCGGCCAGTCGCTGAGGGACATCTGCCCGACGAGCAGCAGCGGCAGCAGGAAGAAGACGGCGACGAACAGGGCGGTGGGGGCCGCGTAGCCGAGTCCCTGGACCTTGCGGGACACCTGCATGCTGTCCTCCGGTCAGTCGGCCAGCGAGGCGGTGACGGCCTTGTTGTCCTTCTCCAGGGATCCGCCGTCGCCGAACACGGCGTCGCGCATGAGGGTCAGCCAGGGCCCGTTGGGGTCGTTGAAGGTCTGGCCGAACTTCAGCGCGTAGGGGGTGCGGCCGTCGGCGACGAGCTGGTTGATGGTGACCTGGCGCGGGTCGGCGGAGGAGTACTTGTTGGCGGCGAGGTCGGTGCGGGCGACCACGTCCTTGTGGGCGGCGACCACGTCGACCTGGGCCTGTTCGCCCAGGGACCAGGCGAGGAAGTTCCAGGCCTGGTCGGCCTTCTTGCTGGTGGCGGAGATGCCGATGGCGTCGCCGCCGACGAAGGTGGACTTCCCGCCGTCGGGCCCGGGGATGGGGGCGACGCCGAGGTCGAGGCCCTTGGGCATCAGACCCAGCGTGGTCGACGGCATGGGCATGACCCCGACCTTCCCCTTCGGGAAGACGCCGGTCCAGGTGGTGCCGTTCTCGTCCTTGGCGCCCGGGGCGACGATGTCGTCCCGCACCCAGCCCCGGTAGGTGTCGTAGACCTTCTGCGCGGTGGCGGAGTCGAGATCGGCCGCGGTGCCGTCCTCGTTGAGGACCTCCTCGCCGGCGGCCCAGATGGACGGCCACCAGGTGAAGACTCCGCAGCCGCCGCAGTTGCCGCCGAAGAAGGTGCCGTTGACGTCTCCGCCCAGGGCGTCCACGGCCCGCGCCTGCTGATCCCACTCGGCGAGGGTGGTGGGCGGCTTCTCGGGGTCGAGCTTCGCCTTGCGGTAGAGGTCCTTGTTGTAGAAGAGCACCGAGAGGTCGAGGGTGTGCGGCACGACGTACTTCTTGCCCTCGTACGTCCCGGCCTTGATGTGCGACTGGGCGAGCTTGTCGGCGAAGGGCAGCGCGTCGATGCGGCCGGTGAGGTCGGCGAAGAGCCCGCTGGAGGTGTAGTTGGGGACGAACACCACGTCGGAGGCGAACAGGTCGGGGAGGTCGTGGGAGCCGGCCGCCGCGCCGACCTTCGCCTGGTAGTCGTCCGTGGGGACGACGGTCAGCTCGATCTTGTTCTTGTGGGCCGCGTTGTACGCCTCGACCAGCGCCTCGCTCTGCGGCCGGGTCGCGGCCCGGGTCCACATCGTGAGCTTGCTGCCGTCGTCGAGACCCTTGGCGTCCGCCGTGCCGCTGCCGGGGGAGCCACTGTCGTTCCCCGAGCCGCAGGCCGTCACCAGACCGGCGGCGACGAGAAGCGCGAGGGCACCGGTGACGAGCCGGTTCATCGGTCCACGTGATCGGGTCGTACTCCCCATGGCGTTCCCCCTCGACAGAAAGGACCTCGACAGAAAGGAACCGAAAAGGCTTTCTGAAAGCTAGAACCGGTCTGACGTGTCGTCAATCCCCCCGTCCGCAACGGTTTTCGGTGTCGTACCGAAACTTCTCGCGTACCGTTTACGCATGACCCCGGCCGCCGGCTCCGCCCGTTCGCACCCCGCCACCCTGAGCGACGTCGCCCGGCTGGCGGGCGTGTCCGTCGCCACCGCGTCCAAGGCCCTCAACGGCCGCAGCCAGGTACGCGCCGAGACCCGGCAGCGGGTGATCGAGGCGGCCGAGCGGCTGTCGTTCCGGCCCAACCAGCTGGCCCGCGGACTGCTCGTGGGACGCTCCGGCACGGTCGGACTGCTCACCAGCGACCTGGAGGGCCGGTTCAGCATCCCGATCCTGATGGGCGCGGAGGACGCCTTCGGCGCGGGCGAGGTCGCGGTCTTCCTCTGTGACGCCCGGGGCGACGCGATCCGTGAGCAGCACCATGTCCGGGCGCTGCTCGGGCGCCGGGTCGACGGGCTGATCGTGGTGGGCAGCCGGACCGACCCCCGCCCGTCCCTGGGCCGTGAGCTGCCCGTTCCGGTGGTCTACGCGTACGCGCCCTCGGACGACCCGCAGGACCTCTCCATCGTCCCGGACAACGTGGACGCCGGGCGGATGGCGGTGGAGCATCTGCTGGCCTGCGGCCGGACCCGGATCGCGCACATCACCGGCGACCTGGGCTACGCCGCGGCGCACGACCGGGCCGAGGGGGCCGCGGCCGCGCTCGCCGCCGCCGGTCTCGCCCCGGTCGGCGAGGCACGGTTCGGGGCCTGGTCGGAGGGGTGGGGGCGGGCGGCCACCGCGCTGCTGCTGGACCGGCATCGCGAGGTCGACGCGGTGCTGTGCGGCAGTGACCAGATCGCCCGGGGCGTGATGGACGTGCTGCGGGAGCGCGGGCACCGGGTGCCGGAGGACGTGGCGGTCATGGGCTTCGACAACTGGCAGGTCCTGACCGCCGCCTCCCGTCCGCCGCTGACGAGCGTCGACATGAACCTGGAGCAGGTCGGGCGGGCCGCCGCACAGGCCCTGTCCGGGGCGATCGGCGGGGCCCGGCGCTCCGGGGTGGAGACCCTGCGCTGCCGGGTGGTCATCCGGGGCTCCACGGCCCCGCTGTCCTGAGAGCCCGACACCGGCTCCGCACCGCACCGTCACCCGACTCCGGTCTCATCGCGCTCTCTTGACACGCCATCAGCACGCTCCTACGGTGCCCGAAAACGTTTCAGGTCCCTTTTCCGTGCCTCTCGTCACCCCGCCCCAGGGAGCCTCCGATGAGAAGACCGCACGCCCTGCTCGTCGCCCTGTTACTGACCTTCTGTTCCCTCCTCGTCACGCCGTCGGCGCACGCCGCGCAGACCATCGGGTTCCCCACCTTCAGCGGGCCCGCGATCCCCGCCCCGCCCGTGGCCTACACCCCGGGCGACATGATGCGGAGCATCTACGACGCGGAGAGCTCCGGCACCGACTTCTGGATGGACCGGCTGCTGGCCCGCACCGGTGACGACCCGGCCGGGCCCTGGCTGATGAGCCGGGGACGCGCGCTGTTCATGAAGACCCACGACCCCTCGGTGCTGGGCTTCGGCGGCCATGTCGCCTACTGGGAGAGCATCAGCGACAACAACGCCTACACCGTCGCGATCACCCCGGACACCTTCACCGAGCAGGTCTCCCAGCGCCGCCAGGCGCCCAGCAACTGGCAGAGCGTGCACACCAGCGGCTCGGTCACGGTCACCCAGACCAAGTTCATCACCGAGAACAACGTGGCCGTGACCAACCTGTCGATCAAGAACAATGGCAGCGCGTCCACCACGCTCCAGCTGCGGGCGACCTCGCCCTACGCCACGTCCGGCTCGGGCAGCGAGCTGACCGGGCAGGTGAACGCGTACAACAACCTCACCACGCTCCGCCCCCGGCTGACCGGTGACGGTTTCACCGTCTCGAGCGGCGGTCTGAACCGGTCGGTGACCGTCGCGGCGGGCGCCACCGTGACCGCCAAGGTGGTCATGGGCTTCGTCACCGACGAGATCCCCGAGTCGCTCACCGAGTACAACGCCTACGCGGGCTACTCGGCCGCGACCGCCTTCGCCACGCATGTGCGGGCCTACAACCTGTGGTGGGCGAAGAACGTGCCCTACATCGACGTACCGGAACCGGCGATCAAGAAGAACATCTACTACCGCTGGTGGCTGATGCGCTTCAACAACCTCGACGCCGACATCCCCGGGCAGACCTTCCAGTTCCCGACCTCCACCGAGGGCGTCCTCGGCTACAACAACGCGATCGCGCTGACCCAGCCGATGCACATCGACGACCTGAAGTACCTGCGCGATCCGTCCTACGCGTACGGGGACTGGCTGAGCGTCGGCCAGGTCTCCAAGGGCGGGCGGTTCCTCGACAACCCCGGCGATCCGGAGAACTGGTCCAACAGCTACACGCAGTACATCGCCGAGGCGGCCTGGCGCAGCTATCAGATCCACGGCGGCCAGCCCGGCATCGCGGGCAACCTGGCCCACTACGCCGAGGGCGACGTCAAGGGCCAGCTCGCGTACTACGACCACGACAACAACAAGCTGATCGAGTACGACTGGGGCGCGCTGACCGGCAACGACGCCGACGCCGTCTCCTTCCACTGGAAGCCCGGGAACATGGACCGCGCCGAGTCGGCCTACCAGTACAGCGGGGCGCTCGCCGCGGCCCAGGCCTACGAGGCGGTGGGCAACACGGCCAAGGCGACCGAGATGCGCACGCTCGCGACCCAGATCAAGGACGCGATCGTCAACGTCCTGTGGAACCCGAACCGCCAGCTGTTCGAGCACCGGCTCAAGTCGACCAACGAATGGGTGCCGTGGAAGGAGATCAACAACTACTACCCGTTCTCGGTCGGGGCCGTCCCCAACACCGCCACCTACCGGCAGGCGCTGCGGCTGTACGACGACCCGGCCCAGTACCCGGTGTTCCCCTTCTACACGGCCAACCAGGTCGACAAGAAGGCGGCGGCCGACGCCGGCGAACCCGGTTCCAACAACTTCTCCACGATCAACTCCACGGTCCAGTTCCGGCTGTACTCCTCGGTGCTGCGCAACTACCCCAACTCCTGGATGACCGCGACCGACTACAAGAAGCTGCTGTACTGGAACACCTGGGCGCAGTACGTCGGCGGCAACACCGCCTGGCCGGACGCCAACGAGTTCTGGGCGAACTGGAACGGCAGCGCGATCACCTACCGCTCCTGGATCCACCACAACATCCTGGGCAGCAGCAGCTGGACGGTGATCGAGGACGCCGCGGGGCTGCGACCGCGCAACGACGCCAAGGTCGAGCTCTCCCCGATCGACATCGGCTGGAGCCACTTCACGGTCAACAACCTGCGGTACCGCAACGCCGATCTGTCGATCGTCTGGGACGACCCGGCCGACGGTGTGGTGCGCTACCCCGGTGTCCCGGAGGGCTACTCGATCTACGTCAACGGCAGCCGGGCCGCCACCGTGAACTCCCTGGTGCCGTTCACCTGGGACCCGGCCACCGGTGAGGTGACGACCAGCGGCACGGTCTCCTTCCACACGGCCGTCCCCGGCCTCCAGGCGCCGAACCAGGTCGTGCAGGACAGCGCCCGGATGACCGACATGCTCGCCAAGGCCGGCGTCGACCTGACCGCCGATCTCACCAACCTCGCCGCCGGGGCGACCGTCTCCGCCTCCTCCACCGGCTCCGGCACCGCCGCCTCCGGCGCGGTCGACGGCTATCCGACCAACGAGCCGTTCTGGGGCGCGAGCGGTTCGGGCGCACAGGACTGGTACGAGCTGAACCTCGGCACCGCACGTCAACTCAACGAGGTCCGGCTGTACTTCAAGGACAGCCGCCCGGCGAGTACGACCTACCGGGCGCCCTCCGCGTACACCCTCCAGTACTACAACGGCAGTTCCTGGGTGGACGTGCCGAGCCAGACCAAGAGCCCTGCCGCCCCCAGGGCCAACTACAACCTGGTGAGGTTCCCGGCGGTCACCGCCCAGCGGATCCGGGTCCTGGCCACCAACGCCTCCGGGGCTAGAACGGGCCTCACCGAGGTCAAGGTGTTCAACCGGGGCGGGGTCCAGCCACCCGCCAACCAGGCCACGTCCGCGACCGCCACGGCCTCGTACACCTCACCCTGGGAGACCGTGACCGCCGTCAACGACGGCATCGACCCGCCCTCCTCCAACGACACCGTGAACCCGCGCTGGGGCACCTGGCCGGAGACGGGCCAGCAGTGGGCCGAACTGACCTGGCCGACCGCCAGGACCGTCAACCGGGCCGATGTGTACTTCTTCGACGACGACCAGGGCATCGACATGCCGGCGTCCTGGAAACTCCAGTACTGGAACGGCAGTTCGTACGTGGACGTGCCCGGCGCGAGCGGCTATCCGCTGGCGAAGAACCAGTACGACAGCGTCACCTTCACCGCCACGAGCACCACCCGCCTGCGCGTGCTGCTCACGAGCAACGGCTCCAACTCCGTCGGCCTCCTCGAAGCGAAGGTGTACAGCCCGTGACCCGGTCCAGATGCCTGTGCGCGCTGCTCGCGCTGTTCACCCTGGCGGTGGCCTTCCTGGTGGCACCGCCCGCGTCCGCCGCCGTCTCCTTCAGCTCGACAGGGGTCAACCAGAACGGCGGCAACTGCCTGGACCTGCCGGGCGGTTCGACCACCGCCGGCGCCCAGCTGCGGGCCTTCACCTGCTCCTCGGGCGCCGCCAACCAGAACTTCGGCCACACCCCCGTCAGCGGGACGGGCGACACCTACACGATCACCACCCAGTCCGGTCAGTGCGTCGACGTCTACGGGGCGTCCACGGCGGACAACGCCGCGGTCATCCAGTGGCCCTGCCACGGCGGCACGAACCAGCAGTGGCGGCTCGTTCCCGTCACCGTGTCCGGGACGGACAAGACCTTCAACCTGGTCTCCGTCGCCTCCGGCAAGTGCGTGGCGCCGAGCGGCGGTTCGTCCGCGTCGAACACCAACCTCGTGCAGCTGCCGTGCTCGTCCGCGAACGGCAGGGTGTGGCGGCTGCCCGGCTTCACCGCCGGCGGCACCACACCCGCCGGCACCTTCACCAACCCGCTCTCCCAGCACGGACCCGACCCCTGGCTGACGTACTACAACGGCTACTACTACCTGGCGACGACCACCTGGAACTCGACGGTCACCATGCGCAAGGCGAGCACCCTGGCCGGTCTCGCCACCGCCACCGACCAGGTGATCTTCAACCTCACCCGGCCCAACGGGGCCGGCACGATGTGGGCGCCGGAGTTCCATCTGCTCGACGGGCCGAACGGCAAGCGCTGGTACTTCTACTACACGGCCGGACGGGAGCCGTACGACCTGGGCACCCAGCGCATCCACGTCCTGGAGAGCGCCGGGCTCGACCCGATGGGGCCCTACAGCTTCAAGGCCGACCTGCTCGACCCCACCCAGGACAACACCTGGGAGCTGGACCCGAGCATCCTGCAGCTCAACGGGAACCTCTATCTGCTCGGCACCTTCTACAACGGCTCGCAGCCGATGTTCATCCGGCCGCTGTCGAACCCGTGGACCGCGAGCGGCACCCGCCGGATCCTGTCCACCCCGGCCTACGGCTGGGAGACGGTCGGCGGCGCGGTCAACGAGGGCGCGGAGGTCCTCCAGCGCGGCGGG
This sequence comes from Streptomyces sp. NPDC005820, assembly GCF_040630255.1. Lineage (NCBI taxonomy): Bacteria > Bacillati > Actinomycetota > Actinomycetes > Kitasatosporales > Streptomycetaceae > Streptomyces > Streptomyces sp. NPDC005820. The sequence goes on from NZ_JBEXXE010000022.1 coordinate 114,070, forward strand.
AAGACCTTCATCGTGTACTCGGCGAGCCACTGCTCCACGCCCGACTACAAGCTGGGCATGCTCACCTACAACGGCGGTGACCCGCTCAGCTCCGCGTCCTGGGTCAAGTCGCCGAATCCGGTCTTCCAGCGGTCCAACGCCAACGGCGTGTACGGCCCCGGCCACAACGGCTTCTTCAAGTCGCCGGACGGGACCGAGGACTGGATGGTCTACCACGCCAACTCCTCGGCGAGCGGCGGCTGCGACATGAACCGTACGACCCGGGCGCAGAAGTTCACCTGGAACGCCGACGGCACCCCGAACTTCGGTACCCCGGTGGCCCTCGGCGTCTCCCTGCCGGCCCCCTCGGGCGAGTAGACCGGCTCAGGGCTCCGAGGTCTCGGACTCCAGGGCGGCCCTGGTCGCCTTCCCGTAGACGCCCGACTCGTCCGTGAGGACGAGCCGGGCGAGCTGGTAGCGGCGGACGGCGCTCTCGACCTCGCTGCCGTACTCGCCGTCGGCGTCACCGTCGTAGAAACCGGCCTGTGCCAGGCGGAGCTGGAGTTCCGTGACCTCGGCTCCGCTGTCGCCGGGGCGGAGCACGGGGGCCTGCCCGCCGGTCGGGCTGGGCGCGGGGGCCGCGGTGGAGGTGGCGCCGGTGCCGGTCGGGGACGCGGTCGGCGCGGCGGACTCGGTGGGGGTGGCGGCGCTCTCGGAGGGGGTGGCGCTCGGCGACGCGGTCGGGCTCGCGGACGTCTGGGTGGGGGACGCCGTGGCGGAGGGGCCGGCGGAGGCCGTGCCGGTTCCGGTGGCTCCGGCCGGCACGCTCGCCCGGATGTCGTCGGGGCCCGTGCCCTCCCGCGAGGGGCTCTGGTAGGTGAACAGCGCGGCGATCGCGCCGCCGGTCACCAGCACGGCGGCGGCCGCCCCCACGCCGCTGAGCTGCACGAGCCGCCGGGGCCGCCACCGCTCTCCGCCCGTTCCGACCGCGTCGACCGCCTCGGCCGCTTCATCTGCCTCGACTGCCTCGACTGCCTCGACTGCCTCGACTGCCTCGGCTGCTTCATCTGCTTCATCTGCTTCATCTGCTTCGACTGCTTCGGCCACGTCGACCGCTTCGGCTGCTTCAGTTGCCTCGGCTGCTTCGGCAGCTCCGGCAGCTCCGGCCCCTTCAGCCTTTCCGGTAAGGGGCGCCTGGGGCCGATCACCGAAAGTGGGGGACTGTGCACCGGGGGCCGCCGTGGGCTCGGACGCGCCGTCGCGGCCCGGCCCGGCGACCGGCGCCGCTAAGTCCCCGGTGCCCTCCTCCGCGACCGCCGGTTCCGCGAAGGGACGTATACGCAGGGGATCGAAGTCCTCGGCGGCCGCCGTCTCCGCCGCGCGGGTCTCCAGGTGGGCGTCGGCCGCGCGGCGGGCGCATGAGCAGGCCGGACTGCCGTCCGCCGCCCTCGGCACACCGCATTCCGGGCAGACCAGACCAGTCGGTTCACTCACGCGCCGTTCCTCTCCCTACGAACTACAGAATTCAACCAAACTTTCTGCACCGAATCCCCAGCACACCTTGGAATCCGGAAGCACGGCGTCCAGACCGACGGGAAACAGCCACCGGGCCCCACCCCGTCCACCGCAGATAAATATTCTGTATGTGCGGTAAGTGCTTGATCGTCCTATTCTGATCCCGTGAGGACTCGGGGCAATCTACGGCCGGTCCTGAGGCCGGCGGGAATCGAGCTGCTATGGCTGAGCGGCTGAAAAGATCGGCACTGGTCGGCGAAGTGTCGGCCGAATTCGCCGGGACCATGGTTCTCATCCTCTTCGGCTGCGGCGTGGTGGCCCAGGTCGTGGCCGGTGGAGGACTGACGACACCCCCGGGCGGGCTGGGCAACCACGACAGCATCGCCTGGGCCTGGGGTCTCGGCGTCACCCTGGGCGTCTACACCGCGGGACGCCTGAGCGGCGCACACCTCAACCCCGCGGTGACGGTCGCCCTGGCGACGTTCAAGGGTTTCCCCTGGAAGAAGGTGGCGCCCTACGTCGTGGCCCAGTTCCTCGGCGCCTTCGTCGCGGCCCTCATCGTGCGTTGGAACTACACCGAAGCACTGGGGAAGTACGACCCGGGCCACACCATCAAGTCCCAGGGCGTGTTCTCCACCCTCCCGGCCAACGGCAACCCCAATCTGCCGGTCCACGAGTGGGGCGCGTTCCGTGACCAGGTCATCGGCACCGCGATCCTGCTGCTGCTGATCCTGGCCGTCACGGACCTGCTGAACAACCCGCCCCAGGCGAACCTGGCCCCGTTCATCGTCGGCCTGATCGTCGTGGGGATCGGTATGGCATGGGGCACCAACGCGGGATACGCGATCAACCCGGCACGTGACTTCGGCCCCAGACTCGCGAGTTTCATCACGGGGTACGGCACAGCCTGGAGAGATCAGTACGACAACTTGTACTTCTGGGTGCCGATCGTCGGTCCGCTGATCGGCGGTCTGCTGGGCGCCTTCCTCTACAAGTTCTTCATCGGCCGGTTCCTGCCCACGGCGGAGCCCGAGCCTCCCGGTCGCATACCGGCCCCCGAGGACTGACACCCCCGACAAAAGAGGCGGCATCCCCATGGCGGACTTCGTGGGAGCGGTGGACCAAGGCACCACCAGTTCCCGTTTCATGATCTTCGACCACAACGGCAACGAGGTGGCGAAGCACCAGCTGGAACACGAGCAGATCCTCCCCAAGGCGGGATGGGTCGAGCACGACCCGGTGGAGATCTGGGAGCGCACCAACTCCGTGATCCAGAACGCCCTGCGGCACGGGAACCTCTCCCCCACCGACCTGGCGGCGATCGGCATCACCAACCAGCGTGAGACCACCGTGGTGTGGGACCCGCGCAACGGCCGGCCGTACTACAACGCCATCGTCTGGCAGGACACCCGAACCGACTCCATCGCCGCGGCCCTGGAACGCGAGGGCAAGGGCGACGTCATCCGCCGCAAGGCGGGGCTGCCGCCCGCGACGTACTTCTCCGGCGGGAAGATCCAGTGGATCCTGGAGAACGTCGACGGCGTGCGTGAGGCGGCCGAGCAGGGCAACGCGCTCTTCGGCAACACCGACGCCTGGGTGCTGTGGAACCTGACCGGCGGTCCCGACGGCGGCATCCACGCCACCGATGTGACCAACGCCAGCCGCACCATGCTGATGGACCTCGAGACCCTCGACTGGGACGACGAGTTGCTGGGGTTCTTCAATATTCCGCGGGCGATGCTGCCGAAGATCAACCCCTCCTCGCACGCGGAGGCGTACGGGACCACCCGGACCTCCCGGCCGCTGCGCGAGGCCATCCCCATCGCCGGTGTGCTCGGCGACCAGCAGGCGGCCACCGTCGGCCAGGTCTGCTACGCCCCGGGCGAGGCGAAGAACACCTACGGCACCGGCAACTTCCTGGTGCTCAACACCGGTACCGAGCTGGTGCGTTCGCAGAACGGGCTGCTCACCACCGTGGCCTACCAGTTCCAGGACAGCCCGGCGATCTACGCCCTGGAGGGCTCGATCGCGGTGACCGGGTCCGCGGTGCAGTGGCTGCGCGACCAGATGAAGATCATCTCCAGCGCGCCCGAGAGCGAGACACTGGCCCGGAGCGTCGAGGACAACGGAGGCATGTACTTCGTCCCCGCCTTCTCCGGTCTGTTCGCCCCGTACTGGCGCTCCGACGCCCGCGGCGCGATCGTCGGCCTCGCCCGCTACAACACCAACGAGCATCTGGCGCGGGCGACCCTGGAGGCCATCTGCTACCAGAGCCGCGATGTCGTCGAGGCCATGGAGCAGGACTCCGGGGTCCATCTCGACGTCCTGAAGGTGGACGGCGGGATCACCTCGAACGATCTGTGCATGCAGATCCAGGCCGATGTGCTCGGCGTCCCGGTGAGCCGTCCGGTCGTCGCCGAGACCACCGCGCTCGGCGCCGCCTACGCGGCGGGCCTGGCCACCGGTTTCTGGCAGGACCAGGACGAACTGCGCACCCACTGGCTGGAGTCCAAGCGCTGGGAGCCGCAGTGGTCGGAGGACCAGCGCGCGGAGGGCTACGAGGGCTGGAAGCGGGCGGTGGAGCGCACACTCGACTGGGTCAAGGTCGAGTAGCTCCCCTGTCCTCGACACCGTCGTCGACACGGCTCCCGGCCGCCTCGGCCGGGAGCCGTCCTCGTGCCGTCAGCGCACGTACTCGATGATCTGCATCATGCCCTCGTCCTCGTGCTGGGACTGGTGGCAGTGGACCATCGAGCGGCCCGTGAAGTCCTCGGCGCGCAGCCGGAAGGTGATCGAACCGTGCGGCGGGAGGCCCACGGTGTCGTGCCAGACGGGGGTGGCCAGCGGACGGTGGTTGATCTCGGTGACGAGGAAGTGGTTGGTGTGCAGATGGAGGGGGTGGTGGGCGTGGCGCCGGGAGTCGTTGGTGACGGTCCACTCCTCGACCTGGCCGAGCCGCACACGGTGGTTGACGTAGTCCGGCCGGAAGCGGCCCCACTGGACATCGGACCGCCCGGCCCGGGGGTCGGTGGGCGGGGTCTCCCCCTCGCCGAGGATGCGGTAGGCGTTGGGGAAGTCGCCCGGAAAGACGTTCTCGTAGCTGCGGAAGATCAGCGAGCGCCGACGGGTCGGTTCGGGCAGGGTGGTGGGCCGGCCGGGCAGCCGGGTGGGCAGTGACATCGTGCGGGGGACGCCGGTGACCTTGAGGGTCATCAGGGGTTGGCTCACTCCGCCCGCCGTCAGCCGGTGGACGCCGGGTTCGCCGCCGCGGACCAGCAGGTCGGCCCGGCCGCCGACCGGGAGCTGGAAGGCGGTCACGGGGGCGGGCTTCATGAAGGTGATGCCGTCGGCGGCGATCTGGTACGCCTTCAGGCCGTCCAGGGTCAGATAGAGCGTGGTGAGCGCACCGGCGTTGACGATCCGCCAGCGCTGCACCTCGCCCGGGGCGATGGTCAGGGTGGGGTTGGGCGCGCCGTTGACCAGGAAGGTCGAGGCGATGCCGTCGTAGACGGCCTCCGAGGACAGGTCGGGCACCTTGCCGCCGGACACCTTCAGTTCGTTGATGCAGACGACGATGTCCTTGGCCGCCGCGACCTCGGGCACCGCGTCGATGTCGCCCTCCACGATGATCACGCCGGCCAGGCCGTTCAGCAGCTGGGTCGCGGTGGATCCGTGGTGGTGCGGGTGGTACCAGAACGTCCCGGCCGGGTGGTTGAGGGGGATGTCGACGACACTGCGCCAGCTGGTGGCGGCCCTGCCGGGGGCGCCGGCCGGCTCGAAGGAGCGGAAGACGTTGTCCGCCTCGCCGGTGGGGTCGACGTGCATGCCGTGCAGATGCAGGTTGAAGGTGTTGAAGCCGTGCGGGACGTTCATGCCGAGGTCGTGGTGGGCCGGGGCGGGGTTCGGCGGGAGCGCGTTGACATGGGTGACGTGCAGGGAGTCCCCGGGGCGCACGCGCAGGGTCGGCCCCGGCAGGGAACCGTCGTAGGTGCGGGTGAGCACGGTGCCGACGCCGGGCAGCCGCTGCTCGGTGAACCCGACCGTCAGCCGGGTCTCCAGCCGGCGCGGGCGGAACCGGACGGTCCGGGTCGCGGGCTGCGGGAAGGGGGTGCCGGTGGCCGCGCGTGCCGTGGACCGCGCGTCGGCGTGTGCGCCGGTCGCCCTCCCGGCGATGGCCGCCCCGGCCGCGAGCGGCAGGCCCTTCAGTACTCCACGACGCGGCACAGATGCCATGAATCGCCTCCAGGACGGCAGGGGTCGGACCATCGATGCGGACACACCACACCCCTGTCATCACGGAGTGCGATGATAGTTTACTCGGAGTAGTTGACGGTGCATGTGCGGCGCGGCCGATCGGGGCACCGCCGCGTCGGGGCGTTCGCGCCCGCGGAGCCGGTGAGGGACGACGTGCCCGTCCGGCCGCCGCCCGCCGAGTTGTCCGCGAACTCCCCTGGAATTGTCCGTGATCCGTAACGAACGGATCCCAGGGGCCCCGTTCCTCGTCCTGCCAGGTGATCGGAAGGCGACCGAAGGTCGACGAGGAACAGCGGGAAAGTGGGCGGACATGGCGCGGCACGTCAACGGGCGGGGCTGGTACGGCAAGATGGTCGGGGCGGCGCTCGGGGTGACGGTGCTGGCCGCCGGCGCCTCGGTGTGGGCCACGCAGGCCGGCGCCACGGGTACCGGGTCCCGGGCGGAGAGCTCCGCCAAGCCGGGCGGTGACATCAAGCCGGTGGACATCACCATCGCGCACGCCTCGGACAAGGGGGCGCGGGGCGTCAACATCACCATCGACGACGGCCCCGACCCCGAGTGGACCCCGCAGGTCCTCGACGTGCTGCGGGAGTACGGGGTGAAGGCCACCTTCTGCATGGTGGGCACGCAGGCGCAGGCCCACCCGGACCTGGTGAAGGAGGTCGTCGCGGCCGGGCACCGGCTGTGCGACCACTCGGTGTCGCACGACACCACCATGGACAAGAAGTCCGAGGCCTACCAGTCGCAGCAGATACTCGACGCCGAGCGGATGATCACCAAGGCGTCCGGAGGCGTCCGGCCGATGTACTACCGGGCGCCCGGCGGCGCCTTCACCCCGTACAGCCGCAAGCTCGCCGCCTCCCGCGGCATGCGCCCGCTGGGCTGGAACGTGGACTCCAAGGACTTCGAGCGCCCGGGAGCCGACGCGATCGTCACCACCGTCGAGCAGGAGCTGCCCAACGGGCCGACGATCCTCTTCCACGACGCGGGCGGCGACCGCTCCCAGACCGTCGAGGCGCTGCGCCGGATCCTGCCCTGGCTCAAGGAGCAGGGCTACTCCTTCGGCTTCCCGGTGCGCTGAAGCCCGGCCCCGGCCAGTCAGTACGCGCTGGTCCGGTCCTCGTAGACGCGGGAGCCGCTGTCCCACATGCCCTTGGCGTACGAGGTGACGTCGATGTCGTTCACCATCTTCGTGTAGCAGCCGGTGCCCGACGTCGCCACCGTGCACTTGTACTCACGGCCGTCGCTGGTGCGGTGGACGATCGCGTACGGGGTGGACTGGTCCAGCGTGTTGTAGCCGGCGCGCGAGATGCGGGCCCAGGCCGCGCGGCAGCTCGGGCTGTAGCGGAGTTCGAGATACGCCGTGCCGAGCCAGACGGCGCCGCCCGACGGGGTGATCGCGTCGTCGGCGCAGTAGGTGGCGGGGTCCTTGCCCTCGCAGCTCGACCCGTAACAGCTCGCGTCGGCGGCGGCGCCGGCCGGAGGGGCGAGCGCGACGCCGGTGGCGGCGACCAGCAGGACGGACGTGGCGGCGGCCCAGTTCCGGAGCTTCATCCTCTGTCTCCCTGTACAAGGCGGGTGATCCGGCCTCGGGACCGAGGACCGGTCCCGTGAGGATGCGGCACCGATCTTGCGCATACCTTGTGCGGGACCGGGCGGTCAGGGCGGCGACGGCGCTCGGGGTCCCGGCGCGAGGTACGCCAGCAGGCCGCCCGCCCGGGCGGGGGTCCAGGCGCGGGCGTGGGCGGGTGGCGCGCCGCCCGGTGGTACGAGGGCCGCGACGGGCCGGGTCCGGGCGGCGCGGCCGATGGCGTCGGCGGTGGTGTTGGCGTCGTGGCCGGTGACCGCGGCGGACGCGCAGCCCGCGTAGTACGCGACGGGGACGTAGTCGCGCCCGGTGAGCAGACAGGGCGGGCGGACGCCCAGTCGGTGCAGCGCGGCCGCGGTGCGGGCCCACTCGCGGTGGGCGGCGGTGGTGCGCCGCACGGTGTGGTCCAGCACCGCGAACTGCACGGCCAGGTGCACGGCCAGGGCGAGGGTCACCAGGGCCGTCGTCAGGCGTCGCCGGATCCGCCCCGGCGCCCTGACCCCGTGCACCAGGAGATCGGCGACCGGCACGGCGAGCAGCGCGTAGGCGGGCAGCAGGAAGCGGGGGGCCGCGTAGCCGATCAGGAAGAGGTAGGGGAAGGCCGCCGAGGCGGCGCAGGCCAGCGGTACCAGGGTGAGCGCCGGGCGCCGGGCGCGGACGGCGACGACGGCCGCGCCGGCGGCGAGGAACGGCAGGGCCCACCACCACAGGGTCAGCACGACCGGGGGCAGGTCGCCGGTGCACGGGCGGCACAGCGTACGTCCCGACAGGCCGCGCAGCTGGTCCGCGACGGCGAGGTTCCAGCCCAGGCCGCCCTGGATGCGGGACGCGTCGGCAAGGCGCCGCGCCGGGCCGCCGTAGGAGACGTACGCCTCGATCACCCACTCGGCGGCCCCCAGGGCGAGCCCGCCGGCCAGTGCCAGCAGCGGCGCCGGGCGCCGCCATCGCCGTACGCCCACCAGCAGGACGAGCAGGGGCAGGGTCGCCCAGACCGCGTCCGTGGGGCGCATCCAGGCCATGAGCGCTGCGCTCAGGGCCAGACCGCACAGGGCGCGCCGGGACCGGGGGCGCAGGAAGTACCCCGTGGCGGCCAGGGCGCCGACGGCGACCCAGTAGTTGGGCATGGCCTGCGGGCCGTAGAACAGCGTCACCCACAGGGTGGCGAACAGGGCGCCGGCGGTGGTCAGCACCCGGGCGGGGAAGACACCGCGCCAGGCGCGCAGGGCGAGGAGGAGTCCGAGCCCGGACAGCACGGCCAGGTAGATCCTCAGCAGTGCGGTGGACGACGACCAGGCCGCGACCGGCGCCACCAGCAGTGGGACGCCACGGGCGCGCGGGGCGCTGAAGAACGCGGCGGGGGCGTGCGAGGAGACCTGGCTGACGTAGACCGACTCGTCCCAGCCGAGCCCCATCCAGGGCCGTACGAGCAGGAGTTGGGCCAGTGTGAAGGCGCCGGCCACGACCAGCGGTCCGGCGTCCGGCCGGGACCGCCACGGGGCGCGGTCCGTCTTCGCGGAGCCGTCCCCGCGCGCGCCGGTCAGCGTGACCTGCGGGCTGTCACTCACCACTCCCCCTGGTCCCACGACGGCGGGTCACGGCGATCGTCCGGACGGGAGATCCCCTACGGACACCGTTCCAGCCGTGATCGTGACGGGCCTCCGGGGCGGGGCCGAACGGCCCAACGGCGGGCATCGGAGGGCCGGTGAACGGGGTCACATTCTCGGGGAGGGCAAGGTCACAGCCGCGCCCTCTGCTGCCCCTTTGCGCCTCTGGCCTACCATCCGAGCATGACGGTCCTGCCTGACGACGGGCTTGAGCTGGCCGCCGAGTTCCCGGATTCCACCCACGAGCAGTGGCAGCGCCTCGTCGCGGGCGTGCTGCGCAAGTCGGGCAAGGACGTCGAGGGAGCTCAGGCCGAGGAAGCCCTGTCCACCGCGCTGGAGGACGGGCTGCGCACCCGTCCTCTGTACACCGCGCACGACGCCGCGCCCGAGCCGGGTCTCCCCGGGTTCGCCCCCTTCGTCCGGTCCGGCCGGCCGGAGGGGAACACGCTCGGGGGGTGGGACGTACGGCAGCGGCACGCGGTGGCCGACAACGGCGCGGTGCTCGCGGACCTGGAGAACGGCGTCACCTCCCTGTGGCTGGTCGTCGGCGAGGCGGGCATCCCCGTGTCGTCGCTGGGCCGGGTGCTCGACGGGGTCTATCTGGACCTCGCGCCGGTCGTCCTCGACGCCGGGACCGACGTCGAGCCGGCCGCGCGGGAGCTGCTGCGGCTGTACGAGGAGCGGGGCGTCGGCAAGGACGCGGCGCGCGGCAATCTGGGGGCGGACCCGCTCGGGCACGAGGCCCGTACCGGGCAGGCGTCGGACTTCGCGCCGGCCGCCGCGCTGGCGCGGCTGTGCGCCGAGGAGTACCCGGGGCTGCGGGCGCTGACGGTGGACGCGCTGCCGTACCACGAGGCGGGCGGTTCGGCCGCCCAGGAGCTCGGCGCCTCCCTCGCGACCGGTGTGGCGTATCTGCGGGCGCTGACCGAGGCCGGGCTGAGTGTCGAACAGGCCTGCGCCCAGCTGGAGTTCCGGTACGCGGCCACCGCCGACCAGTTCCTGACGATCGCCAAGCTGCGGGCCGCGCGCCGGCTGTGGGCCCGGGTGGCCGAGGTGTGCGGGGCGCCCGCCGCGGGCGCCCAGGTCCAGCACGCGGTGACCTCGCCGGTGATGATGACGCGCCGCGACCCGTGGGTGAACATGCTGCGCGCGACCGTCGCCACGCTGGCCGCGGGGGCGGGCGGGGCCGAGTCGGTCACCGTGCTGCCGTTCGACGAGGCGGTCGGGCTGCCGGACGCGTTCGCGCGCCGTATCGCCCGCAACACCTCCACGATCCTCATCGAGGAGTCGCACCTCGCCCGGGTGATCGACCCGGCGGGCGGCTCCTGGTACGTGGAGCGGCTCACGGACGAACTCGCCCGCGCGGGCTGGGAGTTCTTCCGGACGATCGAGCGCGACGGCGGCCAGGCGGCCGTCCTGCGCTCGGGCCGGATCCGCACCGATCTGGCGACGACCTGGGCGGAGCGCTCCAAGCGGCTCGCCAAGCGCCGCGAACCCATCACCGGGGTCAGCGAGTTCCCGTTCCTCGCCGAGAAGCCGGTCGTCCGGGAGAGCGCGCCGACCCCGCGCTCCGGCGGTCTGCCGCGGGTGCGCCGCGACGAGGCGTTCGAGGAGCTGCGGGCCCGCTCGGACGCCCATCTGGCCAGGGCCGGCTCCCGGCCGCGGATCTTCCTGGCGGCGCTCGGTCCGGCCGCCGCGCACACCGCGCGGCTGACCTTCGCCGCGAACCTCTTCCAGGCGGGCGGCATCGAGCCGGTCACCGAGGGCACGTTCGAGGAGAGCGGGGCCACGGAGGCCTGTCTGTGCTCCAGCGACGCGCTGTACGAGGAGCGGGCCGGGGCGGAGGCCGCGCGACTGAAGGCCGCCGGTGCCGCGCAGGTGTTCCTCGCCGGGCGTCCCGGGCCGTACCCGGATGTCGACGACCACGTCTTCGCGGGCTGCGACGCGGTCGCCGTCCTGTCCGCCACCCTCGACCGCATGGGAGTGTCCTGATGACCGCCCCTTCCGGCCCCTCCATCCCCGACTTCTCCGGGATCGAGCTGGGGACCCCGACCGTCGGCGCCGGGGCCGACGAGTGGCGTACGGCCGTGAAGAAGGCGGCGGGCGGGGACGATCTGCTCTGGGAGACGCCGGAGGGCATCGCGGTCCAGCCGCTGTACACCGGGCAGGATCTGGAGGGCCTGGACTTCCTGGGCACCCACCCGGGCATCGCCCCGTATCTGCGCGGCCCGTACCCGACGATGTACGTCAACCAGCCCTGGACGATCCGCCAGTACGCGGGTTTCTCCACGGCCGAGGAGTCCAACGCCTTCTACCGCCGCAACCTCGCGGCCGGCCAGAAGGGCCTGTCGGTCGCCTTCGACCTGCCGACCCACCGCGGCTATGACAGCGACCACCCGCGGGTGACCGGTGACGTCGGCATGGCGGGCGTGGCGATCGACTCGATCTACGACATGCGGCAGCTGTTCGACGGGATCCCCCTCGACAGGATGACCGTGTCGATGACGATGAACGGCGCCGTGCTGCCGATCCTGGCGCTGTACATCGTGGCGGCGGAGGAGCAGGGCGTACCGCCCGAGAAGCTGGCCGGGACCATCCAGAACGACATCCTCAAGGAGTTCATGGTCCGCAACACCTACATCTATCCGCCGAAGCCGTCGATGCGGATCATCTCCGACATCTTCGCGTACACCTCGCAGCGGATGCCCCGCTACAACTCCATCTCCATCTCCGGCTATCACATCCAGGAGGCCGGTGCGACGGCCGACCTGGAGCTGGCGTACACGCTCGCGGACGGCGTGGAGTACATCCGGGCGGGCCGGGAGGCGGGCCTGGACGTGGACGCGTTCGCGCCCCGGCTGTCGTTCTTCTGGGCGATCGGCATGAACTTCTTCATGGAGGTCGCCAAGCTGCGGGCGGCACGCCTGCTGTGGGCGAAGCTGGTGAAGCAGTTCGACCCGAAGAACACCAAGTCGCTGTCGCTGCGCACCCATTCGCAGACCTCGGGCTGGTCGCTGACCGCGCAGGACGTCTTCAACAACGTCACGCGGACCTGTGTGGAGGCCATGGCGGCGACCCAGGGCCACACCCAGTCGCTGCACACCAACGCCCTCGACGAGGCGCTCGCGCTGCCCACCGACTTCTCGGCGCGCATCGCCCGCAACACCCAGCTGCTGATCCAGCAGGAGTCCGGCACCACCCGGGTCATCGACCCGTGGGGCGGCAGCGCGTACGTGGAGAAGCTGACGTACGACCTCGCCCGCCGGGCCTGGCAGCACATCCAGGAGGTGGAGGCGGCGGGCGGCATGGCCAGGGCGATCGACGCCGGCATCCCCAAGCTGCGCATCGAGGAGGCCGCGGCCCGCACCCAGGCCCGGATCGACTCCGGCCGCCAGCCGGTCATCGGCGTCAACAAGTACCGCGTCGAGAACGACGAGGCGATCGACGTCCTCAAGGTCGACAACTCCTCCGTGCGCTCCCAGCAGATCGAGAAGCTGCGGCGGCTGCGCGCCGAGCGCGACGAGCGGGCCTGCCAGGACGCGCTGGACGCGCTGACCCGGGCGGCCGGCGGCGAGGGCAACCTGCTGGAGCTGGCCGTGGACGCGGCCCGCGCGAAGGCCACCATCGGCGAGATCTCCGACGCCCTGGAGAAGGTGTACGGGCGCCACGCAAGCCAGATCCGTACCATCTCCGGCGTGTACCGAACCGAAGCAGGCGAGTCCCCGTCCGTGGAGCGCACCCGCGCCCTGGTGGACGCCTTCGCGGAGGCCGAGGGCCGCCGTCCGCGCATCCTGGTCGCCAAGATGGGCCAGGACGGCCACGACCGCGGCCAGAAGGTGATCGCCACCGCCTTCGCCGACCTCGGCTTCGACGTCGACGTCGGCCCGCTGTTCCAGACCCCGGCCGAGGTGGCCCGGCAGGCCGTGGAGGCCGACGTGCACATCGTCGGCGTCTCGTCCCTGGCCGCCGGACACCTCACCCTCGTCCCGGCGCTGCGCGAGGCGCTCGCCGAGGAGGGGCGTGAGGACATCGTGATCGTGGTGGGCGGGGTCATCCCGCCGCAGGACGTGCCGACGCTCCTGGAGATGGGCGCGGCGGCCGTCTTCCCGCCCGGGACGGTGATCCCGGACGCGGCGCACGACCTGGTGGCGAGGCTGGGTGCCGACCTCGGGCACGAGCTGTGATCGATGTCGACACGTATGTGAAGGGTGTGCTCGACGGGAAGCGGGCGCTGATCGCCCGCGCGATCACGCTCGTCGAGTCCACCCGGCCCCAGCACCGGGCACTGGCCCAGGAGTTGCTGACCGCGCTGCTGCCGCACAGCGGCCGGGCGCGGCGGATCGGGATCAGCGGGGTGCCGGGGGTCGGCAAGTCGACGTTCATCGACGCCTTCGGCACGCTGCTGACCTCGCTGGGCCACCGGGTGGCGGTCCTGGCCGTCGACCCGTCCTCGACCCGTACGGGCGGCTCGATCCTGGGCGACAAGACCCGGATGGAACGCCTGGCGGTCGACCCGGCGGCCTTCGTACGGCCCTCCCCCAGCGCGGGCACCCTCGGCGGGGTCGCCAAGGCCACCCGGGAGTCGATGGTGGTGATGGAGGCGGCGGGCTACGACGTGATCCTCGTCGAGACGGTCGGCGTCGGCCAGTCCGAGACCGCCGTCGCCGACATGGTCGACTCCTTCCTCCTGCTCACCCTCGCCCGCACCGGCGACCAGCTCCAGGGCATCAAGAAGGGCGTCCTGGAGCTCGCCGACGTGATCGCCGTGAACAAGGCGGACGGCCCGCACGAACGCGACGCGAAGGCCGCGGCGCGCGAACTCTCCGGCGCCCTCCGGCTGATGCACGGCCCCGACCCGGCCTGGACCCCGCCGGTGCTCAGTTGCAGCGCCCGGGAGTCGACCGGCCTGGACACGGTCTGGGAACGCCTCGAACAGCATCGCGCGCTGCTGGACTCGACCGGCCGGCTGACCGCCAAGCGGCGGGACCAGCAGGTCGGCTGGACCTGGAGCATGGTCCGCGACGAACTCCTGGGCCGCCTCCACGCCGATCCCGCGGTACGGGCCCTGGCGCCGGACCTCGAACAGCGGGTACGGGAAGGCGAGTTGACGGCCACACTGGCGGCCGAACGGATCCTGAAGGCCTTCCAGGCGGAAAAATAGGGCCCAAAACCTCCCTCTCGAGAGGATGATGAGGTTGACCCCGTACTCCCTGGCGTTCTACATGGAAGTCGTCACTACCGGCACCTTGCTCGGCGTGGGCCCCGCGGACTCTCCCGACCGCGTCACCCGGGTCCTGGGGTCCGACTTCGCCGAGAACGTCTTCGGCGAGCGCAGCCTGAGCCGTGACTACGGCCTCGCCGAGTTCTACTGGGACCGCGCGGGTGCCGACCATCCCTGGTCGGGCAACCACTTCACCCTTCAGGTGCACCGGCTCGCGTACCGGGACCGCACTCTCGTCAACGAGACGATCCGCGCCCGGTACGGGCGGTTCACTCCCAGGCTTCGGTTCGAAAAGCTGAAACGCCTACTGGAGCGGCGCGGCGTCCCGCTTCTGGAGATCCCGGAATTCCCGGCGAACTCCCCGTACTTCCGCACTTTCTGGCAGCCCGATTCCGAAGTGGCTGTGTCAGTCATCGGTACCTACGGTGAGTACAGCACTCCGGACAATCTCCAGGTCGGCGACGTGTACAGCATCCGGGCCCCGATGGCTGCCGAGGAAGTGGAGTGGCGGAGGGCACAGGTCGGATAGCGCACGAAAAGGCCCCGCGAAAAGGCAGGGAGTTGTTCGCTCCCTGCCACTCTCAACCTATAGCACACGGGGGGTCTTGCGGCAAGACCCCCCGTGTCCTGCAGAATTTCCGGCCTGAGCCAGGAACCTGCGGAAACCGGGGGTATTTCGATGATCGACGTGATCGTGGTGGGCGGCGGACCGACCGGCCTGATGCTGGCCGCCGAATTGCGGCTGCACGACGTGCACGTGGTGGTGCTGGAGCGGCTGGCCGAGCCGACCCCGCAGTCCCGGGGGCAGGGCCTGCACGCGCGGAGCGTCGAGATCATGGACCAGCGCGGGCTGCTGGAGCGGTTCGCCGCGGTCAGCAAGAGGTTCTCGGTCGGGGGCCTGTTCGGCGGCATCGTCAAGCCGTGGCCTGACGGGCTGGACACGGCGCACCCGTACGGCCTCGCCCACCCGCAGCCGGTCACCGAGCGACTGCTGAACGAATGGGCCGTCGAGGTCGGCGCCGAGATCCGGCGCGGCTGCGAAGTGGTCGGGCTGAGCCAGGACGAGGAGGGGGTGTCGGTCGAGCTGGCGGACGGGACGCGGCTGCGTTCGCGCTACCTCGTCGGGTGCGACGGCGGCCGCAGCCTGGTGCGCAAGCAGCTCGGGGTCGGGTTCCCCGGTGAGCCCGCCACCGTGGAGACACTGCTGGGCGAGATGGAGCTGACGGAGGATCCCGCGAGGATCGACGCCGTGGTGGAGGAGGTCCGCAGGACCCAGCTGCGTTTCGGCGCGGCCCCCGTCGGCGAAGGGACGTACCGGGTCATCGTGCCCGCCGACGGGGTGGCCGAGGACCGGACGTCCCCGCCGACCCTGGAGGAGTTCGGGAAGCAGCTGCGGGCCTTCGCGGGCACCGACTTCGGGGCGCGCGCGCCGCGCTGGCTGTCCCGGTTCGGTGACGCCACCCGGCAGGCCGAGCGCTACCGCGTGGGGCGGGTGCTGCTGGCCGGCGACGCGGCGCACATCCATCCGCCGACCGGCGGGCAGGGGCTCAATCTCGGCGTCCAGGACGCGTTCAACCTGGGCTGGAAGCTGGCCGCCGAGGTCGCCGGGTGGGCGCCGGAAGGGCTGCTGGACAGCTATCACACCGAACGGCATCCGGTGGGCGCCCGGGTGCTGGACAACACCCGGGCGGCGATCACGCTGCTGGGGGCGGAACCGGGTCCGACCGCGCTGCGGGAGCTGTTCTCGAGGCTGATGGACTTCGAGGAGGTGAACCGGTACCTGACCGGGATGATCACCGCGGTCGAGGTCCGCTACGACGTCGGCTTCGGCGAGGGCGGCCACGACCTGCTCGGGCGGCGGATGCGGGACGTGGCGCTGAAGGAGCGGGGGCGCCTGTACGGGCTGCTGCACGGCGGGCGCGGGCTGCTGCTCGACAGCACCGGCCGGCTCTCGGTGGCGGGCCGGGCGGACCGGGTCGACCATGTCGTCGACGTCAGCGAGGAGGTGGACGTGCCCGCGGTGCTGCTGCGGCCCGACGGTCATGTGGTCTGGGTCGGCGAGGAGCAGGGGAATCTGGACGTGGCGCTGTCCAGGTGGTTCGGCGCCGCGGGCGGCTGAGACCTGGACCGGGACCGGCGCACCCCGCAGAATGTGAGCGCTCCCAGCACCCCCGTGCCGACGACCGGAAGTGAGCCGCCGCATGCAGAGCCTGACCAAACGACGGCTGTCCGCCGAGGAGTTGGACGCGCTGATGCGGGGGGCGACGGGTGCCGGGTGCCGGCTGGAGGCGGAGCTGACCGACGGCTGGTTCAACACCGCCTACCGGGTGCGGTTCGAGGACGGCCGCGCGGCGGTGGTGAAGCTCGCTCCGTCCGTCGGCACCCCCGTCCTGCGCTACGAGCGGGGCATCATGGCGACCGAGGCCGCGGTGTACCGGCGGCTCGCGTCGCTGTCCGACGGCGGGGTGCCGACCCCGGAACTGCTGTACGCGGGCGACGACTTCCTCGCGGTGTCCGTGCTGGACGGCACCCCGTGGGACAAGGCGGCCGACCGGCTGCCCGCCGCGGCCGAGAGCGCGCTGCGGCGCGAGCTGGGCGCGATCACCGCCCGGCTGCACACCCTGGTCTCCGAGGACGGCCGGTTCGGCTACCCGGCCCCGGAGTCCGGGCTGTCCGCTCCCGACTGGCGGACTGCGTTCACCGCCATGGTGGACGCGCTGCTGGAGGACGCCGACCACTGGCGGTCCGCACTCGGCGTGACACCGGCGGAGATACGGGCCCTGGTGGCGGCGGGCGCGGACGCGTTGGACGAGGTCACCCGGCCCTGTCTGGTCCACTTCGACCTGTGGCCGGGGAACATCTTCGTCGGCGTCGCCGACGAGGACGGGGCCGACGGCTCGGACGTCCGGATCACCGGTCTCATCGATCACGAGCGGGCCTTCTGGGGCGACCCGGCCGCCGAACTGATCTCCCTGGAGCTCGGCGGGGACGTCGGCCCGGACAGCGCTCTCGTCGCCGGTTACCGCGAGGCCGGCGGCCGGCTCGACTTCACCCCGGCGCTCCGTCACCGTCTGGCGCTCTACGGCCTCTATCTGGGGCTGTTGCTGGTCGTGGAGTGCGGACCGCGCGGATACGAGGGGGACCACGCCACCTGGTGCCGGGGCTTCCTGGCCGAGCGCGTGACCGCCCTGCGGGCGCTGGGCTAGGTCCGGTCCGGGGCCCGCTCAGGCAGTCGGTTCCGGCTCGGGCAGGCGGTCGGTCACGGTCGGGCGGGGCTGTCGTGTGCGGCGTTCGACGGCCTGCCCCCAGTATGTTCCGGTGACGATCAGCGCGGCTCCGAGAGCGGAGAGCGCGGTGAGGTGTTCGCCGCCGAAGCCGATGCCGACCAGGAGGGCCCAGACCGGTTCGGTCCCCAGCAGCAGACTCGCGCGGGTCGCCGAGGTGCGCTGCACCGCCCAGGTCTGCGCCAGGAAGGCGAACAGACCGCAGAACAGGGCCAGGTAGGCGAGCTGGGCCCAGGTGACGGCGTCGATGCGGGCGAGCTCCGGCAGCCCGGTCGCCGCGAAGGGCAGGAACAGGGCCGTGCCGACGACGACCTGCACGGTCGTCAGCTGCAGCGGTCGTATCGCCCGGCCCGTGGTGAGCCGTCCGACGAGCACCACATGGCCCGCCCGGACCACCGCCGCCGCGAGCATCAGCAGGTCTCCGGCGCCGGGCGCGCGCAGACCGGTGCCGGAGACGAGCAGGCCCACGCCCGCGACGCACACACCGGCGGCGAGGAAGAACGGGGGCGGCGGTCCGCCGGGGCGTCCGGCGCGGTCCAGCAGCGGGGTGAGGACGAGGGTGAGGCTGATGATCAGGCCCGCGTTCGCGGCCGTGGTGTGGGCGACGCCGTAGGTCTCCAGGACGAGGACGGCGGCCTGGGTGACCCCGAGCAGGGAGCCGCGCAGCGCCTCGTCCCGGGTGAGGGGGCCGGTCCTGCCGCGCACGGCGGCGACGGCGGCGACACTGGCGAGGGCGGACAGGGCGTAGCGAACGAAGAGGACGAGGAGCACCGGTGTGGTGGCCGTGGCCGTCTTCGCCGACAGGTAGCTGGAACCCCAGACGACGGCGACGGCCAGGAGCACCACGTCCGTACGACGGGTGGGTGGCATGGGATCCACCCTTGCGGAGCTGCATTTTGAAGTAAACAACCAGTTGCTATACGGACCCTTAAGCGAAGCTACACTGACGGGGTGGACGAGAGACAGCTGCGGGTGCTGCGGGAACTGGGCGAGCTGGGCAGCGTCACCGCGGCCGCCGAGGCGATGCGGGTGACGCCCTCGGCGATCTCGCAGCAGCTGCGGCTGCTCCAGCGGACGATTCCGGTGCCGCTCACCGAGCGCGACGGGCGGCGGCTGGTCCTCACGGCCGCGGGGCAGGCGCTGGCCGACGCGGCGATCGGGGTGGAGACCGCGCTGGCCCGGGCGCGCCAGGCCGTGGACGAGTTCGTCGAACGGCCCGACGGGGCGGTGTCGGTGGCGGCCTTCCACAGCGGCGCCGCCGCGTTCTTCCCGCTGCTGCTGCGCGCGCTGAGCACGCCGGGATCGCCGCGCGTCTCCCTCCACGACGAGGACGTGGCGCAGGACGACTTCCCGGCGCTGACCCGCCACTACGACCTCGTCCTCGCCCACCGGCTCGACCATGCGCCGCCCTGGCCGCGGACCGCGACGGCCACCCCGCTGCTGCGGGAACCCCTCGACATCGCGCTGCCCGCCGGCCACCCGCTGGCGGCCAAGCCCGCGCTGACGCCCCAGGACGTCGCCGGTGAGCCCTGGATCACCGTGCACGACGGCTTTCCGCTCATGGCCACCGTCGAGGCCGTCTCCGCCGCCGCCGGACGCAGGGTGGAGATCGTCCATCGCATCAACGAGATCGCGGTGGTCGCGGAGGTGGTGGCCGCGGGCGGCGGCGTCGCCCTGATGCCGCGCTGGACCTCCCGCCCCCACCCGGCGGTGGTACTGCGCCCGCTCAGCGGTATCCACGCCACCCGCCACATCGACGTACTGCACCGCCCCGAACGCGCGGCCCGCCGAGCCGTACGCACGGCCCTCACCGCACTGCGGCAGGCGGCGGAGACGGTAAGAAACCGCGACGGCGACCCGGCCCCGCCCGCGTAACCCGGGAAGCCGCAGCCCGGCCGGGAACCGTACGGCTCAGGCCGGGTCGCGCGGTGCCGGACCGCTGCTCTCGCGTACCACCAGCTTCGGCTCCAACACCGCCTCCCTCGGCTGGAGTTCGGGGTTCTCCAGCCGTTCGACGGCATAGCGCACGGCGTGTTCCGCCATCAGCACCGCGTCCTGGCGGACGGTGGTCAGGCCGATGGGCATGAGGTGGGAGAGGTGGCTGTCGTCGTAGCCGACGACGGACAGATCGCGGGGCACCTCGACGCCGGCCCGGGTCAGCGGCATCAGCAGGCCCATGGCGCAGCGGTCGTTGCCGGCGAGGACCGCGGTCGGCAGCGGCCGGCCCCGGTCGCGTTCGGCGAGGAGGGTGCGGCCGGCCTCGATGCCCGACACCTCGGTGTGGTCGCCGGGCAGGACCCGGGCCTCGGACTCCAGTCCGTGCCGGCGCATCGCTGCCCGGTAGGCGCGCCGGCGTTCGGCCGAGCCGGGGCCCTGGCCGCCGTCGATGTGCACGATCCGGCGGTGCCCCAGTTCGACGAGGTGCTCCATGGCCTGTCGTACGCCCTTGCCCTCGGCGGAGTGGACGAAGTCGACGTGGGCGTGGGGGACGCGGCGGCCGACGGAGACGGCGACCGTGCGGCGCCCCAGGTCGTGGAGGAACGCGGGCTCGACGAAGGAGCCGAGCAGGATCAGCGCCTCGCAGCGGTGGCTGAGCAGCGCCTCGACCGCCTTCTCCTCGCTGCGGCTGCGGGTGGAGCCCGACAACAGGACTTCGTAGCCGAGGCGTTCGGCCTCGGGGTAGATGCCCTCGATGAGGTTGGTGTGGAAGGTCTGCTGCACGGTGAACATCACGCCGAGGGTGCGGCTGCGGCCGCGGGCGAGCAGCCGGGCCGCACTGTCGGGCCGGTAGCCGATCTCGTCGGCGACCTTCAGCACCCGCTCACGGGTCTCCTCGCTGGCCCCCGGCTGGTTGCGGAACACGATCGAGACCAGCGCCCGCGAGACCCCCGCCTTCGCGGCGACGTCCGCCATCGTGGGCCGCTGCCTGCCCGAAGCGTTCACCTGAACCGATCCTCCCGTGTGCCCGGTCATCGTACTCGGCGCCGGTCAGGGCACCGCGGGGCCGGTGATCGGCCTGCCGTCGGCGTCGTAGGGCCAGACATTGGGGACACAGCCGTTCATGCCCTTGATCTGCTGCATCATCGCGGGCGCGGGTTTTCCGGCGCCGGGGCAGCCGACGTGACCGTGCTTGAGGAAGTGGCCGACCTCGTGGTTGATGATCAGCGCCCGGTAGGAGGGGACGTCCGCGGCGTAGACGGGGGTGGCCAGTTCCCAGCGCTCCAGGTTGACCATGACGTTCCCGAAGACGTTGCAGTTGAAGTCGCCGTGGGTGTCCAGCCCGCCCTCCAGGCAGATCTTGTCGACGGTGGCGGGGGTGGCCACCTTGACGACGAAGTCGGTGGTCCCGCTCGAGACCCGCTGGAAGGCGGAGACGCCGTCGGCGGTCCAGCCGCGCGGATCGGCCAGGATGTCCTCCACCTGCTCGGCCACGTCCGCGGTGGAGAGATCGAGCCCGGTCTCGACCTCGACCCGGTAGGTCAGCGGCTTCCCCTTGCCGACCCGGTCGCTGCCGCCGGACGCGGTGACGAAGGTGCCCGGGCCGGTCCTGGGGATGGGGACGGTGGTCCGGGAGGGGCTCGGGGAGGAGCCGGTCGCCGCCGCGCCGGACGAGGCCGACGAGGAGGCGCCGGGGCGCGGGGTGGTGCGGCCGGGGGTCGGCTCGGCCGGGTCGGAGGCGTTCGACCCGGAGCCGTTCGCCCCTGAGGCGTCCGCCCCGGAGGCGTTCGGCCCCGGGGCGCGCGGCTCGGAGGCGCTCGGTTCGGAGGCGCTCGGCCCGGCGCTCTCGGAGCTTCCCGCCCGTGCCGGTAAGTCCTTGCCGGCCGGCAGCGCCCATCCCACGGCGGCGAAGCCCGCGACCCCGAGGACGGTCGTCGCGGCGAGCCCGCCCCACAGCGGAGCCCTCCCCCTGCGCCGCGCGGAGGCGTGCGCGGGGCCGCGCCGACGGCGGCGGGGAGCGGAGGAGGGCCTTGCTTCATGTTCGGTCATCGGCAGCCAGACTGTGGATGTCATGTGAGAGGATCTGGCTCAGAGAGTAACGGACTCGTAACGAATGATCATCCTTACTATGTGATCATCCGGTAACAGTGGCCCGCCGGGGGACGGCCGCTCCCGATACTGAGCCCATGCCACGTGTTCTGCTGATCGAAGACGACCGCGCCGTCCGGGAAGGGGTCGCACTGGGGCTGCGCCGCCAGAGCCATGAGGTCGCCGCCGTCCCGACCGGGGAGGAGGGCATGGACCTGCTGCGGTCCTTCCGGCCCGATGTCGTCGTCCTCGATCTGATGCTGCCCGGCATGAGCGGCATGGACGTGTGCCGCGCCGTCCGCGCCGTCGACCAGACCCTGCCGATCATCATGGCGACCGCTCGGGGGGATGACGTGGACATCGTTGTCGGTCTGGAGGCGGGCGCGGACGACTACGTCGTCAAGCCCGTACAGGCCAGGGTGCTGGACGCGCGAATCCGCGCCGTGCTGCGCCGGGCGGGCGGGGCGGCCCCGGGCGACGGCGGGCTGCCGAAGATCGACACCTACGGGGACCTGGCCGTCGACCGGGCCGGGCTGTCCGTCACCGTGCGGGGCACCCCGGTCCAGCTCGCCCCGTCCGAACTCCGGCTGCTGCTGACCCTCTCCGCCTCGCCGGGGCAGGTGTTCAGCCGGCAGCAGCTGCTGGAGGCGGTCTGGGAGCACAGCTACCACGGCGACGCCCGGCTGGTGGACGCCTGTGTCAAACGGCTGCGCTCCAAGATGGGCGACCCGCCGCGCGAACCGCGCTACATCCAGACCGTCCGCGGCTTCGGCTACCGGTTCGCGGCGCGGTGAGACGCGCGGCGCGGGCGGAGACCCGCAGGACAGGGGCCACGAGCGTCCCCACCCCTCAGCCTCAGAAGCAGGCGTCCACTCCCCGGCACCGGGTCCGCACCCCGGCGAAGGCGGCGCGCACTCCTTCCCGGGTGGTGCTGCGCGGGCTGCGGGTGCGGCTCGTGGTGGCGTTCGGGCTGGTCGCCGCCCTGGCCACCACGACGACCGGGGCACTGACCTTCCGCGAGGCGCGCACCGGGGTGCTCCAGCAGAGCCAGGACACCGTGATCCGGCAGCTGCGCTCCCAGGTCAGCCGGATCGCCACGGGCATCGGCTACCCGCCCACCGAGGACATGCTCAACCAGTTCGCCTCCAACGTGGCACTCGCAGAGCCGTCCGGCACCTGGCGCGTCCTCGTCGTCTACGAGGGGCTCAGCGCGACCTCGGCGCCCGGCGACCGCTTCGGCGAGGTGTCGCCCGCCCTGCGCAAGGCCGTCCGCTCCAGTATGGCCACCGTCTTCCAGCGGGTGAACAGCGGTGGACGGACCTCCCTGGTCGTCGGCATGACGGTCGTCTTCGCCTCCGCCCAGGGCACGCAGACACCCACCGGGATCCAGGTCTTCCTGACCGTGCCCCAGACCGACGAACAGCGGTCCGTCGACGCGCTGGTCACGGCCATCGAACGGGCGACCGCGTCGGCCCTCGGTGTCGCCGTGCTGCTCGCCCTGTTCGCGGCGCGCGGGGTGCTGCGGCCGGTGCGGGCGCTGCGCCGGGCGACCCGGAGCATCGCCGAGGGCCGGCTCGACACCCGGCTCGACGTCAACGGCTCCGACGAACTCGCCGATCTGTCCCACACGTTCAACGAGACCGCGGCGGCGCTGGAACACTCCGTCGCCGAGCTGCGCGGCATGGAGGCGCGGGCCCGCCGATTCGCCTCGGACGTCTCCCACGAACTGCGCACCCCGCTGGCCGCCATGTCGGCGGTCACCGACGTGCTGGACGAGGAGGCCGCCCGGCTCGACCCGGACACGGCGGTCGCGGTGCGGCTCATCAGCGAGGAGACCGTGAAACTGGCCCGGCTGGTGGAGGACCTGATGGAGATATCCCGCTTCGACGCGGGGGCCGCGGAACTGCACCTGGACGAGATCGACCTCGCCGAGTCGATCCGGCGCACGGTCTCCTCCCGGGGCTGGTCGGACCTGGTCGAGACCCGGCTGCCGGGGCCCGACGAGCTGCGCGGCCGGGTCGATCCACGCCGACTGGACGTGGTCGTGGCCAACCTGGTCGGCAACGCCCTGCGGCACGGCGGCAGTCCGGTGCGTCTCACGCTGACCGAGGGCGGGCCGCACGCCACGCTGCGGCACGCGATCCTGGAGGTGGCCGACAGCGGGCCGGGCATCCCCGAGGACGTGCTGCCGTATGTCTTCGACCGCTTCTACAAGTCCGACAGCGCGCGCACCCGCACCGAGGGCAGCGGGCTGGGCCTGGCGATCACCGAGGAGAACGTACGGATGCACGGCGGCACGGTCCGCGCGGCCAACCACCCCGGCGGCGGCGCCGTCTTCACCGTGGAACTCCCGCTGCGGCGGGACGAGTCGGCGTGGGAGAACCTGTGACGAGACCGGTCCACCGAGCCGCGCTGCTCGTCGTCACCGCGGGACTCGCGCTCTCCGCCTGCGGCATCCCCTCGACCGGCGTGGTCGAGGCGGGCGGTCCCGCGAGCGGGATCACCGCGACGACCCCGCTCTACTTCGTCCAGGACGGCACCCTGGTCGCCGTCCTGCGCGCGGTCCCCGAGGCCGGGGACGCCGCGGTGGCCATCGAGCAGATGCTCGAGGGCCCGGACGTGGTGGAGCGGTCCAAGGGGTGGACCACGCAGGTGGCCCGGGCGGCGGAGCCCGCCTCCCTCTTCCCGACCCCCGAACCCGGGCAGCCCCAGGACGACCCGGTCGAACCGGACGCCAGGACGGCCCCCTCCGCGTCCGCGTCCGCCGCGGAGCCCGTACGGGCCACGGTGGAGGACAGCCGGGTGTCGGTCACCCTGCCGCAGGGGGTGTTCGCCGAACGCTCCGACCTGGCCCAGCGGCAGCTGATCTGCACGGCGGGCCGGGCCCGTCGCCTCGCCACGCGGGTCACGGAGCCGGTGACGGTGACCGTGACCGCCGCCGACGGCACGCGCGTCGAGGGCACCGACGAGGACTGCCCCGAACCGTAGGACGGCCCGAACGCGGTGGCGCCCGTGGTACCGGGGTACCACGGGCGGACCGAAGATTCCCCCGGGGGCCCAGGAATCGGGCCTCGCGCGCTCCTACCTTCGAACGCGTCACCGCGAGTCCGAGGCAGGAAAGGCCCATTCCCATGATCGAAGCGCGTGAGCTGACCAAGCGATACGGGGACAGGACGGCGGTCGACCACCTGAGCTTCTCGGTGAGGGCCGGCGAGGTCACCGCCTTCCTGGGGCCGAACGGGGCGGGCAAGTCCACCACGATGCGCATGATCATCGGACTGGACTCCCCCACCGCGGGCACGGTCACGGTCAACGGCCGGGCGTACGCCCGCCATTCGGCCGCATGCTGATCGAGGGCACCCCGGGCCTGGACTCGGTCGGCGAGGCGGCGCACGGCGCCGAGGCCGTCCGGCTGGCCGCGGAACTGCGCCCCGACGTCGTCCTCATGGACGTCCGGATGCCCGGCATGGACGGCCTGGAGGCCACCCGCCGGATCGTCGCGGGCGGCGGCCGCACCCGCGTCCTCATCGTGACCACGTTCGACCTGGACGAGTACGCGTACGAAGGGCTGCGGGCCGGTGCCAGCGGCTTCCTGCTCAAGGACGCGCGCCCCGAGGAACTCGTCGCGGGCATCCACGCCGTAGCGACCGGCGACGCCGTCGTCGCCCCGAGCCTGACCCGGCGACTGCTGGACGCGTACGCCCATCAGGTCCTCGCGCCCGGCGGGGCACCCGTGGCGGAGGATCCCCGGCTGCGGACGCTCACCGACCGCGAGCGCGAGGTCCTCGTCGCCATCGGGCAGGGCTGGACCAACACCGAGATCGCCGAACGGCTCGTCCTCACCGAGTCCACCGTGAAGAAGCACGTCGGCCGCGTCCTCGCCAAGATCGGCGCGCGGGACCGCATCCAGGCCGTGATCACGGCGTACGACGCGGGGCTGGTCCGGGCGAGGTCGTGACCGGGAGCGTACCGGCGCACCGGCGCCCGCCTGTGCTGCACGAGGACGCCACGGGGTGTGGCAGGCGGACCTGCCCCGGAAGCCGCCCCTATGGTGGCCGGATGTGCTGGAGTGCGACGGCCGATCTGGTGGCGGGTACCGGGATCGCGGCCGTCGGGGCGGCCTCGGTCCTGCGGGTGCGGGAGAGCCGCGATCTGCCGCTCGCCGCGCTGCCGCTCCTGCTCGGGGCCCATCAGATCGTCGAGTCGGCCGTCTGGCACCGGGGCGGGGGCGGCGGGACCGCGACCGTTCTCTGGGCCGTCGTCGCCCTGCCGCTGCTGGCGGTGTGGGTGCCCGCCGGGGTGTGGTGCGCGGCCGGGCCGCCCGCCCGTCCCCGGCTGACCGTGCCCCTCGCGGTGGGGACCGCGACCGCCGCGGTCCTCGCGTACGGGCTGGCCACCGGCCCGGTGACGGCCGAGATCCACGGCCGTACGATCGGCTACGCGTTCGACCTCCCCCGTCCGCCGCTCCTCGTCGTGGGCTATCTGCTGGCCACCGTGGGATCCCTGCTTCTCTCCGGCGACCGGCGGCTGTCCCTGCTGGGCCTGCTCGTCGCCGTCGGCGCGCTGGTGTGCTGGGCACTGTGGCGGCTGGAGTTCGTCTCGACCTGGTGCGCGCTGGCGGCCGTGTGCTCGGTGGTGCTGTTCGACTGGACGCGCACCCGGCCCCCCGCCGAGACGCCCGGCATGCCGGTCGCCTGAGTCCCGCCCGGCGTGCGCGGGGCCGTGGCCCGGTGGAGGCTGTGCAGCATGGCGGGCAAGCGGAAGCGCGATGACGGGACGGACGACGTGGAGGCGGTGCTCGACGGGCTCTACACCACCCCGCCGGCCGGTTTCGTGGCGCGCCGCGAGGAACTCGCGATGGCCGCCCGGACGGCGGGCCGGGCGGAGGACGCCCGGCGGATCCACGAGGCCCGCCGGCCCACCCTCGCCGCCTGGGCCGCGAACCTGCTCCTGCGGTCACAGCCCGAGGAGAGCCACCGGTTCCTGGAGCTGGGGCAGGCGCTGCGCACGGCCCACCGGGAACTGGACCCGGCCGGGGTCAGGGAGCTGTCCGCCCAGCGCCGCACGATCGTCGCCGCGCTGACCCGTCGGACGTCCGACCTCGCGCGCGACGCCGGACAGCGGCTGTCGGCCGCCGTGCTGACGGAGGTCACGGCCACCTTGCAGGCCGTGCTCGCCGACCCCGACGCGGCGGACCGGTGGGCCACCGGCCGCCTGCACAGCGCCCTCGTCCCGCCGTCGGGCTTCCCGTCGGGGCCCGTCCGGGAAGGCGCCGTCCGCAGCAGGCCGCCGCACCCTCCCCGTACGGATCGTACGGACGAGCTCGCCCGGCGGCGCCGGGAACGTCTCACCCGGGCCCGCCGGGAAGCGGAGGCCGCCGCACGGAAGCTCGACGACCGGCGCGCGGACCACACCGACGCCGAGACGGCCGTAGAACAGGCACGGGACCGGCGCGGTCGGGCCCAGCGGGAGGTGGACGAGGCGGAGGAGTCGCTGCGGCGGGCTCGGGAGGCACTGCGGACGGCGGCCGACGAGGAACAGCGGGCCGACGAGCGGCACCGCACCACGGCCGACGCGCTCGCCCGCGCCGACCGGGAGGCGCGACGGACCTCCCGGGAGGCGGAACGTCTCGAACCCTCTCCCGAAGAGCAGGAGTAGGGGGTGGTCCCCGCTCCCGGCCGCCCGGGGAGGCAGGATGGGGGCATGAGCGTAGTCAAGATCAACGTACTGACCGTCCCGGCCGCGCAGCGGGAGACCCTGGAGAAGCGGTTCGCCGCGCGGGCGCACGCCGTGGAGAACTCGGACGGGTTCGAGTGGTTCGAGCTGCTCCGCCCGGTCGAGGGCACCGACACCTATCTCGTCTACACGCGCTGGCGTGACGAGGAGTCGTTCCAGGCGTGGATGGAGGGCTCGATGAAGTCCGCGCACCGGGGCGGCGCGGAGGGCGAGCAGGCCAAGCCCGCCGCCTCGGCCGCCACCCTCTGGTCCTTCGAGGTGGTCCAGCAGGCGGCGCCGAAGGGCGAGTAGGCGGTGGAGCCGGTGGGTGGACGGGTGCCGTCCACCCACCGGTCGCGGTCATCCCTCGTACCCACCGTTCACGGTCATCCGTCGTACACGGCGATCTCGGTCATGGTCGGCGTGTACTGCTCCGTGGCGATCTTCCCGGTGAGCGCCACCCGCAGCCGGGAGGTGGTGACGGTGCCGAAGCCGGTGACGGTGAGGTCATGGCCGATGCCGGTGTCCCGGCTCGCGAACGTCACCCATGCCCCCGTCCCGGCGTCCCACCGCTGCAGCGCGAAGGTGCGCACCCTCGGGTTGGTGCCGGAGTCGGTGTACTCGTCCAGATAGACCTGGTCGAAGGTGGTGTTCGCGCCGAAGTCGATGTCGAGGGTGACCGGGTAGGCCGCGTCGTCGGCCGCCGCCCAGCGGGTGGTGAGGCTGCCGTCGGTGAGTCTGTCGGCGGTGAGGGTGCCGTTCGCCCCGGGGTGGGTGGAGCTGGCGGTGACGGGTTTGCCGAGCGCGAGGTCGACGCGCTGGTCCGTCTCCTCCTCGACGGGGTCGTCGTCGACGGGGTTCTCCACCCTGGTGCCGACGGGGCGCTCGGCGATGCCGATGTCCGGGGCGGTGCCGTAGTAGAGGTGGGTGCCGAGGAAGTCCTCGGTGCCGAGGTGCGGGTTGTACCGACCGGCGTCGATCAGCGGCGAGTCGGCGCGGAGCGCGAAGTGCGCCGCCGCCTCCCGGATCCGGTTCACGCCCAGTCCGGTGAGGTAGTCGTCGGGGTCGCCGACGAATCCCGGGTCGGCCCGCAGCCCTCTCGGGTCGGCGGGCTCCTGCGGGGAGTGGGTCCCGCTCGCCTCGTAGTAGTCGTTGTGGGAGAACACCGCCTGCCGCAGCGCGCCCGTACGCCGGTACCAGGGTGTCGCGGTCGTGGTCGAGGTGTTGTGGAAGACGTTGTTGAGGAAGTAGACGCGGCTCAGGAACGTCTCGTCGTGGACGTAGTCGAGGTCCGCGCCGTCGTAGACGAAGGTGTTGTTGGTGAAGTAGGTCGGCGAGTAGTTCGTCGACAGCATGTTCTTCACCAGGACGCCGTTGTCGTTGACGCTGAGGTTGTAACGGGCCACGGAGCCTGAGCTGTTGCCCATGTAGGCCATCCAGCCCGCCGCGTTGTCGTGCGAGTAGTTGAACTGGTACGTGACGTTGAAGTTGGTGTACTCCAGGTCCCAGGGCGTGCCGTCGTACTCGTTGTCCGGGCCGCCGTAGACCTCGTTGTACTGCATGACGGAGTCGGCGCCCGCCCACAGATAGAGCGCGCAGGACACCGCGTCATAGCGTTTGAGGAAGCCGTTGACCTCGTTGTACTCGACCGTCATGTTCTTGGTGTCGGCGAGCTGGATCGCGCCCTGGCCGATGCTCTCGGCGTAGTTGTGGCCGATGTAGACGTCACGGCTGTAGAGGTCGCGGGTACGGACCCACAACTGCTCCCAGCCTTCGTGCCACTTGCCGCTCTCGTCGTACTGCCCGGCGTCCGTGCCGTCGGCGGCGAACCAGTTGAACGCGAACTGGACGGCGTGCAGTTCGACGTTCTCGAAGGTGTTGTTCTCGATCCGGACGTCCTTGAAGTAGTAGCCGCCGGTGCCGTACTGCTTGTAGTTCCTGCTGCCGAAGACCTGGAAGTCCACGGCGCCGTAGTGGATCTTCTGCCAGCTGCTGGGGCCGTCCAGGTGGTGGACGTGGACGTTCGAGATCCGGAAGTGGTCCATGACGCTGTCCGCGCCGCTCGCCAGCAGATCGGCGTTGATGGACACCATGATGCCGTCGCGGACGTACGTCCCCGAGGTGATGTCCGTGGCGAAGTCGTCGTCGTTGGACAGCTCGACGTTGTCGATGTCCCAGTACTGCTGGTTGCGCAGCACGATGGCGCCGGTCAGTCCGACGGTGGCCGGGTTCTTGGTGCCGTCGGACCTGAAGGGGCTGGGGACCTTGCCGTTGGTCGCGATGTAGGGGCGGCGGGCGTTCGGATCGCCGTACGCCGAGATGGTGATCGGCTTTCCCGCGCTGCCGGATCCCTTGGGCCACAGCTGCTGGTCCGGCCACTGCTCGCCGGCCTTGAGCAGGATGCGGTCGCCGGGGGCGAACGTCGTCGCGGTGGCCTTGGCGAGGGTACGCCAGGCGGTCGCCGGGGAGGTGCCGGCGGCGGTGTCGCGGCCGAGCGTGGCGTCGAGGTAGTAGTCCTTGCCGCCGGTGGTGTTGGGGGTGTTGCCCGGCCAGGCCGCCTCGAGGGCGGTGCGGGAGGGGGCGTGGTGGCGGGTGGTGGCGGCGTGGGCCGCGGGGACGAGCGCTCCGACGAGCAGGGCGGCGAGCAGGGCGACGAAGCCCGCGTACAGCGTCCGTGGGCGGCGGGGTGGTCCGGTGTCGACGGGTCTCATGGCTGCACTTCCTCCGCTTTGATGGCGTCCACCGCCGAGGTGTCGACATCGATGTCGCTCCGGTCGACACGGCGCTGGAGGTACTGGTCGAACTTCTCCTGGACGAGGGACTGCCGTATGCGCCGGGAGTAGGCGGCGAACGCCTTGTCCTCGTCGACCTTCCTGCCGTCGAGCTCGTAGTAGGTGATCTGGCCGGTGCCCCGGACGGGGGCCGAGATCCCGCCCGGCGCGAGCTTGCCGAGCACGGCCGCGAGGTCCTGGTCATGGGCGTTCGGTCCGCCGGAGGCGCCTGGGTCGTACGTCGCTCTCGTCAGCCGCGCGCCGGGTTCCGCGTCGGCTACGGCGGCGAGGCTGCCGGCCGCGCGCACCCTGCGCTGCAGACTCTCGGCGGAGGTTCCCTTCCGTACGGGTACGACGAGTCGGGCGTACGTGTACGTGGTGGCGTTGGCGCTCCAGTCGTCGCGGTCGGCGTCGAAGGCGCGGCGGACCTCGGCGTCGGTCACGTGCAGCGGCGCGTCGGCGCCCTTGCCGAGCCGCTGTTCGAGGGCCGTGGTGAGTGCGGTGAGGCGGTGCGTGTAGTACTCCTCGGCGGAGAACCGCGCGACGCCGTACACGGTCCGCCCCGCCGCCATGGCCTGGGCCCGGGAGTCGTTCTCGTCGTCCAGGTCGGCGAGGAACGCCCTGTGGTCGACGGAGTCGACCAGCCCCTGCTCCTTCGCGAGGACGAGGAGGGTCTTGTCGTGCCGGATCTCCTCCAGCGCCCGGTCCTCCAGCCGCTGGAGCGCGGTCCTGCCGCCGACCTCGGTGTTCCAGGTGGGGGTGCCCACCAGGCTGTACCGGGTGCGCAGCTCGTTCTGCACGGTCGGGGCCAACCGGCGCATGTGGAAGAGGAGTTCGGCCCGGGTCACCGGGTGTCCGGCCACGGTGGCCACGTCGTCGGAGGAGTCGTGGCCGAGGGCGGCGGCCAGGGTGACGGCCAGCGCGGCGAGGAGCACACAGGCGCCGGTGACGCCGAGGATCAGGCGCTTCACGACGCCGCTCCGACGGCCGCGACGCGGTCGACGACGGGTGTGTCCCGCGTCTGCGGTATCTCCACGACCACCGCGTCCACCTCGACGGGCGCGAAGGTGAGGATGCGCCGGTGGCCGACCGCGTGCGCCTCGGCGAGCGTCGTCCACCGGCCGTCCCGGTGCCGGCCCCGGACCACGAGGTGCTCGATGCGCTGGCCCTGGGCGATGTCCTCGCCCACGACGACCGCTTCGACGGCTCGGGGTCCCGCGAAGGACAGGGTGACGGCCGGCCGTGGATCCGCCGCGTCGGGCCGCCACCCGGTCGCGAGCGCGTCCGCGGCGCCGGACGACACGGTCACGGTCGCCTCGATGCGTCGGGCCCCGAAGTCCGCTATGTGCCGCCCCAGTTGCGCCAGCACGGTCACGTCGGCGTCCCGGAGCCGGCCGTCCCGGGCGGGCGGAACGTTCAGCAGGAAGCAGGAGTTGCCGCCGACGGCCCGCAGATAGATGGCGAACAGCTCTTCCGCGGACCGTACTCGGGCGTCCTCGGCCGGGTGGTGGAACCAGCCGGGACGGATCGAGGTGTTGACCTCGGCCGGGTACCAGACCAGGTCGTCCTCGTGTCCGGCGAGCGCGGCCCGGCTGCCGAGGTCGCGGTCGTCGCTGCGGACCAGCCGGGCGAAGCCGGTGTCGTCGGCGTGTTGGGAACGGTCGGCGGTGCGTTCGGCGTCCTGGAGGGCGCGCGGGACGACGCTCCACTCGTCGGGGCGGGTCTCCCCCGCCTCGTTGCCGCACCAGCGGACGTCGGGGCCGCACACGCTGATCACCGCGTCCGGCTGGAGTTCCCGGACGACCGCGTAGTACCGGTCCCAGTCGTAGACCTGCCGCTTGCCGTTCGGGCCCTCGCCGTTGGCGCCGTCGAGCCATACCGAGAACAACGGCCCGTAGCGGGTGAGGAGTTCGGTGAGCTGGGCGACGTAGAAGTCGTCGTAGGCGGTCCCGGAGCCGTAGGTGGCCTCGGTGCGGTCCCACGGGGAGAGGTAGATCCCGAACCGCAGCCCGTGCCGTCGCGCCGCCTCGGCGACCTCCGCGACCACGTCGCCCTGTCCGCCGCGCCAGGGCGAGGAGGCCACCGAGTGGTCGGTGACGTCGCTCGGCCAGAGGCAGAAGCCGTCGTGATGCTTGCAGGTGAGGATCACGCCGGTCATCCCGGCGCGCTTGAGGGCACCGACCCATTGCTCGGCGTCGAGGGAGGCCGGGTCGAAGAGGGCCGGGTCGTCATGGCCCTCGCCCCACTCCCGGTCCGTCATCGTGTTCATCCCGAAGTGCAGGAAGCCGTAGAACTCCATGGCCTGCCAGGCGAGTTGGCGGGGGCTCGGCCGGACGGCGGCCAGTTCGCGGCCGGTCGCGGCGGGCGCGTTCACCGGAACCGCCGGTTGTATGCGGCGAGCAGGGCCAGCAGACCGGCCAGTCCGGCGAGCATGACCAGGAGATGTCCCCACCCGGCGGTCGTACGGGCGGTGACGACGAGCGCGACACAGGCCGCCGCGACGAGCGTACGGGCGGCGACCAGGAGTGCCGTACGCGTCGATTCCTTCATGTCCATGGTCCTTCCGCTGGTGTGGCGCGGGTGCGGATCAGCCCTTCACCCCGCCGGAGGCGATGCCCTCGATGAGGCGGCGTTGGATGAGCGCGTAGACGACGAGGACCGGCACGATGACGATGACCATGCCGGCGTAGAGGCGTCCGTAGTCGGCCGCCGCCTTCTGCGCGGTGAACAGATTGAGCAGGCCGACCTGGAGGGTCTTGTCGTCGCCCGGGAGCAGGGTGAGCGAGATGATGAAGTCGTTCCAGTAGGCGAGGAAGTCGAACAGGATGACGGTGGTGACGGCCGGGCGGGCCATCGGGAGCATGATCCTGGTCATGATCCGCAGGCGGGAGGCGCCGTCCAGCGCGGCGGCCTCCTCGTACTCGACCGGGATCGACCGGAAGAAGGCGGTCAGCAGGTAGACGGTGAAGGGGATGGACGTCGCGGCGTAGACGAGGGACAGGATCGCCGGGTTGTCGATGAAGAAGCCGCCGGGGAAGACGTCGATCAGTGCGCGGTCCCAGTCGACGAGCATCAGGAAGATCGGTACGACGATGTAGTTGACGTTGACGAACAGGCCTGCCATCAGGGCGAGTTCGATGAGACGGCGGCCGCGGAACTCGTAGCGGGCGACGACGTACGCCGCCGGTACCGAGACGGCGAGGACGAGGGCCAGGCCGAGCAGGGTGACGAGGGCCGAGGTCAGGAAGTACCGGCCCATGTGCGCGCCGAGGAACGCGTCGGTGTAGTTGCGCAGATGCGCGCTCTTCGGCAGGGTCCAGGGGCTGCCGAAGAACTCGCTCTTCTGTTTGAGGGAGGCGAGCAGCACCCAGCCGACCGGTACCGCGACGGCGAGCGCGAGGGCGGCGACGAGCGCGTGGGTGAGCAGCCGGGCGGTGCGGGGGCGGTGGGCTGCGCGGGGGCGGTGGGCGGCTGGCGTGGTCATGGGCTGGTCCTCAGAACTGGAGGGGCTCGCGGCGGGTCGCCCGGCTCACCAGGAGCGACACGAGGAACGAGAACGCGAAGACTACGACGCCGATCGCCATGCCGTAGCCGTACGACGAGTTCGTGTACGCCTGCTTGTACATGTAGTCGAGCAGCACCTCGGAGGAGCCGTCGGGGCCGCCGCCGGTCATCGCCCGGACGAGGACGAAGCTGAGGTTGACGGAACTCATGATGAAGAAGGTCAGGGTGGTGCGCAGGTTCTGCCAGATCAGCGGCAGGGTGAGAGCGAAGAACTGGCGGACGGCGGAGGCCCCGTCGAGCGCGCTCGCCTCGTAGAGCTCCTCGGGGATGCTCGCCATGCCCGCCATGTAGAGGACCATGTAGTAGCCGAGCGACTGCCAGACCATGGCGATCGCGACGGAGTAGAGCACGATCTTCTGGTCGCCGAGCCAGATCCGCTGCCAGCCGTCGAGGGAGAGCAGCCGGAGGGTGCCGTTGAGCAGGCCGTTCCTCTGGTCGTAGACGGCGGAGAAGATCGCCGCGATCACGACCACCGAGAGCACGTTGGGGATGTAGAGGACGAACCGGTAGAGGCCCCGGCCGCGCAGCCGCTGGCGGGTCATGACCGCCGCGAGGAACAGGCCGGCGCCCATCGTCACGACGGTCACCACGACGAGGAGCGCGACCGTGTTCTGGAAGGCGCGCACGAACTGGTCGTCGTCCAGCAGGTGTTGGAAGTTGTTCCACCCGACGAACCGCTTCCGCGGGGAGAAGCCGCTCCAGGTGTAGAAGGACATCCGGAACACGTTCACGGTCGGGACGGCCATGAAGACCGTGAAGAGGACCAGCGCGGGCAGCAGACAGGCCAGGACGAAGCCGGTGGGGCCGCGCCCCCGGGCCGCCGCCCGCCGGGGAGGTGCGGGCGGCGGGGTCCGGCGTCCGGGTGTGCGGTGGGCGGAGCCCGGGGGTGGGGTGGAGAGTGTCGTCACCGCGTCAGTCGCCCGCCGCGCGGAGCTTCTCACTGGCCTCGTTCAGCGCGGACTGCCACTTGTCCTCGGTGGTGTCGCCGCTGATGACGCTGTTCGCGGTGTCGAAGAGGGTGGCCTTGATGTCGACGCCCTCGACGGGAGCGGTGCTCGCGAACCCGCCGACCAGCGCGGACACGTCCGGGTCGGAGTAGACCTGGTAGAAGGCGGCGTTCTCGCCGGTCAGGCTGCTCGCGATGCCCTCGATGGGCTGGACGGCGTTCGACCTGGCGAAGATCTTCGCGGCCTCGTCGGAGTAGAGGTAGGCGATGAAGTCCTTGGCCGCGTCCTTGTGTTGCGCCGCGGTCGGGATCCACACCGACTCGACCGAGGTGGTGATGTAGCGCTTGCCGCCCGCCGTGACCGCCGGCAGCGGGGTCAGAGCCCACTGGAAGCCCTTCGCGCGCGGCGCGTCCGCCATCTCGCCCACGATCCAGGTGCCGTTCGGCATGAACAGCGCCTTGTCGTCGAGGATGAGCTGCTGGTTCTTGGTGAAGTCCTGCTCGTTGGCGTACCCGACGGTGGTCGGGGCGGCATAGCTCAGCAGCCGGGTGGTGAGATCGAGGGCCTTGCGGGCGTTCGCGCTCTTCCAGACGTCCTTCTTGTACGTCATGACGTCCGTGTAGAACTGTTCGCCGCCGATGTCGGCGAGGAGCGCGAAGAAGTACGAGTCGAGGTAGCCGGCGGTCGGGTAGGTGAAGAGGGGGATGCCCTGCTTCTTGGCGGTGTCGCCGAGCGCGAACATCTCGTCCCAGGTGGCCGGGACCTTCCAGCCCTTCTCCTTGAACAGGCCCTCGTTGTGGAAGAGGCCGGTCGGGGCGTAGTACATCGGCAGCAGATACGTCTTGTCGGTGCCGTAGGGGTTGGTGTTGAGGTTGCCGACGATGCCCTGGGTGAGTTTGTCGCCCACGGTCTTCGACTCGCCGGGGATCTTCTCCTTCAGGACCGGGGTGAGGTCCTCCAGGGCCTTGTCCTTGATGAGGGTCTCGGTGAGGGCGGCCTTGCGGCCCTGGCCGAGGACCACGACGTCCGGGTAGCGGCCCGCCTTCATGTTCGGGGTGATCTCGTCCTCGATGCTCTTCGAGATCTTCAGCCGGACGTCGATGTCGGGGTGGGCGGTCTCGTACGCCTTGATGACCTGGGTGTACATGTCCCGGCCGTAGCCGCCTTCGAGGGCGGCGACCTCCAGGGTCGTCCTTCCCGAGTCCGTACCGCTCCCGTCTCCGGCCGAGCAGCCGGTGAGCAGTCCGAGCACCGTGATCGCGGCGCCCGCGAGGACGAGCGATCTCCTCATGGGGGTCCTCCCTGTTACGGTGGCACCGATAACATGAGGCCATACGGTGGCACCGATCAGGGGGCGGCGCAAGGGGCCGCGGTGCGGTGGGTGCGGGCGTCTCAGGAGCTGCGCGGCGGCGCCGTGGAGGCGCGCACCGACAGGGACGGCGTGGCCACGGCCTCCTCGGCGCCGGCCTCGTCGCCCTCCAGCAGCAGGGCGACGGCCGCGGCGCCGTAGCGGTAGAAGTCCTGGCGGACGGTGGTCAGCGGCGGGGCGCAGTAGGCGGCGAGGGCGATGTCGTCGACGCCGACGATCGAGACGTCCTCGGGCACCGAGCGGCCGCGTTCGCGCAGGGCGCGGATGACTCCGAAGGCCATCTCGTCGCCGGCCACGAAGACCGCGGTGACCTCCGGGATCATGGCGATGATCTGTCCCAGCCGGTACCCGGAGTCCGGTGACCAGTCGCCCTCCAGGGGTGGCGGCGCCTCGATGCCGGCCGCGGCCAGGCACTCCTGCCAGCCCTGCCGGCGACGGCGCGCCTCGATCCATTCGTCGGGTCCCGAGATGTGCCAGACCTGCCGGTGCCCCAGGTCGAGCAGATGCCGGGTGGCGACCCGGCCCGCCTCCCGCTGGTCTATGCCGAGCACCCGGGCGCCCGCCGTGCGCGAGCCGTCGAGGGTGACGGTCGGGATGTCGCGGGTGATGTCCTCCATCTTCGGTGTCACCGAGATGAGCGGTACGGCGATCACGAAGCCGTCCACGCCCTGGTCGGCGAGGCGGGCCAGGGCCCGCTCCATGAGGCCGGTGTCGAGCGCGGCGATGGTCGCGATGTTCACCGCGTACCCGGCCGCGCCCGCGGCGGCCTCGACACCGGCGGTCACCGCCGAGCGCGAGTAGTAGCCGCCGGAGGCCAGCAGCACGAGCCCGATGGTGTGGCTGCGACCGGAGGACAGCGCGCGGGCGGCGCTGTTGAACCGGTAGCCGGTGTGCTCCACGGCGGCGAGCACCCGCCGCCGGGTCTCGGGGTTGACGTTCGGTGAGCCGCGCAGCGCGCGCGAGACGGTCTGCGCCGACACCCCGGCGGTCCGGGCGACGTCGGCCATGCTCGGCTGCCTCGGCCGCGTGGTGCCCTCGCTCATGGCGCTCCCTCTCCGGCGCCGGCTTCGCGACGGCCTCTCCTGGATCCCGAGGGGGATCCCGAGATCCGACGAGATCTGGGTCCCCGGTCTCGATCCTAGCGTTCTTGTTACACATGGCATCGATAACATACGCTCGCACGGTGACCGAGCCGAGCGTGACTCCCATCTGTCCGGCCCACACCACGACCGACGCGGCGAGTGCGGCCCTCACCTGGGACGGGGGCCGCCTCCACCGGTACGGCGTCCCCCATCGCGTCCTCTCCGGGTCGCTGCACTACTTCCGGGTCCATCCCGGTCTGTGGCGGGACCGGATCCGCCGGCTGGCCGACCTCGGCCTCAACACCGTCGACACGTATGTGCCGTGGAACTTCCACCAGCCCCGCGAGGACGAGGAGCCGCGCTTCGACGGCTGGCGGGACGTGGAGCGGTTCCTGCACACGGTGGCCGAGGAGGGCCTGGACGCCGTGGTCCGGCCGGGCCCGTACATCTGCGCGGAGTGGTCCAACGGCGGTCTGCCGAGCTGGCTCACCGCCCGGGAGGTGGCCCTGCGCAGTTCGGATCCCGCGTTCGTCTTCCCCGTGGGCCGCTGGTTCGACCGGCTGATCCCGCGCATCGCCTCGCTCCAGGCCTGCGCGGGCGGGCCGGTCGTGGCGGTACAGGTGGAGAACGAGTTCGGCAGTTACGGCGACGATCACGCGTATCTGCGCCGGCTGCGGCGGGCGCTGGTCGAACGGGGCGTCCGCGAACTGCTGTTCACCGCCGACGGCCCCACCGACCTCATGCTGGACGGCGGCACCCTGCCCGGCACCCTGACGGCCGTCACCCTGGGCTCCCGGCCCGAGGCCGCCCGGCGCCTCCTTGCCGCCCGCCGCCCCGACGAGCCGTTCCTGGTCGCCGAGTTCTGGAACGGCTGGTTCGACCACTGGGGCGGACGGCACCATGTGCGGGAGGTGGAGAGCGCGGTCGGCACGCTCCGCGGGATCCTCGCCGACGGCGGCGGCGTGAGCCTCTACATGGCGCACGGCGGCACCAACTTCGGGCTCTGGGCGGGCGCCAACGAGGAGGAGGGCCGGCTGCGGCCCGTGGTCACGAGCTACGACTCCGACGCGCCGATCGCCGAGGACGGCGGTCTCACCGCCAAGTTCTTCGCGATGCGCGAGGTGCTCGGGGCCCGTGGTCCGGTCCGCTCGGAGGTCCGCCCGCCCAAGCTCCCGGCGGCCCGGCTCCCGCTGGTCCACCGGGCGGACGTGCTGGCCGGTCTGCGGGCCGTGCCGGCCCCGGTCACCACCGGTCCGCGTCCCGCCTCGTTCGAGCGGCTCGGGCTGGACGCGGGCATGGTCCTGTACACCGCCCACCCCCTGGTCCCGCCGGGTGAGCACCGGCTGGTCCTGAAGGACGTACGGGACCGGGCCCTGGTCCTCGTCGACGGCACGCTGCTCGGTGTGGCCGATCCCGACCACCCGGAGCTGACGCTTCACGGCACCGGTGCGGTCGTACGGTTGGACGTGCTGGTCGAGAACCTCGGGCGGGTGAACTACGGGCCCGGCATCGGCGGGCACAAGGGCCTGCTCGGTCCCGTGCTGGTCGACCGGCGACTCGTCCAGGGCTGGGACAGCGCACCGGTCGCGCTGCAGGAGTGGGCCTCCGCCGAGCTGGCCGCCGCGGTCGCCGCGGGCCCCGCACGCACCCGGGCGGGTTTCGCCACGGCGGTGTTCCACCTCGGCACCCCCGCGGACACGTTCCTCGCACTGCCGGGGTCGGTCCGTGGCCTGGTCTGGGTGAACGGCTTCCTGCTCGGCCGCTACCGCGCGGCCGGCCCTCAACTCACCCTGTACTGCCCGGCCCCGCTGCTGCGGACCGGCGACAACACGGTGACGGTCCTGGAGCTGGAACGCCTGGGCACGGCGCTGGAGTTGCGGGACCGCGCCGAGCTGGGGCCGCCGG
This sequence comes from Streptomyces sp. NPDC005820, assembly GCF_040630255.1. Lineage (NCBI taxonomy): Bacteria > Bacillati > Actinomycetota > Actinomycetes > Kitasatosporales > Streptomycetaceae > Streptomyces > Streptomyces sp. NPDC005820. The sequence continues at coordinate 152,894 of NZ_JBEXXE010000022.1, forward strand.
AGGAGTACGTGGAGGAGTTCGACTGACCGGTCTCACGTTCGAACGGCTCGTTGAGGACGCCCATCCGGTCGGGGCGCGACAGGTGTGGACGGTACGACCTGGAAGCACGAACCGACAAGCCGCATCATGCAGGTGCCGGGCCGCGGCCCCCGTGCCGTCACATCGCCCATGATCGCTGTACCGCCACCTGCCGCCGGGACGCGGGATTCGCCGGGGGAGGCGTGCGCCGCTCCCCGATGGTTCTCACCGGCGCGACGGCGACCGGCTCGGCCGGGGCCGCGACCCGCTCGCCTACCGTGGCCCAGCGGAGCAGAAAGCGCCGGAGGGCGGCCGTCTCGAAGCGGATCAGGGCCGCGCCCTCCGCCGCGCGCAGCTCGACGGTGGTGTGGGCCGGTCCGTGCGGGCGGATCCGCACACTGCCCCCGTCGGCCGGGCGCTCCAGCCCCTCTTCCAGGAGGGCGCGCGCCAGCACCCAGGTGACCTCCTCGCCGTCCAGCGCGGCACTGGCGGGGAACACCAGCCGTACGGAGAGCGGGTCGTCGGAGGTGCAGCGCAGGTTGGCCGGCACGGCCAGCTCCCGCTGGTCATGGGTGAGCAGGCAGGCGCCCATGGGCTGGTCGAGGCTGATGTACACGGCGGTCTCCGAAAGGGGCGGGGCGGCGGCAGGTTCCGCCGCCTCACCCTGATGAGCGAGGAGTGGGCCGGTCATTACGCCACTCCGGAGAACTCCGTTATGACGTGCGTCACATGGGGTCAGCGCGTCCAGTAGCGGATGTTGCGGAAGCGGGCCTCGACGCGGCCGGAGCCGTGGTCGTAGACGCCGTTCTTGAAGTAGCGGGTGGCGGGGCCCCGGTCGGCGACGGTGAGGGCGAGGGAGTCGTCGAGGTAGACCTTGATGGTGCCGGTGCCACTGGTCGCCTGATGGGCGATCTTCACGTTGAACCAGGTGTCGTAGGCGTCCGTCCTGAGCACCGTGCCGTCGTAGCGCCGTACGGTGCCGCCGCCGGTGTCGTAGACGTTGAGCATGATGTCGGTGGCCGGGGTGCCCGAGGGGTGGACGCCGCGCAGGATCTGGACGAAGGACGCGCCGTCGGTGCCGGAGGGCAGATAGACGTCGGCGTCCCACATCCGCTCGCCGGTGGTGTAGTCGACCTGCCAGCGCATCTCGGTGCGCGGGTCGGTGTCGCTGCCCTCCTGGAACGGTTCGTCGGTGGCGTACACCCACATGCGGTGCACGCCGCCGCTGTAGCTGTGGCGCTCGCTCAGGTCGAGATTCCAGGGCTTGTGCCAGCTGTAGGTGAACGAGGTCTGCGTCCAGCCGTCGGTGGGGGCGGTCGCGGCCGGACCCGCCGCGACGACCCCGCCGGCGAGCAGTCCGCCGCCCGCGCGTAAGAGGTTTCTCCGATTCATGAGGTGTCTTTAACCCCAATACATCGGAGCAGTCAAGGGCCAGAGTCATTGACAGGTCTACACAAGGTGCCTACGTTCCCCAATACACCCGATGAATCACCTGTGTTGATGACCCATCAGCTCTGGAGGACGACGATGACCTCGCAGTCGGGGAAGGACGTGGCGATCCCCCGCCGCACCGTGATCGGCACCGCCCTCGGCGGAGCGGCGACCGCCGCACTGCCCGCGCCGGCCCTTGCCGCGGCAGACGTCGGAGGACCCGCCGGGCGCCCCTGGAAGCTCCGCGACACCATGACCACCGACCGCGCCTGGACGGACTTCCTACGCGGCCAGGACCTGCTGTGGACCAGGCTGCCCACCCGCTGGTACGAGGGTCCCTTCCTCGGCGACGGTCGGCTCGGCAGCATGGTCTACCAGGAGCCGGGCGAGAACCGGATCCGGTTCACCGTCCAGCACGCCCGGGTCCAGGACCACCGGCCGCAGTTCGGCAGCGGGTGGGGCACCTGCCGGCTGCCGGTCGGACATCTCACACTCGAACCGGCCGGCACCATCACCGCCGTCGACTGGCGGCTGAGCCTGTGGAACGCCGAGCTCACCGGCACCGTCACCACGACGGCCGGCACCCTCACCCTCTCCGCGTTCGTCCACGACGAGGTGCTGGCCGCCCGGGTGACGGCCGACGGCGGCGAGCGGGCCGTCTGGACCTTCCACCCCGAGGACGCCGTCAGCCCCCGCCGGATCAGCGAGGCCCCGCCCGCCGGCTACACCGCCAACCCGCCCTGGACCACCCGTACCGCGGCCGACGGCACCGAGCAGGTGCTCCAGCCCCTCAGCGGCGGCGGCGCGACGGCCACCGCCCACCGCCGCACCGGCGCCGAGCTGCTGCTGAGCGTCGGCCACGGATTCCCTTCCGGCGCCGCCGCCGAGGCCGACTCCCTGCGCCAGCTGCGCCGCGCGGTCTCGTACGGCGCCCTGAGACGACGACACAGGCGCTGGTGGCACGCCTTCTACCCGAAGAGCTTCGTCTCGTTCCCCGACGGGCGGCTGCAGAGCTTCCACTGGATCCAGCTCTACAAGGTCGCCTCCGCCAGCCGCGCGGGCGGGCCCGTCATGGCGACCTGTGGCCCCTGGCTGGAGCCCACCCCGTGGCCCGCCGTGTGGTGGAACCTCAATGTGCAGCTGGAGTACTGGCTGATCCACGGCTCCAACCACCCGGAGCTCGACGCGCTCGCCACCACCCTGCGGCAGAACCAGGAACAGCTGATCGCCAACGTGCCCGCCCCCTACCGCGCGGACAGCTCCGGCGTCGGACGCAGCTCCGACATGTTCGCCGCCCGGGAGGTGGGCCGCCCCGGCACCGGCGCCGAGACCGGCGACCTCACCTGGGCGCTGCACAACGTGTGGCTGTCCTACCGGCACTCCATGGACGAGTCGCTGCTGCGCGACACGGTCTACCCCGTGCTGCGCCGGGCCATCGCCTACTACCTGCACTTCCTCACCCCGGGCAGCGACGGCAGGCTGCATCTGCCGAGCACCCTGTCCCCCGAGTACCCGGTCGTCCCGCCGCAGGACACCAACTACGACCTCGCGCTGATCCGCTGGGGCTGCCGAACCCTGCTCGACTCCGCCGCACTCCTCGGCATCCAGGACGAGTCGGCCCCCCACTGGCAGGAGGTACTGGCAAAGCTCACGCCGTACCCGGTCGACGCGAACGGCTTCATGATCGGCGCCGACACCCCGTACGCGCAGTCCCACCGGCACTACTCGCACCTGCTGATGGTGTACCCGCTGTACCTGGTCAACTGGGACCAGCCCGAGAACCGGGAGCTGATCGCGAAGTCCGTCGCCCACTGGCACGCGCTGACCGGCGCCCACCGCGGCTACAGCTACACCGGCGCCGCCTCGATGTACGCGATGACCGGCGACGGCGACACCGCGCTCGCCCGCCTGCGGAAGTTCTTCGACCCGTCCACCCGCTACCCCTGCCAGGCCAACACCCACTACACCGAGGCCGGTCCGGTGATCGAGACACCGCTGTCCGCCTCACAGTCGCTGCACGACATGTTCTGCCAGAGCTGGGGCGGGGTGATCCGCGTCTTCCCGGCCGTCCCGAGCGCCTGGGCGGACCTCACCCTCCACAACTTCCGTACCCAGGGCGCCTTCCTCGTCAGCGCGGTCCGTGAGGCCGGGGCGACCCGGTTCGTCCGGATCCGGAGCCTCGCGGGCGAGCCCCTCGAGGTCCGGCACGGGCTGAGCGGCACCCTCACCGTCCTCCTCGACGACGGCACCCCGGCCCGCGCCCGCGACCTGGGCGACGGGGTCCTCTCCATCGACCTGCCCCGGGGCCGCGAGGTGCTGATCCACTCCGGTGCCCGGCCCGACCTGGTCATCGCGCCCGTCGCGGTCGGCGAACCGGGCGCGGCCTGGGGCCTTCCGTGACGACCGCCGATGACGACCGCCGATCCGGACCCCTCCCAGGGAGAGTTCTCATGGCTGTTCCGATCCGTTCCGCGGTCGCCGCGCTCTGCGCCGGGCTGACGGCCGCACTCCTGACGACCGGGCCCGCGCAGGCCGGTCCGCAGGACCACCTCTGGTCCGTCTCGACAGGGGCGCACGCACCCCTGGCACGCGTGTCCCTCGACGACGACACCGGCACGCTGAGCCTCTCGGTGTCCCGGGACGGGCGTACGGCCGTCGAGCCGTCGCCCGTCGGCATCGTCACCGAACAGGCCGATCTGTCACGGGGGTTACGGTTCCTGCACCGCACGGACCGCCTGGTCGACGAGCGGTACCGGGCGAGGTCCGGCAAGCGGCTGGAGCGCCGGGCCGGGATGCGGGAGACCCGGCTGTCGTTCGCCACCGCCGCGGGCGACCGGCTCGACCTCGTGGTCCGCGCCGCCGCCGACGGGATCGCCTACCGGTACGTCCTGCCCGACGGTCACGGCGACGTCCTCGGCGAGGCCTCCGCCTTCGAGCTGCCACCGGACGCGGACGCCTGGCTGAGCACCTACCGGGTCGACAACGAGGGGCAGTTCGCCCCGTACACCGCCGCCACGGCTCCCACCGGCGCCTACTCCGACCAGGCGCTCTTCGCCACTCCGGGCGGGTACGTCCTGCTCGCCGAGTCCGACCTGACCGGCTCCTACTCGGGCGCCCGGCTCGCCCACACCCAGGGCACCGGCACCTACCGCGTCCAGCTCGCCGACGCGCGGGTCCCCGCCGACGGCCCCCTCGCCACCCCGTGGCGGGCCCTGGTCACCGGCGACCTCGCTACGGTCACCCGGTCCACCTTCACCGACGACCTCGCGCCCGCCTCCCGGGTCGCCGACCCCTCCTGGATCCGCCCCGGCACCGTGCTGTGGACCTGGCTGGCCGGCGGGCGCACGGCGGGGCAGAGCCTCGCGGCGCAGAAGGCGTACGTCGACTACGCCGCCGAGCGGGGCTGGCCCTACGAGGCGGTCGACTCGGGCTGGTACTTCAAGAAGGACGAGTGGGACGTCACCGATCCCGACTGGCCGGCCACCAGCTGGATGCCCGAACTCGTCCGGTACGCACGGGACAAGGGCGTCGGGATCATCGTCTGGATCCATCAGCGCGACCTCGACACACCCGAGGAACGCGCGCTGTGGCTGCCCACGCTGGAGCGGTGGGGTGTCAAGGGGGTCAAGATCGACTTCATGAACTCCGAGGCGCGGTCCATGCTCCAGTGGTACGACGCGATCCTCCCGGAGACCGCCGCCCACCACCTCATGGTGGACTTCCACGGCTCCACGATCCCCAAGGGCGTCCAGCGCACCTGGCCGCACGTGATGACGCTGGAGGGGGTCGGCGGCGAGGAGAAGCGCACCAACACCGCCGCCCACCTCACCACCCTGCCCTTCACCCGGAACGTCGTCGGCGGCATGGACTTCACCCCCGGCGCCTTCCAGCGCGTCGGGCTGCGGCCCAACTCCGACGCGGCCGAGGTGGGACTGACCGTCGCCTACGAATCGGGGCTGCAGATGTTCGCGGGCACCCCCGAGTCGTACGACGAACGACCGCTCGCCCGGGCCTACTTCGACCAGGTCCCGGCCGCCTGGGACGACACCCGGCTGCTCGCCGGCGCCCCCGGCCGGGAGGCGGTGCTCGCGCGCCGCAGCGGGGACCGCTGGTTCGTCGGCGCGGTGTACGCGGGCGCCGCCCGTACCGCCGAGGTGCCGCTGGACATCGGTCGGGGCCGCTGGCTGGTGGAGACGATCAGGGACGGCGCCGACGGGCTGGTCCAGGACAGCCGGGTGCTGCACGGCGGCGACACCCTGACCGTGGGCATCACCGCCAACGGCGGCTTCGCCGCCCTCGCCTGCCCGTGGCGCCCGGGTGTGACCACCTGTTACCGCTGACGGCCGGTGACACGGGTGCGGCGGCCGGAGGGGGGTCGCAGGCCGGCGGACCGACCGTACCGAGGAGGGTGCCGCAGTCCTCGTCGAGCGCGATCCGCAGCTCGCGGCCGTCGCGCGCGGTCAGGGAAGCCTGGGCAAGGTGTCCCGGCGTGGCAAACACCCGTGGGCGGGCCGGATGCACCGGCCCGCCCACGGTCTCAGGGGGGCGAGGGTCAGGGCAGCTTGATCAGGGTGTAGTCGTCGCAGTATCCGGCCGCCGAGCCCGCGTTCTTGTAGCAGTAGACGCCGGCCGAGGTGGTGGACGCGCCCGTGGTGAAGAAGATCGGCTGCTGGGCGTAGGAGGTGGTGGAGGTGCGCAGGTACGTCTCCGTGCCGCCGAAGCTCTTCACGCCGACCGCGACCTCCTCACCGGCGGTGGCCGCCTTCGCCCAGCCGGCGAGGAGATAGGTGCCGCCGGCGGTCAGACCGCTCACCGTCTGGATGGCGCCGCTGGCGCTGACGCCGGTCTGCAGGGCGTAGGTGCCGGTGCGGGCGTTGGAGGCGACGACGGCGGACGCCGTACCGGTGCTCTGGGCCCACGGGGTGAGGGCGCCCGTCTCGAAGCCGGCGTTGGTGAGCGCGTTGGTCGCGGAGGACAGGGGTTCCACCGCGAGGTCGTCGCAGTATCCCGCGCCGCTGCCGCCCGCGTTCTTCCAGCAGTAGATCAGGGCCGAGGTGTTCGAGGAGCCGGTGGTGAACACCACCGCCGCCTGGGTGTACGAGGTGGTGGCGATGTTGGTGTAGGTCTCGGTGCCGCCGAAGTTCTTCACGCCGACGGCGAGCGTCTCGCCCGCGTTCGCGACCTTGGCCCAACCGGTCAGCAGATAGGTGGTGTTGGGGCTGAGGCCGGTCAATGTCTGGTTGGCTCCGCTGCTGCTCGCCGTCGTGGTCAGCGCGTACGTGCCGGTACGGGCGTTGGAGCCGGTGACGGACGAGGCGTTGCCGCTGGCCTGGGTCCACGGGCTCAAGGCGCCCGTCTCGAAGCCGGGGTTGGAGAGGAGGTTGCCGCCGGTGCCGTTGTAGGCGCCGATGTTGGGCGCGGCCGTCGCGGAGACGGTGTTGCCGAAGGCGTCCTTGCCGCCGTTGGAGCCGATCACCGCTCCGGCCCGGAGCACGGGCGAGGACGGGTGGACCTGGTAGGCGTTCTCGCCGGTGTAGGAGGAGGAGCCGTTGGCGTTGCCGGGGTTGCGGAACTGCGGGTCGGCCGTCACCTTCGCCGCGTCGGCGGGCTCGGAGGAGGGGTGGTTGCCGTAGAAGAGGTTGTGGGAGTAGACGGAGCCGGCGCTGGTCGTGAAGTAGCCGCCGGTGCCGTAGTTGAAGACGGCGTTGTTCTGGAAGGACAGGGTGCCGGTGACGCTGGAACCGCGCCGGGAGTACAGGATCGGGGTGTTCAGGCCGCTCTTGTTGACGTAGACGCTGTTGTTGTAGATGAGCGGGACGGCGGCCGAACTGCCGCTCTGGTTGGGGATGTTGCCCACGAAGTGGAAGACGCCGGTGCCGTGGGTGGGGGTGCCGGAGGCGGGGCAGCCGGTGTTGGTGCCGTCGTTCTCGCTGATGTTGTAGCGGATCACCGTGCCGTCGCTCGGGACGGTCGAGGTGGGCTCGTTGGCGATGGTGAACGGCGGCATGATCAGCATGAAGCCGCCGAGGTTCTGGTGGCTGTAGTTGTACTGGAACGTGGTGTTGTGGTTGCCCCAGTCGACGTCGTAGCCGGTGCCGTCGGCTCCGTTGACGTGGCAGTACACCTCGTTGTTCTGCACGACGGTGTTGGAGCTGCCGGACATCCAGATGCCGGCGGAGGCGCCGTTGCAGTACTGGCCGGAGGGCGGGCAGGTGTTCTTCGCGCCGCCGTAGCCCGCCTTGTTGCCGTCGATGAGGGCGCCGTCGTTCTTGACAACGAGGATGTCGTCCGCGCCGTCGTAGGTCATCGTGTTGCCGCGGATGACGGTGCCGGTGGTCAGGCCGGTGCCCTGGCCGTCCCCGTCCGGGGTGACGGCGACGGCGATCCGGTCGACGTGGTCGAAGGTGTTGTTCTCGACCACGATGTCGTCAAAGGTGGAGACGGGGGTGGTGTGGTCGGTCTGGACGCCGACGCCCGCGTTGGTGGCGTACCAGCCGCCGCCGTAGCCGGTGATGTCGTGGATGTACATGTCGTGCACCCGGATGTGGTGCAGGATCCCGCCGGAGCTGTTCTCCGCGAGGACGCCGGAGCGGTAGTTCGGGGAGGAGGCCGCGTTGGTGAGCTCCAGGCCGCCGATCTCCCAGTACTGCTGGTTGAGGAGATGGATGACGGGGCCGGTGGCGCCCTGTGCGTCGATGACCGGCTTGGCGCCGCTGCCGTACGCGCCCATGGTGATGGGGCTGCCGGAGGAGCCGGAGCCGCCGGGGGTCAGCTGGCCGGTGCAGGTGGTGCCGGCGGCGAACAGGACGCTGTCGCCGGCGGCGAAGGTGGTGCTGTTGACGCCGCTCACCGAGTTCCAGGGGCTGGCCTGGGTGCCGCTGCCGTTGGCGGCGGCCGAGCAGTCGACGTAGTAGGTGGTGCCGGCGGCGAGGGCGGTGTGGGCCGGGAGGAGGAGGGCGCCCGCCAGGGTGGCGAGCAGGGTGAGGATGCGCGAGGCCCTGAGGCCCGGGCGGTCCGTTCTGCGACGCTTCATCGCGACGCTCCTTGGTGGGTGAAGGGTTCTCCGCGCCGCGGGACGCGACACGGCTCTTCGGGTCCCGGGCGGGGCGGGGTACCGGACCCGGCCCGCCCGGAGTTCATGCGGTCGCCTCAGCGCGTCGGCAGGGCTGGCGGGAGGGGCGTTTCGAGGACGGAGGCGTGTCGCATGCCCGGGGGCAGGGCGAGGGGGACCGGCTCCCAGTCCACGCCGTCCTTGCTGCGGGCCGCTCCGTATCTCCCTTCGAGGAAGTGGTCGAAGATCATGACCATCTCGTCCCCGCGCCGGAAGATCGACGGACCCTCGACCACGGAGGGGGTGACCGGTCCCACGGAGGACGTCCACGGTCCGCCCGGGGTGTCGAAGGTGGTGAGATGGATGTCCTTGTGGGCGGTGGCGAGGTCGTTGGTGCCGCGCTCGTCCTTGTACGCCATGAGGAAGCCGCCGCCCTCCAGCTCCCGCACGGTGGCGTCGATGACCGAGTGGCCGGGGTCGAAGAAGATGTCGGGGGCCGAGAACGTACGGAAGTCCTCGGTGGTGCAGTGCCAGATGCGGTGGTTCTGCGTGTGGTGTTCGAAGTCCCGGCCCTCGGCGCTGCTGCCGGCCTCGACGACCGACGACCAGATGAGGTGGTGGACGCCGGTCGCGGGCTCCCGGAAGAACTCCGGCGCCCAGGCGTTGTGGGCGCCGTCCACCTCGGCCATGACCGGGAGGAGTTCCTGGTCGGACCAGGTGAGCAGATCGGCCGAGGTGGCGTGCACGATGTACGGGCTCGTCCACCCGTCCGTGGCCAGCAGATGGAACAGCCCCTCGGGGCCCACCCCGATGAACGGATCCCGCAGTCTGCCGGTGCCGACCGTGCCCCGCAGGACGGGCCGCCCGCCGTTCACGGGCACGAACTCATGGCCGTCGTGGCTGTAGGCCAGGTGCAGCGCCTCTTCGGCGTCGGTGAAGTAGGAGACCACGTACATCGGTGGCGGGTCCTTCCGGTACGTCAGGGGCAGGGGTGCCCCGGGACGGTGAGGTCGTGGTGGAGTGGGGGGCTCGGGGCGGCACGGAGCGGCGCCGGTCGGCGCAGGGGTGGCGGGCCGGGTGACGCGGCGCCCGAGGAGGAGGGGACGGGCAGGCCCGGGGAGCGCGGCGCCCGGGTCCCTCCCTCGTGGTCGCAGCGGCGGAAGCCGCCGCCGCGTCGGTTACTTGACCGCGCCGGCGGACATGCCGGCGACCACCTGGCGCTGGAAGAAGACGAAAAGGAGCAGGAGCGGCAGCACGCCGAGGAGCGCGGCCGGGAAGAGGGTGGTCGGCTGCACGGTGTGCGGGTCGATGAACGAGTACGCGTTCACCATGACGGTCCGCTTGTCGGGGTCCTGCAGGAACACCAGCGGGACCAGCAGGTCGTTCCAGATCTGCAGGGAGACGAAGGTCAGCAGGGTGCTGGTGACCGGCCGCAGCAGCGGCAGGATGATCGTGAAGAACGTGCGGAACGCGCCGCAGCCGTCGAGTGCCGCCGCCTCCTCCAGGTCGGTGGGGACGGAGCGGATGAAGCTGGTGTAGAAGAACACGGCGACCGGGAGGTTGAGGGCCGTGTAGATGAGGACCACGCCCGTGTAGCTGTCCAGCAGGTTCAGGTCGCGCATCAGCAGGTACAGGGGGGCGGCCACCACGAACACCGGGATCGAGGTGCCCAGGATGAACAGCCGGTACACGGCGGTGGACCAGTGCTGGGTGATCCGGGCGAGGGGGTACGCGGCGAGCGAGCCGATCACGGTGATGGCGACGCACGACAGGCCGGTGATGAGCAGGGTGTTGAGGGTGCTGCGCCCGTAGTGGATCTGGCTGAAGGCCGCGGAGAAGTTCTTCAGGGTCAGCGAGTGCGGGATGCCCAGCGGGGAGCGGGCCACGTCGGCGGCGGTGCGCAGCGAGGTGGCGACCGTGAAGAGGAACGGCAGGACGAACAGCAGCGTGCCGAGGCAGAGCAGGACGGTGCCGAGGCCGCCGGTCAGCCGGCGCAGCGGGCTGCCCGGAGAGGGGCGGGCGGGGGCCGGGTGCTTGACGACGGCGGGCGGCAGGGTCTCGGCCGGCGGCGAGGTGAGGTCTGAAGTCATGGTGGCGGTCCGTCCGCTTCCGTCGGGTTCCATCAGATGCGTCGCTCGCGCAGCCGGAGCAGGGAGGAGGTGGCGCTGGACAGGACGACCACGGTCGCGAGGAGGACGACCGACAGCGCGACGCCGTAGGCGAACTTCCCGCCGCCGAAGACGTTCCGGTAGACCAGCAGGGTCAGGGTGTCCGTGGCTCCGGCGGGGCCGCCGTTGGTCAGCACGAGGGGGAACTCGAAGACCTTCAGCGAACCGATCAGGCTGAGCGTCACGTTGACGGTGAGCGCCGGGGCGAGCAGCGGCCACTCGACGCTGCGGAAGCGCCGCCAGCCGCTCGCGCCGTCCAGGGCCGCCGCCTCGAGGAGTTCGGCCGGCAGGCTCATGTAGCTGGCGAGGAAGATCGCGCAGGAGTAGCCGGTGAACATCCAGATGTTGACGGCGGCCACCGAGTACAGCGCGGTGGAGGTGTCGCCGAGCCAGACGTGGTTCAGGCCGTGCAGGCCGACCAGGTCGAGGAGGGCGTTGATGCCGCCGGTCGGGGCGAACAGGTACGACCAGATGAAGGCGGCCATCACGGGGGAGATCAGCGTCGGGGTGAGCAGGACGACGTTGAGTACCTTGCGGACCCGGGGGCGGCGGAACAGCATGCTCGCGAAGAGCAGGCCGAGGCCGTTCTGCACGACCACCACGACGACCGCGTAGAGCACGGTGTGCCAGAGGGCGGCGGTGACGGCGTCGTCGTCGGCCATGGCGCGGTACTGCCGGGTGCCGACGAAGTGGGCGATCGGGCCGCCGAGGCTGTCGGTCATGCTCAGGTAGACGCCGCGGGCCAGCGGATACAGCATGAAGACGCCGTAGACGACGATGGCCGGCAGCAGGAAGGCGGCCATGGTGGCGCGCCGTCGGTGGAACACGGGGGTCCTCCTCTTGCCCGGATCTCTTGCCCGGATGTGGCCGTGGCGGGGGCGGTCAGGAGCCGTTCTTCGCGCCCCCGCCACAGCCGGTCAGGGTGTTACTTCGCGGACGCCGCGGTCTGGATGTCCTTGAGGGTCTGCGCCTCGGACGCCTTGCCCAGCAGATAGGCCTGGATCTTGGATCCGGTGGCGGTCTCGGAGGCGGCGCCGTACCAGGAGTTGGACGGGAGGATCCGGTAACGGCCGTCCTTGAAGGCGTCGGTGAAGGCCGTGGTCTCGGTGCTCTCCGGGGTCAGTCCGCCGATGAAGGGCGACTCCGCGTGCTCGGCCTCGAGGTACTTGGCGAGGTTCTGGTTCTGCGACCAGAACTTGACGTACTCGCGCGCCGCGTCACCCTGCTGGGACTGGGAGTTGACGGCCCACATGGTGCCGGAGAAGAGCATGCCGTTGGGCTTGGTGCCGGCGGCGCCGCCCGGCCAGGGCGCGAAGGAGACGGGGAAGCCGGCCTTCTTGACGTTGGAGACCTGCCAGGCGCCCTGGTACCAGAAGGCGCTCTTGCCGGCGCTGAAGTCCTGCGGGCCCTGCGCCCATTCGTCGACGCCGAGCTCGTTCTTCCAGCTGACGTACCCCTTGTCCTCGAGGGTCTTCAGCTGCTCCAGCGACTCCTTCCAGTCGGGGTCGAAGGAGGCCTTGCCGTCCAGGAAGTCGGCGTCCCACTTCTTGTTCCCGTTGTAGACGAGGGTCGATCCGGCGGCCTGGAAGACGGAGCTGCCGGTCCAGGCGGACTTGTCGGGCAGCGCGATCGGGGTGATGCCGGCCTTCTTGACCTGGGCGAGGTCGGCGAGGAACGTCGGCCAGTCGGCGGGGACTTCGGTGATGCCCGCCTTCTTCAACAGGTCCATGTTGGCGTACAGGCCGATGCCGATCAGCTCCATCGGCATCGCGAGGGTCTTGCCGTCGGTCTGGGCGAACGGCTTGGCGTCCGGGGCTATCCGGCTCGTCCACGACTCCCCGGACAGGTCGGCGAGGTAGCCGGAGGCGCCCCACTTCTTCATCTTGTCCGTGTCGACCATGATGACGTCGCCGGCCTTGCCGCCCAGCAGTTCGGGCTGGAGCTTCTGGACGTAGGTGTCGTTCGCGGTGATGTACTCGAAGTCGACCTTGATCTTCGGGTTGGCCTTCTCGAACGCCTTGTTGATCTCGGCGACGTTCGCCGGCTCCGCACCGCCGCCCTTCCATGCCTGCACATGCAGGGTCACCGTGCCGTCGGCGGACGCGCCGGACGAGTCACCGCCGCACGCGGCCAGCGACATCGCCATGGCGGCGACCGTGGTGGCGACCGCGAGACATCTCCCAGAGCGCTTCATTGCACACCTCACCCATCGTCGGTACGGACCGACTTGTCACGTCTGCAGGGGTTTCCGTTGGCCGGGACTGTAACGCAAAACTTACGCGACATCTATACGTAACTTTCCGTGGCCATCCGAGCAGATGGGCGTGACTCCGCATATCCCCGACTCCACCCCTGGGACAGCGACTCCCGCCCTGTTCGCAGGGTCGAACCCTGCCATCACCGGGAGCTTCGTTGACCACTCGGGCAACTTATCGTTAAAGTTTCCAGCGATATATGGCACGGTCTGGACGGTGCAGGCTCTAAAGTCGTCGTGTGCCGAGCGGCACCAGGCAGAAGGAGTTGGGGTGGCAGGGCGGGTGACCATCGCGCAGGTGGCCGAGGAGGCCGGTGTCTCCGCGATGACCGTGTCCAACGTCATGAACGGCAAGCCGGGCGCCTCCGAGGAGACCCGGCGCCGGGTCATGGAGGTGGCCGCACGCCTCGGCTACCGGCCGAACGTCTCGGCCCGCAACCTCAAGGCCGGCCGCAGTGGGCTCATCGGCCTCATCGCCCTGGATCTGACCAGCCAGTACGGACTGGAGATCCTGCGCGGTGTCGCCGACGAGCTGGCCGACGCCGAGCAGGAACTGCTGGTGAACGCCTCGTACCACGACGCGGTGCGGGAGAAGGACCGGATCGAGTTCCTGGGCCGCGGCCTGGTCGACGGCGTCCTGCTGATCGCGCCCGTCCTGGAGAACGACACGGTCGAGTTGCTGCGCCGGCAGAAGCTGCCGTGCGTCATCATCGACCCGCGCCGCCTGGACGTGCCCCTGCCCCGGCTGAGCGTCGACAACTACCACGGGATGCGCCAGGGCACCCAGCATCTGATCGACCTCGGGCACACCCGGATCGCCTACCTCCGCGGCGAGGAGGACCTGGAGAGCACCTCCATCCGCTTCCAGGGCTTCGAGGACGCGATGCGGCTCGCCGGCCTGAAGGTCGAGGAACAGCTCGTCGCCTCCTGCGACTTCTCCTACGCAAGCGGCTTCCGGGCCGCCTCCCGGCTGATCGCCGAACACCGCCCCACGGCGGTCGTCGCCGGCGCCGACCTGATGGCGCTGGGCGCCGTCGACGCCGCGCGGGCCCGCGGGCTCACCGTGCCCTCCGACTTCTCCGTCGTCGGCTTCGACGACCTGCCGCAGGCGGCGCAGAGCTTCCCCGGGCTGACCACCGTGCGCCAGCCGCTGCACGACATGGGCCAGAAGGCGGCCCGCGCCCTGCTGTCCCTGATCGAGGGCCAGCGGCTGCTCATGGAGCACATGGAGGTGGGCACCCAGCTCGTGGTGCGCAACTCGACGGCACCGCCGCGCCGCGGAACCGGAACGCAATAATCTCCGGCGGCGGGGCCGGACGGAGACAAATCGAGGGATCCCGGGGGGCGACGGCCCGAGATCCTCCGTCCTGCGTACCGGGGGGTAGCCACGGACGTGGTGGGTCAGCATGATGGGTCCCCGCCGAGGAAGCGCTTTCCGGTCCGGCAGCCGCATCGTGCCGGCCGCATTCGTGCCAGAGGAGCACCTTTGTCCGACTCCACGTCGTCCTTACCGCCGCAGAAGGTGTTACCGCCGCAGAAGGTGTCACCGCCCCAGAAGGTGTCACCGCCGCAGAAGCTGGTCGCCGAAAGCGTCACCCCCCTCGACTTCCCCGATCTGGACGCGCGGTTCCGCCTCCGGACCGGCACCCTGGTCTCCTCGTGCATGCGGCTGAGCTACGAGGAGTTCGCCCGCGGCATCGACGTGGCGGCGGTACGGGCCCGCGGTGTCATCACCGTGGTGTCCTGCATCGACCTACGGCGTCGGCCCGTCCCGCTGGCCGTGGCGGGCCCCCTCCACCACCGGGTGGAGCTGCACCACAGCGAGCTGTCCGGGCACGGCCTCGGCTCCCGGCTCACCCGGCTCGGCTACGAGTCCGTCCACACCTTCTCCTCCCCGCCCGGCACGGGCGATCCACGCCGCTACCGCGAGACGACCTCGGCGGAGCCCGCCCCCTGCGCCTCCGGGCGGATCGTGTTCGCCATGCTGCGGCCCCACGCCGGACCGGCCGCCCGGCTGGTCTCCGAGCCGCTGGAGGAGATCCGGCACCTGCCCGTGCAGCCCCTGGAGGAGCCGCACCCCACCCTCCAGACGCTGACCGCCGTCCCCGACGGCGCGGTACCGGCGCCCTCGGCCGACGACGGCACCGAGCACACCGGCGTCTTCGGCCTGCACCACACGGACATCAACCAGTTCGTCTACACCGGCGAGTACGTCGCCCTGCTCGAGAGCCATCACGCGCTGCTGCTGCACCGGGCCGGCGTCGCCGTCGACAGCCACTTCACGGAACGGGTGACGGTCGTCTTCAAGGCCCCCTTCCAGGCGGGCGACCCCTACGTCCTCAGGTCGACGCTCCATCTGTCGGAGGGCTCGACGGTCGCCACCATCGGCGTGCACCGCCGTACGCCGGACGGCACCGATCCGCGCCCGGCCGTCCTCGGCCGTGTCGAGGGCCGGCCGCTCCCCCAGCCGTAGGCGTCGCCCGCGGATCGCGCCGGGGATCGTGAGTACCCCGCCCCGGCGCGGACCTTCAGGAACACCGGACCCGACGTCGCGCCTGCCGTACACGGCCCCACGCGGGCCCCCACCTGCCCGGAATCGCTCGACGCGGGCAGTCGCACACCGTTCTCGCACCGGACCGCGCCCCGGGAGGCAGACGAAGTGACCGCACCCGACACCATGTCGCACGTACTGGCCGCACTCGACAGCCCCCACCGGGGCCTGACCTTCCTCGACTCCGGCGGCACCCCCCTCGCCTTCACCGAACTGGCCCGCACCACCGAGGACCTGGCACGGCGTTGGGCCGGGCTCGGGGTGCGGCCCGGCGACCGGGTGGTGCTGGTGGCCACGGACCTCAGGGAGTTCACCCTCGGGCTGCTCGCCGCCATGCGGGCCGGTGTCGTGCCCGCGCCCGCGTTCCCGCCGCTGGCGTTCGGCAGGGGGAACGAGCAGGTCACCGCGCTGAAGCGGATCTGCGGGGCGTCGCAGGCGGTGCTGTGTCTGGCCGGCGACCACTCCGTGACCGCCCTGCGCGACGCCGGACTGCCCTGCCGTGTGGGCACCTTCGAGGACCTCGCCTCGGCGCCGCCGGGCCCGACTCCCCCGGCCCCCGGCCCCGGGGACCCGGCGCTGCTGCAGTTCACCAGCGGCAGCACCTCCGACCCCAAGGGCGTGCTGGTCACCCACCGGGCGCTGACGGCCCACACCCGGGCCCTGGCCACGGCGCTGGAGATCGACTGCGAGCGGGACCGGGGGGTGAGCTGGCTGCCGATGTACCACGACATGGGGCTGATCGGGAAACTCCTGGTGGCGGTGGTCACCCAGACCTCCACCTGGTACATGAACCCGCTGCAGTTCCTCAGGGACCCGCTCGGCTTCCTGCGGCTGGTCTCGGACGTGCGCGGCACCATCTGCTACGCCCCGAACTTCGCGTACGGACTGCTCACCCGGTATGCCCGGGACGGAGTTCCGGACGATCTGGACCTGTCCGGCTGGCGGATCGCCGGCTGCGGCGCCGAGCCGGTCCGCGCGCAGACCCTGCGCCGGTTCGTCGACGCGTACTCCCCCGCCGGCTTCCGTGCGCAGGCCCTCTTCCCCTGCTACGGCCTGGCGGAGGCCACCCTCGCCGTGTGCACCGCGGCACCGGGCGAGGGCATGATCACCCGGACGGTGGACGCGGACCTGCTCACCGGCGGGGCCGTCGCACGGCCCGCGGCGCCGGACGACCCGCGCGCGCTGGAACTCGTCTCCAGCGGCCGTCCGCTCCCCGGTACGTCTGTCGGCGTCGTCGACACCAGGGGCCGTACCGTCCCCGACGGCACGGTGGGGGAGATCGTCGTGTCCGGTGACCATCTGGCGAGCGCCTACCACGGTGATCCGGAACTCACCGCGCGCACCTGGCGGGACGGCCGGCTGCACACCGGGGACACGGGGTTCCTGCTCGGCGGAGAGCTCCATGTCACCGGGCGGATCCGCGACCTGATCATCGTCAACGGCCGCAACTACCAGCCGCACGACATCGAGCGGATCGCCGAGCAGGTCGAGGACGTACGCCCGAACAACGTGATCGCGGTGGCGGCCGAGCACGGCGACAGCGCCGCCGTGCGCATCGTGCTGGAGTCGCGGACCTACCCGCCGGCCGCGGACCTGCCGCACCGGGTGACCCGGGCGGTGCAGCGCGGCCTCGGGGTGCCCGTCGCCGACGTGCTCGTCATCCCGAAGGGCACCCTGCCCAAGACCAGTTCGGGCAAGCCGCGCCGCCGGCACACCGCGGAGCTGCTCGCGGCCGGCGCGCTGCCCCCGGCCGGCTGAGCGAAGACGCCGCCGACCGGGCCGTAAGAGAGGCAATCCGACGGAAGGAAGGCACCGATGAGCACAGCCCGACCGGAGATCGGCGGCACGTACACGGTGCGGGAGGGGGACACGATCACCGAGATCGCCTTCCTCGCCTACGGGGACGCGCGCCGCTACACCGACCTGGCCGAACACAACAAGGACGTACCCGGGTTCGTGGCGGCCCGGCTCAGGCCGGGACTGCGGATCGCCATTCCGGAGCCCGACTACCTGCCCCGGCCCAGCGGGCTGGGCGGCATGAGAGGCGGCGCGGGCCAGTCGTTCGCGCTGCGGGACGAGCGAGGAGGAGACCGATGACCACCGGAACCGAGGACAAGATCTTCGACACCCTGCGCGAGGTGATCACGCGGATCGCCAAGGTGCCGCCGGAGACGGTCGTACCGGACGCGCCGGTGAGCGGACTGCAGAACGTGGACTCGATCGTGCTGCTGGAGATCGTCGTCACGATGGAGAACGAGCTGGGCATCGAGATCGACGAGGAGGAGCTCTTCGACATCGACACCGTCGGCCAGTTCGTCGCCGCCTGCCGCAGGATCGTCGAGGCCGGCTGAGACGGGCCGGCACAGGCTCCGAGACGCGCACGAAAGCACCGCGACGGCACAGCGACCCGAAGGGACCAGGCACATGCGGCGCTCGAAGAAACTCCTGCTCATCTCACCCCGGGCCACGTTCTTCGGACGGAACCCGAAGCACCAGCAGTTCAAGAGGGAATCGCGCGAGTTCCAGTTCTTCGACTACACCTGGACCGGCTTCGCCACCGGGCTGATCATCGTCGGCTCCCTCACCCCGCCCGAGTACGACGTCCGGTACGTCGACGAGAACATCGAGCCGGTCGACTTCGACGCCGAGGCGGACCTGGTCGCGCTCACCGGAATGACCGCGCAGGCGGACCGGATGTACGAGATCGCGGCCGCGTTCCGGGCCCGGGGCGTCCCCGTGGTCGCGGGCGGGCTGCACGCCAACCTCCTCCCCAAGGAGGTGGCGCTGCACGTCGACGCGGTGTGCGTCGGCGAGGCCGAGTCGGTGTGGCCGCAGGTGCTGCACGACTTCGAGCAGGGCGAGCTGAAACCGGTCTACCGGCAGCGCGGCCGGGCCGACCTCACCCAGGCGCCGCGGCCCCGCTGGGAACTGGCCCAGGAGCGCTACTACCCGAGCGTGTGGGTGGAGACCTCGCGCGGCTGCCCCCACACCTGCCGGTTCTGCGCGGCCACCATCCGCTACCGCGACAAGCTCGGCCACAAGACGGTGGACCAGGTGATCGCGGAGGTGGAGCTGGTCCGCGAGCGTTTCGACAACCCGTACGTCCTCTTCTCCGACGACAACTTCGTGGTCGACCGGGCCCGGACCAAGGAGTTGCTGCGGCGGCTGGTCCCGCTGGGCATCAAATGGAGCGGTCAGTCCGACGTCTCCTTCTACAAGGACCCCGAGATCCTCGAACTCATGCACGAGAGCGGCTGCATGATGATGCTGATCGGCTTCGAGAGCGTGTCCACCGACGGCCTGGCCGGCATCGACGAGCGCAACTGGAAGCTGCGGGCGCTGTCCACGTACGTCGACGCGACCAAGGCGATCCAGGACCACGGGATCGGCGTGTACGGGGCCTTCACCCTCGGTCTGGACACCGACACCAAGGACGCCTTCGAACAGACCGCCGCCTTCATGAAGGACAACTACCTGGCCGGTATCCAGGCGTCCTGCGTCACCCCGTTCCCCGGCACCCCGCTGCGCGCCGACATGGAGCGGGAGGGCCGGATCCTCACCGACCGCCCCTGGTCGCACTACACGGTCTTCGACGCGGTCTACGAGCCGAAGCACATGACCCCCGAGGAGCTGGAGGAGGGCACGATCGGCGTCTACCGCAGCTTCTACAACCGGGAGTTCTCGCTGCGCAAGACCCGGCACTTCAAGTCGATCTACCGCAACCTCGTGAAGAAGAAGGCCGAGCGCGACGAAGCGCTCGCCACCTCCGGCCGGAGCATGGTGTGAGGGCAGCGGTCATCGGTGTCGGCGGCATCGGCACGGAAGTCGTGCGGGCCCTGCGCTCCCGTGGGCACGAGGTCGTGGCGGGCTGGCACAGCTCCCCCCAGGCGGCGGAGCGTCTCGGTGTGCCGGGCGCCGCGATCGACGCGCGGGACCCGGACTCGTGCCGGGAGTTCCTCGCCTGGGTCTGGCGGACCCAGGGACCGTGCGCGGCGGTGGTCAACTGCTTCGGCACGGTGGCGGAGGGACCGCTGCTGAAGACGGACGCCAAGGCCGTCGAGCAGATCCTCGACGCGAACCTGCTGGGCGTGGTGAACGTCTGCCGCGCGGTGGCGTTCCGGCTGATGAAGGCCGGCGGCGGGTCGATCGTGAACATCGGCTCGGCGGCCTCCCGGCTGGGCGTGCCCGGGCTGTCCGGCTACACGGCGGCCAAGAGCGCGCTGGCGGGCTTCGGACGGGCGCTGGCCGCCGAGTTCGCCCGCTACCAGGTCACCTGCAACACCGTGTCGCCGGGCTTCGTCGACTGCGGCGGCACGGCACAGCGGCCCGAGGCGTGGAAGGCGGCCGTGGCCCGGCACATCCCGCTCGGCCGGCTCGGGACGGCGGCGGACGTCGCCGCGCTCGCCGCCCATCTCGCCTCGCCGGAGAGCCGCTACATCACCGGGCAGGAGTTCGTCGTCGACGGCGGATGGACCCTGGGCAGCCCCGTGCTCGCCGCCGATCTGACGGAGGCCGACCGTGCCTGACTCTCCCCCGCCGGCCGCCAAGCAGACCCTGTGCACCTTCTGCGGGGTCGTCGACCAGGTCACGGTCACCGAGGACCGCAAGGTCCGGGCCACCGGCAGTCTCGGCGTGTGCGTCAAGGGCGCCCACTACTTCCAGAAGCACCTGGGCGCGCACCCCCGCGAGGTGGCCCGTTTCACCAGTCCCATGCTGCGCTCCCCGTACGGCTGGGAGCGGGTCTCGTGGGACTACGCGATCGACATGGTGGCCGACACGATCCTGACCGACCGCCAGGACTACGGCCGGGACGCCCTGGCCTTCTACGGCGTCGGCCAGATGACCATGGAGTCGCTGTGGGTCACCAAGAAGTTCTTCCAGGGGCACCTCGGCAGCAACAACATCTGCTCCAACGCCGAGCAGTGTCTGTCGAACAACGCGGGCGGCCATGAGCTGGTCCTCGGCAACGAGGGCCCGTTCTCCTGCTACGACGACTACCGGTCCGCCGAGGCGATCTTCTTCTACGGGCACAATCCGGCGGTCAACCATCCCACGGTGTTCCAGCGGTACATCCGGCGCAACCGTGCGGCGGTCAAGGTGGTCGTCGATCCGCGCCGCACCGACACGGTCGCCGCGCTGCTGGCGGACAACCCCGACAACATCCATCTGCCCGTGCGCAGCGGCAGCGACGTCCTGCTGAACATGATGTTCGCCCGCCGGCTGCTGGACACCGGCGCCTGGGACCGGCGTTATGTGACCCGCAACGTCGACCCGGACAGCGCCGAGGCGTTCCTCGCCTTCCTCCGGGAGGGGCCCTTCTCGGCGGAGGAGGTGGTGCCGCGCATCACGCCCACGGGCATGGACGTCCGCGAGATGCGGGCCAGGGTCGAGCGGGCGTGTGAGCTGTGGGCGCGGCGCCGGGTGGTGACGACGAGTTCGGTCGGCATCAACCAGACGGTGGGCAGCGCCGGAGTGGCGTCCATCCTCGACCTGCATCTGCTGACGGGCGGGATCGGCGAGCCCGGCCGGGGCCATGTGCGGCTGGCGGGCCAGTCCAACGCCTCCAGCGAGCTGGCGCTCGGCTACTCCGGCCGGCTGCTGCCGTTCCGGATGCGGGTCGAGCAGCCGGAGCACCGGGCCGTCATGGCCGACATCTGGGGGGTGCCGCCGTGGCGGATCAGCCCGCGCCAGGGGCTGCCCGTGGCGTCCTTCGCCACCTCGGAGCGGCTGCGCACCCTGTTCGTGTTCGGCACCAACCCGGCGCGCAACTTCCCCAACCTCCGGCGCTGGCGCGAGAAGATGATGGACCTGTGCATCGTGTATGCGGACTCCTACTACAACCCGGAGATCCTGGAGTACGCGGACATCATCCTGCCCTGCCGGACCAAGCACGAGACGTCGGGGATCTTCCTCAACGGCGAGCGGCGGCTGCAGTACATGGAGGCCGTCGAGGAACCGCCGTTCGAGGCGTGGGGGGACGTACGCATCATCTGCTCGGTCGCCCGGCGGATCGCCGAACGCCTGGGTGACGCGGAACCGCCCGCGGTGGCGCACGAGCCCGCCGAGGCCGAGGTCGAGTCCTGGGTGGCGGACGGCAACGCCGATCTGTCGGGGCCGGCGCTCGACGCCGCCTTCGCCTATCCGACGGGACCCGACGGCGAACCGTCCGGTGAGGCGATCTGGGCGGAACTCCAGCGGGCGTCCCGGGGGTTCTACAACGAGTTCGTCGACGGGGACGGCGAACCGATCACCTGGGACCGCATCCGGACCGGAGAGGGGGTCCAGTGGCAGGGGGAGCGGCGGTACGTCCGGCCGCCCGCGGACGAGGAGGCCGGGGACACCACGGAAGAGCCGGAGGAGCCGATGTTCTCCGGTGTCTTCCGCGCCGACCGCCGGCGGGCCCGTTTCCATCTGCCCGCCCCGGAGCGCCTGGTGCCGTTCCAGGAACGCGGCTCCGGCTTCGTGCTGATCACCGGCCGGGGCGCCATGGGGCCGGGCAACGCGGTCCGCCGTCACAACACCGCGATGTTCAACTCCTCGACGGCGACGGGCGCCGACGACTGGCCGGAGCGCAACAGCGTCTATGTGAACCCGGCCGACGCCGAGCGCCTCGGGGTCGGCACGGGCGCGGAGGTGTCCCTGCGCAACGAGCGGGCGGCGATCGTCTGCCCGGTCGAGGTCAGCGAGGACGTTCCGGCCGGGCATGTGTACCTGACCTTCCATCCCGACCGGGCCGGCACCCATCCGAACCTGCTGACCAGCTCGGACAACATCGATCCGCACACCTGGCAGCCGCTGCTGAAGGACACCCGCGTCGAGGTCGTCCCCGTGGCCCGCCCGTCGTCCGTCGCCGCCACCGCGCCCGGCGCCTCCCCCGCCGAGGCCTGAGCGATGGCGACGACCGGCGCGACGCCGCTGACGCCGCTGACGTACCCGGTGCGGACGTTCCGCCGGCTGGCCGCACCGGAGCCGGGCGCCGACTTCGAGCGCCCCGCCGACTACGGGCTGTCCGCCGAACCGTTCACCGTGCTCACCGCGGACCGGCTCCGGGTGTCCGGGTGGACGTTCGTCCCGCCGCAGCCCTGGGGCGTGGTGATCGTCTGTCACTCCCGCAGCACCGGCAAGTCCCGCACGCTGCGGCAGACGAGACTGCTGTACGACGAGGGCCTGGCCGTGGTCGGCTTCGACTTCCGGGGCTGCGGCGAGAGCGGGACCGGCGCGCGTCGGCTGCGGGGCAGCCTGTGGGATCCGCTGCGGGACCTGGACGCCGTGTCCGCGTATGTGGGGCGGTACTTCGGGGACGGTTCGCCGCTGCTGGGGCGGGTGGCGCTGCTCGGCTGCTCGTTCGGCGGGAACATGGCCCTCGCCCATCTGGGGAGGGCGGGTCTCGGGCGGTATCCGGCCCTCGTGCTGGACTCGACGCCGCTGGTGCGCTGGAAGAGCATGCTGGACGTCCAGCTGCGGCGGGAGCGGGACGGGGCCAGGTGGCGCGGGCCGCGCGCGGCGGCGGACGCTGCGGTGGCGTCGGCGGTGTCGGCCTGGACCAGGTCGGGGGCCCTGTACCGGCATGCGCGCCGGTCCGCCCGGCGCCAGTCCGGCACCGCGCTGCTCTACGTCGCGGGCGAGCGGGAGGCGCTCTACGATGTCGGGGAAAGCCGTCGTTTCGTCGAGGACCACTGGGCCGGCCACGCGGAGATCTGGACCGTGCCGAGGGGACGCCATCTGACCAACCACGTGGTGGCCCCCGCGGCCTACGCCGCCCGGGTCAGCGGCTTCCTCCGCGAGGCGTTCGACCGGCACGCCTTTGCTGTGCATTACCTGTGACTGACCCGACCTTTGCCCGGCGGGGGCCGCCGTTCGCCTGGGCTTCACGCGGGGCCGGTCTGGGGCCCCTAGGGTTGCGGCGCCGCTCCCCCGAACGTCCATCGCTTCTGTCCCGGAGGACAGTCATGGCCGCCGTCAAGGCTCCCCAGCGCAACCGACGCCCCCTCGCCGCACTCGCGGGCGCCGTCGCCCTCACCGCCGCCTCGATCGGTGTCTGGGCCGCCACGGCCACCACCGCCCAGGCCGCGGCGCTCCCGACCCCCGACCACGTGGTGGTCGTGGTGATGGAGAACCACGCCTACTCGCAGGTGATCGGCAGCTCCAGCGCCCCCTACCTCAACAACACGATCAAGGCGGGCGGGGCGAACCTCACCCAGTCCTACGGTCTGACCCACCCCAGCGAGCCGAACTACTACATGCTCTTCTCGGGCTCCAACCAGGGCCGCACCGACGACAGTTGTGTCTCCGTCGGTTCGATCTCCGCCCCGAACCTGGCGTCCGAGCTGATCGCCGCGGGCAAGACCTGGGCGAGCTACAACGAGTCGCTGCCGAGCCAGGGTTCGACGACCTGCAGCAGCGGCAAGTACGCCCAGAAGCACAACCCGTGGTTCGGCTTCTCCAACGTGCCGACCAACACCGCGAAGACCTTCGCGCAGTTCCCGACCGACTACACGACCCTGCCGAAGGTGTCCTTCGTCGTGCCGAACCTGTGCAGCGACATGCACGACTGCTCGGTCTCCACCGGCGACACCTGGATCCAGAACAACCTCGGCGCGTACGCCACCTGGGCCAAGACCCACAACAGCATCCTCGCCGTGACCTTCGACGAGGACAACAAGCTCTCCGGCAACCGCATCCCGACCCTGTTCTACGGGGAGCACGTCACCGCCGGCAGCTCCAGCTCCACCACCTACAACCACTACAACGTGCTGCGCACGATCGAGGACCTGGCCGGGCTGTCCGCGCACGCGGGCAACGCCGCCTCGGCCTCCGACATCACCGGCATCTGGAACTGACGCCGGTGTATCTCGCGGACTCCCGCGGCACCAGGCCCGCCGTCGTCCCGGACACCCGTCCGGGGCGGCGGCCGGCCGCCGTGCCCTCCACCGTGCTGGCCCTGGGCGCGGTCAGTCTGATCACGGACGTCTCCTCGGAGATGGTCACCGCCGTCCTGCCGCTCTACGTCGTCGCGGGCCTCGGTCTGTCGCCGCTCGGCTTCGGCCTCCTCGACGGCATCAACAACGGGGTCGGGGCGCTCGTACGGCTGGCCGGCGGGCATCTCGCCGACCGAGGGGGCCGCCGGCACAAGGCGGTCGCGGGCCTCGGCTACGGTCTGTCGGCCCTGTGCAAGCCGCTGCTGCTGTTCGCCCACACCCTGCCGGTGATCAGCGCCGTCCTCGCCGCCGACCGCACCGGCAAGGGGCTGCGCACCGCGCCCCGCGACGCGATGATCTCGCTGGCCACCGTGCCCGAGCGCCGGGGACGGGCCTTCGGGGTGCACCGGGCGATGGACACCACCGGCGCGCTGCTCGGCCCGCTCGTCGCGTTCGCCGTGCTGCGCGCCACCGTCGACGGCTACGACGCGGTGTTCGCCGTCAGCGGCTGTGTGGCCGTGCTCGGGGTCCTGGTGCTGGTGCTGTTCGTGCCCGCCCGGATCACCCCCGCCGACGGTGCCGTACGACCGCCCGAGGCGGCCCGGCCGACGCTGCGGGAGGCGTTCGCGCTGCTCGGCCGCCCCGAACTGCGCCGGCTGACCGTGTGCGCGACCCTGCTCGGGCTGACCACGGTCAGCGACTCGTTCCTCTATCTGCTGCTCCAACGCGAAGGGGACCTGCCCGCCGAGCTGTTCCCGCTGCTGCCGCTGGGCACCGCGTCCGTCTTCCTGCTGCTCGCCGTCCCGCTCGGGGCGCTCGCCGACCGGGTCAGCCGCCGCCGGCTCTTCCTGGCCGGTCACGGGGTCCTGCTGCTCGGCTACGGCCTGGTGCTCTCCCCCTGGCACGGCGTCCCGGCCGTGCTCGCCGTCCTCGTGCTGCACGGCGCCTTCTACGCGGCCACCGACGGGGTCCTCGCCGCCGCCACCGCCGGTGTCGTCCCGGACCGGCACCAGGGCGCCGGGCAGGCACTGGTCGGCACGGGTCAGGCGCTGGCCCGGTTCACCTGCTCGCTGGCCTTCGGCGCGGCCTGGAGCCTGTGGGGCGGGCGGACCGCGCTCGCCGCCACCGCCGGGGCCCTGGCCGTCAGCGCCCTGGTCGCCGCGTACGTCCTGCGTCCGGCCGCCGCCCCCGCGTCCGACCAGGCGGTGTCCGTATGACCAGAACCGGCCGTCTGGTGATCCTGCTGGTGGCGGTCCTGCTGCTGGGGAGCGTCGGGACCGGGGCGGTGCTGTACGCGGCGCACCGGTCGGGGATGCGGGACGAACAGCAGGCGAACGGTCCGACCGTGCGGGCCGGCAGCGTCTCGCTGCGGCCGACGTCCGGCCGCCGGCTCCTGGTGCGCAATCTGGCCTGGGGGCCGCACCGCGACGAGATCGCCACCGTGCCCGCCGACGATCCGCAGGGGCCGCGCACCGCTTCGGGCGTCAAGTGCCTGCGCTTCCACGCGGCGGCGGGCACCGGCATCTGTCTGCAGGCCGTGCACGGCGCGCTGCGGGACACCTACCGGGCGGTGGTGCTCGACGCACGCCTGCGCGAGCTGCGCCGCTTCCCCGTCCCGGGCATTCCCACCCGGGCCCGGGTCTCCCCCTCCGGGCATCTGGTGGCCTGGACGGTCTTCGTCAGCGGCGACTCCTACGCCGGTACGGACTTCTCCACCCGCACGGCGATCGTCGACACCCGCACCTGGACGGTCGACGACAATCTGGAGACCTTCCGCATCGTCAAGGACGGGCGCTCCCACCACGCGGCCGACACCAACATCTGGGGCGTCACCTTCGCCGACGACCACCGCTTCTACGCCACCCTGGCGACCGGCGGGAAGACCTACCTCGTACGGGGCGACGTCACCGCCCGCACCCTCACCACCCTGCACCGCAACGTCGAATGCCCGTCCCTGTCGCCCGACGGGACCCGGATCGCGTACAAGAAGCGGGTGAAGGGGGCCTCGCCCGACGCGCCCTGGCGACTGTACGTCCTCGATCTGCGGACCATGAAGGAGACCCCGACCGCCGAACGGCGCAATATCGACGACCAGGCACTGTGGGCCGACGCCCACACCCTCGTCTACGCCCTCCCCGGCGACTACGGCTCCGACCTGTGGACCGTCCCCGCCGACGGCAGCGGTACGGCCCGTCGGCTGATGGACTCCGCCGTCGCCCCCGCGTACCTGGGGTGACGGTGTCCTCGGGCCGCGTCCGGTGGAACCGGAGTGACGCAGCGGGCGTTCTCCCCTGTGAGGGGGCGGATCCGCCGGCCGACGGAAGGAACGAGGGCGACGTGACGAGTGACAAGGCCCGAAGACTGTTCGAGGCGCTCGACCTCGATCACGACGGGACCCTGACCCGCGCAGAGGTGATCACCGCTCTGCGGACCAGGGGCCCGTCGCTGGCGGCGTCGGGCGTGCTGCCGTTGTGGGGCCTGGGGGACGCCGACGCGTCCTCCGCCCTGTTCGACGCGGCCGACCAGAACGGGGACGCGGTGCTGACGCCGGAGGAGTTCGCGGCGGTCGTGGACCGGCGCTTCGGCTGGAGCTGACCCCAGGGCATGCCGGCGGGACTGCGGGGCTGAGCAGGGCGCCACGAACCCGCGGAGCCCCGGGACATCCGGTCGGCCTTGAGCGCCGAATACCCCTTGGGGAAGCACCCGACGGGCTCCCGGCACCCCGGGAGCCCGTCACCCCCCGTTCGGGTGCGCCCAGGGGCCCTCGGACGTGCGGCCGGCTGTCGGCCGCGGATGATGGAGACATGCCGGCAGCGGACGACGAGGTCGCGGTGTTGATCGTCGGTGGCGGGCCGGTCGGGCTCACCGCCCGGGCGCTGCTGGAACGCTGGGGTGTGCGGACCCTGCTGGTGGAGAGGCATCCCGAGCTGTCGCCGTTCCCCCGGTCCCGGCTGGTGAACGTGCGCTCGATGGAGATCTTCCGCCGGCTGGGCGTGGCGGCCGAGATCGCGGCGGGGGCGTTCGCCCCGGAGTACGGCCGGGTCCGCTTCCGCGACACCCTGTACGACCGGGACTTCGCGACCGCGGCGATGATCGGGATCAACGCACCGGTGCCGCAGAGCCCCGTGACCGGCGTGGTCACCTCGCAGGACCGGCTGGAACCCACCCTGCTCGCGGCGGCCGACGCACCGGTGCGGTTCGGGGTGGAGCTGACCGCCCTGGTGGAGGACGCCGAGGGCGTCGAGGCCGTGCTGCTCGACCACCGAAGCGGTGCGCGGACCCGCGTCCGCGCCCGCCATGTGCTCGGCGCCGACGGGGCGAACTCCACCGTGCGGCAGGCCCTGGGCATCGGCACCACCGGCCCCGGAGCGCTCGGGAAAATCACCACCGTGGTGTTCGACGCCGACCTCGGCCCCTGGCGCGACCGCCGGCCCGCCGGGGTCTACTTCACCCGGCACGGCTCGTTCCTCCCGCTCTACCCCGAAGGCGGCTGGGCCTGGCTCACTCCCACGCCCGCGGACGCCGAGGGCGCCGACTGGCCGGCGCTCGTCTCCCGGGCGCTCGGCGCCGACGGCGAGGTGCGCGCCGAGGTGTCGCGGGTCCAGCACTGGGTGGTGAACGCGTTCGTCGCCGAGCGCCTCCGCCGGGGCCGGATCCTGCTGGCCGGCGACGCCGCGCACGCCCTGCCCCCGGCCGGTGGCCTGGGCATGAACGCGGGCGTCGCCGACGCGCACAACCTGTGCTGGAAACTGGCGGGCGTGCTGCGCGGATGGGCCGGACCGGGCCTGCTGGACACCTACGAGCCGGAACGGCTGCCCGTCGCCCATCGGACGCTCCACCAGGCCGTGGTCAACACCCGGCTCATGTTCCAGGCGCTGGAGGACCGCGAGGCCCGCCCGGCGGGTGAGACGGCACCGGACGGGACCGAACTGCCCTGGTCGGAACAGTACTTCGCCCAGCTCGGCCTCGTGCTCGGCGTCGTCTACGACTCCGGCGCGGTCCTCGCCGACGGCAGCGCCCGGCCCGAGGCCACCGGGACGGACCCGGGCACGGAGTACGTTCCGACCGCGCGGCCCGGCCACCGCATGCCGCACCTCTGGCTGGGCCGCGACCGGTCCACGCTCGACGCGCTGGGCGAATGGTTCACGCTGCTCACCCCGGACCCCGCCGCCTGGGAGCGGCAGCGGACCGGACCCTGGCCGGTGCGCGTCGAACCCCTGCCCGCCGCGTACGACGCCCTGTGCGGCCTCGGTCCCCGGGGGGCGTTGCTGATCCGCCCCGACGGCCATGTCGGCGCCCGCTGGCCGGACCCCCCACCCGGTGACTCCACCCTCCACCGGGGCCTCACCGAGCTCACCCACGCGCCGCCGCGCTGAGAGCTCACCCCGCGGCCGGCGGACGGTCAGCAGGCGGCGGCGGTCGCGTCGATCAGCAGCGGGGCGGCCGTCCTCGCCGCGATCTCCTCGTACGTCACCCCCGGCGCGGTCTCGACCAGGGCGAGTCCGGCCGGGGTGATGTCGAGGACGCCGAGGTCGGTGATGACACGGTGGACGCAGCGCTCGCCGGTGAGGGGGAGGGTGCACTCCTCGAGGATCTTGGGGGTGCCGTCCTTGGCGGTGTGTTCCATGAGGACGATGAC
>NZ_JBEXXE010000023.1:0-32740 GCF_040630255.1 Streptomyces sp. NPDC005820
AAAACCGCCGACTCGGCGACGTCACCACCCTCACCGACTCCACCGTCATGGACCTCATCCAGGCCAAGCTCCCCGCAGCACCGAGCGAGGACTGACCCCGGGACGAGGGACCCCAGGAGAACCGTCACGGGCACCCGGCGGACCGCGCCGGGTGCCCGTTTTCGCCCACCTTAGGTAAACTAAGCAAAACAGGTGAGCCGGGAAGTCTGGTCGGCAGGTGATACCTGCTGCCCACCGACCGGAGGTCTCCCCCGTGACCGCCCCACGTACCTCCACCGCCCGTAAACTCTTCGGACGGCTCTCCCTCCCCGAGCGGACGTATGTCACGGACGCGCTGCGGACCGAGACCGTCGGCGGTGTCCTGTTGCTCCTCGCCGCCGTGACCGCGCTGCTCTGGGCGAACGTCCCCGCACTGCACGACAGCTACGAGACCGTCAGCCACTACCACCTCGGCCCCGCGTCCCTGGGACTGCGTCTGTCGGTCGAGCACTGGGCGGCCGACGGCCTCCTCGCGCTCTTCTTCTTCGTCGCCGGCATCGAACTCAAGCGTGAGCTGGTCGCCGGGGAGCTGAAGGACCCCAGGGCCGCCGCGCTGCCCGTCGCGGCCGCGCTGTGCGGGATGGCCGTACCCGCGCTCGTCTACACCCTCACCAGCCTCACCGGAGGCGGCGACGAGGGCGGCTGGGCCGTGCCCACCGCCACCGACATCGCCTTCGCGCTCGCCGTGCTCGCCGTCATCGGGACCTCGCTGCCGAGCGCCCTGCGCGCCTTCCTGCTCACCCTCGCCGTCGTCGACGACCTGTTCGCGATCCTGATCATCGCGGTCTTCTTCACCGACACGATCCACTTCGCCGCGCTGGGCGGCGCCGTCGCGGGCCTCGCCGTGTTCTGGGTGTTGCTGCGCCGGGGCGTACGCGGCTGGTACGTGTACGTGCCGCTCGCGCTGGTGATCTGGGCGCTGATGTACAACAGCGGCGTCCACGCGACCATCGCCGGCGTCGCCATGGGTCTGATGCTGCGCTGCACCACCCGCGAGGGCGAAGAGCACTCCCCCGGCGAACACATCGAGCATCTCGTGCGCCCGCTCTCCGCAGGTCTCGCCGTACCGCTGTTCGCGCTGTTCAGCGCGGGCGTGACGATCTCGGGCGGGGCACTCGGCGAGGTGTTCACCAGGCCGGAGACCCTCGGGGTCGTCCTCGGACTCGTCGTCGGCAAGACGGTCGGCATCTTCGGCGGCACCTGGCTGACCGCCCGCTTCACCCGCGCCTCCCTCAGCGAGGACCTGGCATGGGCGGACGTCCTCGCCGTCGCCTCGCTCTCCGGCATCGGCTTCACCGTCTCGCTGCTCATCGGCGAACTGGCCTTCGCGGGCGACCCGACCCTCACCGACGAGGTCAAGGCCGCGGTCCTGACGGGCTCACTCATCGCGGCGACCTGCGCGACCGTCCTGCTGAAGCTGCGCAACGCCCGCTACCGCCGGCTCTACGAGACCGAGGAGCGCGACGAGGACAGCGACGGCATCCCGGACGTCTACGAGCAGGACGACCCGGCGTACCACCTGCGCATGGCCGAGATCCATGACCGCAAGGCCGCCGAGCACCGCCGTATCGCCGCGGAGATCACCCGTGAGGGGACGGCCGCGGAGCCGGATCCCGGGCACCGGATGGCGGCCGAAGTACCGGGCGGGGCAGGCGAGGACGGCGACGGTCCGGCATGATCTGACGGGACGGTACAAAAGAAGCGAGGGAGACCGCGATGAGCGCACCCGACGGCAGCCCGGTCGGCGCCGAAGCCAGCATCGGCCAGCTGTTCGCCTCGGCGACGACCGAGATGTCGGCGCTGGTGCACGACGAGATCGCGCTGGCGAAGGCGCAGCTCAAGCAGGACGTCAAACGCGGCGCGACGAGCGGCGGCGCGTTCACGGTGGCCGGCGCGGTCCTGGTGTTCTCCCTGCCGATGCTGAACTTCGCGCTGGCGTACGGCATTCGGACCTGGAGCGACTGGAACCTCGCGATCTGCTTCCTGCTGTCCTTCGCGGCGAACGTGCTCGTCGCGCTCGTCCTGGTGCTGATCGGCGTGGTGTTCGCGAAGAAGGCCAAGAAGAGCCAGGGCCCGCAGAAGGTGGCCGCGTCGATGAAGGAGAGCGCGGGCGTCCTGCAGAAGGCCAAGCCGCACCCGCGACCGGAGCTCGCGCCGGACCGGGTCCCGGAGGCCATCGAGGCTGTGGCACGCTCGACGTCATGACGGACCCCGCCACCCCTTCGGCGCATCCCACCTCGGTCGTACGGCCGGAATACGCCGACGGCACCAAGGTGACCCATCGTGAGGTGGCCGCGAACGGCGCCCGCTTCCATATCGCGGAGGCCGGTGACGGGCCGCTGGTCATGCTGGTCCACGGCTTCCCGCAGTTCTGGTGGACCTGGCGCCACCAGCTCGGCGCACTCGCCGACGCCGGCTTCCGGGCCGTCGCCATGGACCTGCGGGGCGTGGGCGGCAGCGACCGTACGCCCCGGGGCTACGACCCGGCCAACCTCGCCCTCGACATCACCGGCGTGATCCGCTCGCTCGGCGAGCCGGACGCCGCGCTCGTCGGCCACGACCTGGGCGGCTATCTGGCGTGGACGGCCGCCGTGATGCGCCCCAAGCTGGTCCGGCGGCTCGCAGTGGCCTCGATGCCGCACCCGCGGCGCTGGCGCTCGGCGATGCTCGCCGACGTCCGGCAGTCGGCCGCGAGTTCCCACATCTGGGGGTTCCAGCGGCCGTGGATCCCCGAGCGGCAGCTCACCGCCGACGACGGGGAACTGGTGGCCCGGCTGATCCGGGACTGGTCCGGGCCACGGCCGCCGGAGGACGAGGCGCTGGAGACGTACCGGCGCGCGATGTGCATCCCCTCCACCGCGCACTGCTCGGTCGAGCCGTACCGGTGGCTGGTGCGCTCGATGGCGCGGCCGGACGGCGTCCAGTTCTACCGGCGCATGAAGCGGCCCGTGCGCGTCCCCACGCTCCATCTGCACGGGTCACTCGACCCGGTGATGCGCACCCGCAGCGCGGCGGGCTCCGGCGAGTATGTGGAGGCGCCGTACCGCTGGCGGCTGTTCGACGGGCTGGGCCACTTCCCTCACGAAGAGGATCCGGTCGCTTTCTCCACCGAACTGGTCAATTGGCTAAAGGATCCCGAACCCGATCGGTGACCGATCGCTCGCACCCGGTACCCGCCGCCGTACGACCGCATGAAACGCCTGTACGACAAGCGGCCAATTGCCCGGCGCATAGGCCAATTGGCGGGCCTCGGGGCGGTTATCGACCTTGGGGCGGGGGCAGACGTCGGGGTATGGGCTGGACGCACGACTACAGTGACGCAGCACGCAACCGCCGCTCGGCCGCTGGCCTGAGCTCCCACCAACGAGGCACCGACCCGCAGCTGACGGGCTCCGACCTCCGGGTGGGCATTCCGCGCATCCTGCGCCGCCGGGCCCGCTGGGTCTCGGTACGCCTGCGTCACCCTCGAGGCTGACGCCCACGACCGTGTCGACCGGCTGACCGCCGCGCCCGCCGCTAGAGGGCGCAGCGGTCGCTGTCCACCTGCTGTCCGGCGGTACGTCCGTTGAGGATGTCCTGCTGGATCTCGTCGGCGGTGAGCGCGTACCCGGTGTCGGCGTCGTCGAGCGACTTCGCGAAGACCACGCCGTACACCCGGCCGTCGGGGGTGAGCAGCGGGCCGCCGGAGTTGCCCTGGCGGACGATCGTGTAGAGCGAGTACACATCGCGGCGCACGGTGCCGCGGTGGTAGATGTCCGGGCCGTTGGCCGTGATGCGGCCGCGCACGCGCGCGGCACGGACGTCGTACGACCCGTTCTCCGGGAACCCGGCGACGATCGCGTCGGCGCCGGTGCTCGCGTCGTCGGTGGTGAACCGCAGCACGGGCGCGTCGAGGTCCGGTACGTCGAGCACGGCGATGTCGCGCTTCCAGTCGTACAGGACGACCGTCGCGTCGTACTTGCGGCCCTCGCCGCCGATCTGCACGGTCGGCTCGTCGACGCCGCCCACGACATGCGCGTTGGTCATGACGCGGCGCTCGCCGAAGACGAAGCCGGTGCCCTCCAGGACCTTGCCGCAACTCTCGGCGGTGCCCATCACCTTGACGATGGAGCGCTGCGCGCGCGTGGCGACGGCGCTGCCCGCGAGGGCCGGGTCGGGCGGCTGGACGTCGGTGATCGGCTCGTTGGCGAACGGGCTGAAGACCTGCGGGAAGCCGTTCTGCGCGAGGACGGAGGAGAAGTCGGCGAACCAGGTGTCGGCCTGGTCGGGCAGCGCCCGGGACACCCCCTGGAGCACGGTGGAGTTGCGGACCTCCTTGCCGAGGGTCGGCAGGGTGGTGCCGGCCAGGGCGGAGCCGATCAGCCAGGCCACCAGCAGCATGGCGACGACGTTCACCAGCGCGCCGCCGGTGGCGTCCAGGGCGCGGGCCGGGGACCAGGTGATGTACCGGCGCAGCTTGTTGCCGAGATGGGTGGTCAGGGCCTGTCCGACCGAGGCGCAGACGATCACGACGACGACGGCGACGACGGCGGCCGTGGTGCTGACCTCGGCGTTGTCGGTGAGCCAGTCCCAGATCACCGGCAGCAGGTAGACGGCGACCAGGCCGCCGCCCAGGAAGCCGATCACCGACAGGATGCCGACGACGAAGCCCTGGCGGAAGCCGACCACCGCGAACCAGACGGCCGCGACCAGCAACAAGATGTCCAGCACGTTCACGGGGTTCACCCTGTCATGACCGCCAGTCGAGCGGGACCTGCTTCTCCCGGTCCCAGGGGCGCTCCCAGCCCGCGAAGTGCAGCAGGCGGTCGATGACGCCGGCCGTGAAGCCCCAGACGAGCGCCGATTCGACCAGGAATGCCGGACCTCGGTGGCCGCTGGGGTGGACGGTGGTGGCCCGGTTGGCCGGATCCGTGAGATCGGCCACGGGGACCGTGAAGACCCGGGCCGTCTCGTTCGGGTCGACGACGCCCACCGGGCTCGGCTCGCGCCACCAGCCCAGGACGGACGTCACGACGAAGCCGCTGACCGGGATGTACAGCGTGGGCAGGACGCCGAAGAGCTGGACGCCCGAGGGGTCGAGTCCGGTCTCCTCCTCGGCCTCGCGCAGTGCGGCCCGCAGGGGCCCGTCGCCCTGCGGATCGCCGTCCTCCGGATCGAGGGCGCCGCCGGGGAAGGAGGGCTGTCCCGCGTGCGAGCGCAGCGAGCCGGCCCGCTCCATCAGCAGCAGCTCGGGGCCACGCTCGCCCTCTCCGAACAGCACGAGGACCGCCGACTGGCGTCCCGCGCCGTCCTGCGGCGGCAGAAAGCGGCTGAGCTGGCGCGGCTGGACCGTCTCCACGACCCGCACGACCGGATCCAGCCAGCCGGGCAGCCCCTGCTTGCGCAGCACCACCGCACCACCCCGGGGACCATCCGCTGCGGCACCTGCTGCGTGGCCGGACCGGCCTGCCACCTCGCCGGACCGAGCGCCCGTAGCGTCTCCGGACCGGCCCGCCGCGTTCCCGGCCGCGTGGCCCGTCCTGTCGCTCGCGGCGGCCCCCGCCTTAGCGCTTGCCGCTTCGCTTGCCGTTTCGCTCGCCGGATCGCTCGTCGTCCCACTCACCCGTGTCATCGCCACACCACCCCCCGTTCTGCCTGGTCCAACGCGCGAGGACCCGTAGATCGTTCCGTCGGCCGTGCCCCGGTCGCCCGCCGGGGGTGTCTCCGTGGTCGCCCGGTCATCCGGCCCCCAGCGGCGGGGCCGGCCGGCCGCCCGCGTCGAGGTAGGCCTGCGGCGGGTTCAGCCGCTGGCCGGGGAAGCCGCCCTTCTCGTACTTCAGGAGCTTCTTCGCCGCCTCCGGGTCCGTCTCGCCCTCGCCGTACGCCGGGCAGAGCGGGGCGATGGGGCAGGCGCCGCAGGCCGGCTTGCGGGCGTGGCAGATGCGGCGGCCGTGCCAGATGACGTGATGGGACAGGTCCGTCCAGTCACCCTTGGGGAAGAGCGCGCCGATCGCCGCCTCGATCTTGTCGGGGTCGGTCTCCTCGGTCCACCGCCAGCGTCGTACAAGCCGCTGGAAGTGGGTGTCCACGGTGATGCCGGGGCGCCCGAAGGCGTTGCCCAGGACCACGAAGGCGGTCTTGCGGCCCACGCCGGGCAGCTTGACCAGGTCCTCCAGGCGGC
This sequence comes from Streptomyces sp. NPDC005820, assembly GCF_040630255.1. Lineage (NCBI taxonomy): Bacteria > Bacillati > Actinomycetota > Actinomycetes > Kitasatosporales > Streptomycetaceae > Streptomyces > Streptomyces sp. NPDC005820. The sequence goes on from NZ_JBEXXE010000023.1 coordinate 6,200, forward strand.
CGGGCACCTCACCGTCGAACTGCTCCACCAGGGCCTTGGAGAGCCCTATGACCGACCGGGTCTTGGCGCGGAAGAACCCGCAGGGGCGGAGGATCTCCTCGACCTCCTCGGGGTTGGCCGCGGCCAGGTCCTCGGGGGTGGGGTACTTGGCGAAGAGGCCGGGGGTCGTCTGGTTGACCCTGAGGTCGGTGGTCTGCGCGGACAGGACCGTGGCCACCACGAGCTGGAAGGGGTTCTCGAAGTCGAGTTCGGGGTGGGCGTAGGGATAGACCTCGGCGAGTTCGCGGTTGATACGGCGGGCGCGGCGGACGAGCGCGGTCCGCGACTCCGGTTTTCCTGCGGATTTACCGGCTTTGCCGGTAGCGTCTTTTTTGGGCACCTTTGCCGTCTTCTTACCCTCACCGGACTCTTGTTCGCCCACAGCGGAATCGCGACGTACAACCACCCGCCCAGCCCCCTTGGCCTGTGCTCTCACCGGCGATTTGGACACCCGGCCAGCCTAAAGCCCGGCACCGACATCCGCCCCGGACCCCGAAGATCGGCCCCCAATTGGACCCCTGCCGCTTACCTCGGGACATGTGTGCGGCATCCTTGTGACAGATCACACTGTTTGGACCGTCCGGCAAAATGGGGAACCAGGTCCCCTGGTAAGCGGGGGACAAGATCCCCTGAGCAGGTCGACAAGGAGAGAACTCGTGGACGACGTTCTGCGGCGCAACCCGCTCTTCGCGGCTCTCGACGACGAGCAGGCCGCGGAGCTGCGCGCCTCCATGAGTGAGGTGACGCTCGCCCGTGGCGACTCCCTGTTCCACGAGGGCGACCCGGGCGACCGGCTCTATGTCGTCACCGAGGGCAAGGTCAAGCTCCACCGCACGTCCCCCGACGGCCGCGAGAACATGCTGGCCGTGGTGGGCCCCGGCGAGCTGATCGGCGAGCTGTCGCTGTTCGACCCGGGCCCCCGCACGGCGACGGCGACGGCCCTCACCGAGGTCAAGCTGCTCGGCCTCGGCCACGGCGACCTCCAGCCCTGGCTGAACGCCCGCCCCGAGGTGGCCGCCGCGCTCCTGCGCGCCGTCGCCCGGCGCCTGCGCAAGACCAACGACGCCATGTCCGACCTGGTCTTCTCGGACGTCCCCGGCCGCGTGGCACGCGCCCTGCTGGACCTCTCCCGCCGCTTCGGCGTGCAGTCCGAGGAGGGCATCCACGTCGTCCACGACCTCACGCAGGAGGAGCTGGCCCAGCTCGTCGGCGCCTCGCGCGAGACGGTCAACAAGGCGCTCGCCGACTTCGCCCAGCGCGGGTGGCTGCGCCTGGAGGCGCGGGCGGTCATCCTGCTGGACGTGGAGCGGCTCGCCAAGCGGTCGCGGTAGGGGCACCGGGGGCTGCCGCCCCCGAACCCGCCCCCGAACCCCTGGCACAGTGACCCCATGGCTGAAACGGTTCCTCTGCGAGGGCTCGACCCCCAGGGCTACATCGCCCGCGAAGGCTCCCTCGCGCGCGTGCCGCATGGCTTCCGGCCCCTCGTCGCGGCCTCCAGGGACGGGATCCTGGATCTCTTCGGGGCTCGGCTGCACAGCGCGTACCTCTACGGGTCGATCCCGCGCGGCACCGCGCGCGTGGGGCGCAGCGATCTGGACCTGCTGGCCGTCCTGTACGACGAGCCGGCCGAGGCGGACCGGGCCGCCGCCCGGGCCCTGCTCGAGGCCCTCGACCAGGGGTTCCCGCAGATCGACGGCGGCGGAGTGCTGCTTTCCAGCCGTACGCGCGTGCTGAGCGACCTGGAGCGGTACGACCTGGGGTTCTTCGTCGCCTGTCTGTGCACCCCGCTCCTCGGCGAGGACCTCGCCGAGTACCTGCCCCGCTACCGCCCCGACTCGCTCCTCGCGCGCGAGACGAACGGCGAGCTCGCCCTGCTGCTGCCGCGCTGGCGGGCGCGGATCGCGGAGACGGCCGAGACGGAGGAGGCCCTCAGGCCCCTCGTCCGGTCCATGTCCCGCCACCTCGTGCGCACCGCGTTCACTCTGGTCATGCCCCGCTGGAACGGCTGGACCAGCGATCTGCACGAGATGGCCGACGCGTTCGCCATCCACTACCCCGAGCGGGCCGAGCAGGTGCGTACGGCAGCGGTGCGCGGCTACGAGCCGACGGGCGACGCGGCCGCCCTCGCCTCGTACGTGGACGACGTGGGGCCCTGGCTCGCGGACGAGTACGCGCGCGTGCACGGCATCAAGGCTCCCCGGCCCGAGGACGCCTCCTGAGGCCCGGGAACGGCCGCTAGATCAGCCCGTGCTCCTCCAGGTACTCCATCTGCGCCCGTACGGAGAGTTCCGCCGCCGGCCACAGCGTGCGGTCGACATCGGCGTACACATGGGAGACGACGTCGGAGGCGGTGCGGAAGCCGTCCTCGACGGCCGTCTCGACCTGGGCGAGGCGGTGGGCGCGGTGGGCGAGGTAGAACTCGACGGCGCCCTGGGCGTCCTCCAGGACGGGGCCGTGGCCCGGGAGGACCGTGTGGACGCCGTCGTCGACCGCGAGGGACCTCAGGCGGCGCAGGGAGTCCAGATAGTCGCCCAGGCGGCCGTCGGGGTGCGCCACGACCGTGGTGCCCCGCCCCAGGATCGTGTCGCCGGTCAGGACGGCCCCGTCGGCCGGGAGGTGGAAGCAGAGCGAGTCGGCGGTGTGGCCGGGCGTCGGCACGACCCGCAGCTCCAGGCCGCCCAGCGTGATCACGTCTCCGGCGCCCAGCCCCTCGTCGCCCAGCCGCAGCGCCGGGTCCAGGGCACGCACGCGCGTACCGGTCAGCTCGGCGAAGCGGACGGCTCCCTCGGCGTGGTCGGGGTGGCCGTGGGTCAGCAGGGTCAGGGCGACCCGTTTGCCGGCCCGCTCGGCGGTGTCGACGACCGCCCGCAGATGGCCGTCGTCCAGCGGGCCCGGGTCGATCACGACCGCCAGCTCGGAATCGGGCTCGGAGACGATCCAGGTGTTGGTGCCGTCCAGGGTCATCGCGGAGGCGTTGGGGGCGAGGACGTTGACCGCGCGCGGGGTGGCCGGTCCGGTCAGGACGCCGCCGCGGGGCTGGCCGGGGAGGGCTGCTGCGTCGGTCATGCGGGGCCTCCACCGGCGGGGATCGGGATGTGCTTGGTGAACTCACCGTGGCCCGGCCAGGTCAGGACGATCTCGCCGTCGGTGAGCCGGGCCTCGGCCAGGACGGGGGTCAGATCGCGGCCGGGGGCGGCGGCGAGGGCCTCGGCGGCGGTGGCGTACGGGGTCAGCTGGCGCAGGGTCGCGATCGTGGGCGGCATCATCGTCAGCTCGCCCTTGTCGTACGAGTCCGCCGCCTCCCCGGGGCGGATCCACACCGTGCGGTCCGCCTCCGTGGAGGCGTTGCGGGTGCGCTGGCCCTCGGGGAGCGCGGCCACGAAGAACCAGGTGTCGTAGCGGCGGGACTCGAACTCGGGGGTGATCCAGCGCGTCCAGGCGCCGAGCAGGTCGGAGCGCAGGACGAGCCCGCGGCGGTCCAGGAACTCCGCGAAGGACAGCTCACGGGCGGCCACGGCCGCACGGTCCGCCTCCCAGTCGGCGCCGGTCGTGTCGCCGACCAGCGTGTCGGGGTCCGGCCCCGCGAGCAGGACGCCCGCCTCCTCGTACGTCTCCCGTACGGCCGCGCAGACGATCGCCTGCGCCACCGCCTCGTCGACACCGAGCCGCCGCGCCCACCACGCGCGCGTGGGGCCCGCCCAGCGCACCAGGCGGTCGTCGTCGCGCGGGTCGACGCCGCCGCCCGGATAGGCGTACGCGCCTCCGGCGAAGGCCATGGAGGCGCGTCTGCGCAGCATGTGGACGAAGGTGCCGGCCGGGCCGTCCTTCAGGAGCATGACGGTGGCCGCGCGTCTGGGCGTGACGGGCGTGAGTGTCCCGTCCGCGAGCGCGCGGATGCGTTCCGGCCAGTCCGAGGGAAACCACTGCCCATTCGCCATGGGCGCGAGGCTATCCCCTGGTGAGCGAATGTTCGAGAGGTGCCCGAGGTCAGGGCACCTCCGCGGTGGCCCTTACGGGACCAGCTCGACCTGGATCTCGACCTCGACCGGCGCGTCCAGCGGCAGCACCGCGACGCCGACCGCGCTGCGCGCGTGCACGCCCTTGTCGCCGAGGACCTCGGCGAGCAGCTCGCTCGCGCCGTTGAGGACGGCGGGCTGGCCCGTGAAGTCGGAGGCCGAGGCGACGAAGCCGACGACCTTCACCACGCGTGCGATGCGGTCCAGATCGCCGGCGACCGACTTCACGGCGGCCAGCGCGTTCAGGGCGCAGGTGCGGGCCAGCTCCTTGGCCTCCTCGGGGGTGACCTCGGCGCCGACCTTGCCGGTGACGGGCAGCTTGCCGTCCACCATGGGCAGCTGGCCGGCGGTGAACACGTACGGCCCCGACTGCACGGCGGGCTGGTAGGCCGCGAGGGGCGGCACCACGGCCGGCAGGGTCAGGCCCAGCTCGGCGAGCTTCGCCTCGACGCCGCTCATGCCTTGGCCCGCTTCAGGTAGGCCACGAGCTGCTCGGGGTTGTTCGGCCCGGGGACGACCTGGACGAGCTCCCAGCCGTCCTCGCCCCAGGTGTCCAGAATCTGCTTCGTGGCATGGACGAGCAGCGGCACGGTTGCGTATTCCCACTTGGTCATGGGGCGACTGTATCCGCTGTCGCCCGGGGGCTCCCGTACAGGCCAGGCGGCTGGTTCCGGCCCGGTTGTCCACAGGCCATGTGGCCGATACCGCCCCCCGTTGTCCACAGCCTCCCGATTGCCTCGGGCATGGACTGGTTACGCTCGAAGACGTGAGCAGGCTCCAGGTCGTCAGCGGCAAGGGCGGGACCGGAAAGACGACGGTCGCCGCCGCCCTAGCGCTGGCCCTCGCCACGGCAGGGAAGCGGACGCTTCTCGTCGAGGTGGAGGGCCGGCAGGGCATCGCGCAGCTCTTCGAGACAGAGGCGTTGCCCTACGAGGAACGCAAGATCGCCGTCGCGCCGGGAGGTGGTGAGGTGTACGCGCTCGCCATCGATCCCGAACTGGCCCTTCTGGACTACCTCCAGATGTTCTACAAACTGGGGGGCGCCGGACGGGCCCTGAAGAAGCTGGGCGCGATCGACTTCGCCACCACCGTCGCACCCGGCCTGAGGGACGTCCTCCTCACCGGCAAGGCGTGCGAGGCGGTCCGGCGCAAGGACAAGAGCGGGCGGTTCGTGTACGACTACGTCGTCATGGACGCCCCGCCGACCGGTCGCGTCACCCGCTTCCTGAACGTGAACGACGAGGTCGCGGGGCTGGCCAAGATCGGCCCGATACACAATCAGGCACAGGCCGTGATGCGGGTGCTGAAGTCGCCGGAGACGGCCGTGCACCTGGTGACGCTGCTCGAGGAGATGCCGGTCCAGGAGACCGCGGACGGCATCGCCGAGCTGCGGGCGGCGAAGCTGCCGGTGGGCCGGGTCATCGTCAACATGGTGCGGCCCGAGGTGTTGGACGCGGACGGGGTGGAACTCGTACGAACCGTGACACGTTCCTCCATTGCGCGGTCGCTGTCCGCGGCCGGGCTGGGCGGGGCGCGGCGCGGTGGACACGCCGAGCGGCTGGTGGACCCGCTGCTGCAGCAGGCCGAGGAGTACGCCGAGCGGCACGCGCTGGAGCAGGAGCAGCGCGCGGTCCTGGGCGAGCTGGGCCTGCCGCTGCACGAACTGCCGCTGCTCGCCGAGGGAATGGATCTGGCGGGCCTGTACGAACTCGCCACCGAGCTGCGCAAGCAGCAGATCGCATGAGGGGGACGGTATGAGTCGGGACCAGGGCCAGGCACAGCACCGGCTCTCCCCCGCGCGCGTGCTCGATCTCGACCCGCTGCTCGACGACCCGGCGACCCGGATCGTGGTGTGCTGCGGTTCCGGCGGGGTCGGCAAGACGACGACGGCGGCGGCGCTGGGCCTCAGGGCGGCCGAGCGGGGCCGCAAGGTGGTGGTGCTCACCATCGACCCGGCGCGCCGGCTCGCCCAGTCCATGGGCATCGACTCGCTCGACAACACCCCCCGCCGGGTCAAGGGCGTCGAGGGCGACGGCGAGTTGCACGCGATGATGCTCGACATGAAGCGCACGTTCGACGAGATCGTCGAGTCGCACGCCGATCCGGAGCGGGCGTCCGCGATCCTGTCGAACCCCTTCTATCAGTCGCTCTCCGCCGGTTTCGCCGGCACGCAGGAGTACATGGCGATGGAGAAGCTGGGGCAGTTGCGCGCCCGGGACGAGTGGGACCTGATCGTCGTCGACACTCCCCCGTCGCGCTCCGCTCTGGACTTCCTGGACGCGCCGAAGAGGCTCGGTTCGTTCCTGGACGGCAAGCTGATCCGTGTCCTGCTCGCGCCGGCGAAGGTCGGCGGCCGCGCGGGGATGAAGTTCCTGAACGTCGGGATGTCGATGATGACGGGCGCGCTCGGCAAGCTGCTGGGCGGGCAGTTGCTGAAGGACGTGCAGACGTTCGTGGCGGCGATGGACTCGATGTTCGGCGGGTTCCGCACCCGCGCGGACGCCACGTACAAGCTGCTCCAGGCGCCGGGGACGGCGTTCCTGGTGGTGGCGGCCCCCGAGCGGGACGCGCTGCGGGAGGCCGCGTACTTCGTGGAGCGGCTGGCCGCCGAGAGCATGCCGCTGGCCGGGCTGGTGCTCAACCGGGTCCATGGCAGCGGCGCGGCCCAGCTGTCCGCCGAGCGGGCGCTCGCCGCCGCGGAGAATCTCGACCTGGCCGACAGCCCCGTCGACACCCCTGTCGATCCCCCCGCGGCGGAAAATCTTGAAGAGCCCCGCATTGTGGATCAGGACGGCGGGAAAGCTGGCCTTCGTAACTCTCCCGACACGTACGGCAGTTCAGAATCTCCCGCAACCGAACCCGCGACGGATCCCGCAACCGAACCCGCGACGGATCCCGCAACCGATCCCACGACGGATCCCACCGCCGACCAGGGGTCCGGCCCGGCCGGTTCCCCCAGCGCCGATCAGCTGACCGCAGGCCTGCTGAGGCTGCACGCCGAGCGGATGCACCTGCTCTCCCGTGAGCAGCGCACCCGTGACCGCTTCACCGCCCTCCATCCGGAGGTGGCGGTGGCCGAAGTGGCGGCGCTGCCCGGCGACGTACACGACCTCGCGGGACTGCGGGACATCGGCAGCCGGCTCGCGGCCAATCGGCCGGAGCTGCCCGAGACTGCCGACGGCTGAACAGGAAGGTCCCCCGAGGGAAGGTTCCCCCGAGCGGGAGGGCTCCCGTCAGCTCACCGCCGCGTAGTTCTCGTACATCTCGTCGTCGTCGAGCGACACGATGCCCGAGCCGCGCTCGTACTCCGAGCGCGCGGTCTCCAGCAGCCGGCGCCACGAGGTGACGGTCGGTCGCCTGCGCAGCAGAGCGCGGCGCTCGCGCTCCGTCATGCCTCCCCACACGCCGAACTCGACGCGGTTGTCGAGCGCGTCGGCCAGACATTCGGTGCGTACCGGGCATCCGGTGCACACCGCCTTGGCCCTGTTCTGCGCTGCTCCCTGAACGAACAGTTCATCCGGATCGGTAGTGCGGCAGGCAGCCTGCGCACTCCAGTCGGTAACCCAGCCCATACCGGCGCCGTCCTCTCCCGAATCGAGGCTCCCCCACGGCGGCAGCGGCATATTCACCGCCGCCAGTTGAGGACGTTACGGAAGGTGGGCACAGCGCAACACCCCCTTCGGGCCCAATCTTGAATGGCCCGAACGGACTATGGGTAAGCGGCAGATCACCCGGGGGAGTGAGCCTGCGACATACGTGACCTTCCCGGCAAACGGGGCAGTTCTCCTGGGTCACAACGGACGCCGGATGACACACAAGGCGGATTCGGGCACGCCCCCACCAAAAAAGTTGGGGAACCTCCGGAACGATTCGGGGTCGCCGGACGTATTGATACGTGGCCCTACTGCTGTGACAGTTGGGAGCAGCTTAGGCCAAGGCATATACGCGTGTCCGGCGAATGAGAACGTAGGCTGCCCTCATGCCAAACAAGCGCTCGGGCGGTGGCCTGTCCGCCACGCAGCAGGCCGCCAAGTTCCTCGGTGTCAGTGTGCTCTCCGGAGCCGTACTGGCGGGCATCGCGCTGCCCGCGTTCGGCGCCCTGGGACTGGCCGCGAAGGGGTCGGTGGAGTCGTTCGACGAACTCCCGGCCAACCTGAAGACACCGCCGCTGAGCCAGCGCACCAGGATCCTCGACGCCAAGGGCTCCCAGATCGCGCAGGTCTACTCCCGTGACCGCACGGTGGTCGACCTCAAGAACATCTCGCCGTACATGCAGAAGGCGATCGTCGCGATCGAGGACTCGCGCTTCTACCAGCACGGCGCGATCGACCTGAAGGGCGTCCTGCGCGCCCTCAACAAGAACGTGCAGAGCAGCGGGGTCTCCCAGGGCGCGTCGACGCTCACCCAGCAGTACGTGAAGAACGTCTTCGTGGAGGAGGCCGGCGACGACCCGACGAAGGTCGCGCAGGCCACCCAGCAGACCATCGGCCGCAAGATCAAGGAGCTGAAGTACGCGATCCAGGTCGAGGAGGAGCTCGGCAAGAAGAAGATCCTCGAGAACTACCTGAACATCACGTTCTTCGGCGAGCAGGCCTACGGTGTCGAGGCGGCCTCCCAGCGCTACTTCTCCACGCACGCCAAGAACCTCACCCTCCCGCAGGCGGCCCTGCTGGCCGGCATCGTCCAGTCCCCGAGCCGCTACGACCCGGTCAACGACGCGACCGAGGCCACCAAGCGCCGTAACACCGTCCTGCAGCGCATGGCCGAGGTCGGCGACATCTCGGAGGCCGAGGCCGCCAAGGCGCAGAAGGCCCCGCTGGGCCTGAAGGTCACCCAGCCGAAGAACGGCTGCATCACCGCCGTGCAGGGCGCCAGCTTCTTCTGCAAGTACGTCGAGCGGGTCTTCCTCAGCGACCCGGTCTTCGGCAAGACGAAGGAGGCGCGGGCCAAGCTCTGGAACCAGGGCGGTCTGACCATCCGGACCACGCTCGACCCGCAGTCCCAGAAGTCCGTGCAGGCCAGCCTGAAGAAGCATGTCTACAAGTCGGACAAGGTCGCCGCGGCCGCCACGCTCGTCGAGCCCGGCACCGGCAAGATCCTCGGAATGGGCCAGTCCAAGCCGTACGGCTACGGCAAGAACGAGACCGAGTACAACTACTCGGTCAACGCCTCCATGGGCGGCTCCAACTTCGGCTTCCCGACCGGTTCGACCTTCAAGCCGTTCGTGGCCGCGGCCGCGATCGAGGAGGGCCGCCCGGCCAACCAGACGTACTCGGCGCCGTACGAGATGCAGTACCCGGCCACGGTCCAGACCTGCAGCGGCAGCCCCTGGAAGAACGACGGCGGCTACAAGCTGGAGAACGAGAGCGCGTCCGAGAAGGGCCCGTACGACCTGCAGACCGCCATGGCGAAGTCGGTCAACACCTACTTCGTGCAGATGCTCGCCGACATCGGCATGTGCCCCGTGGTGAAGATGACCGACGCGCTCGGCGTGGTCCAGGGCAACGGCGACAAGGTCCCCGAGGTCCCCTCCTCGATGACCCTCGGTTCGACCGGTCTCTCCCCTCTCACCATGGCGAGCGCGTACGCGACCTTCGCCAGCCGGGGCATGTACTGCACCCCGGTCGCCATCGAGTCGATCACCCAGATCGCCAACGGCAAGAAGAAGTCGCTGGAGGTCCCGAAGTCGACCTGCTCGCGGGCGATGAGCGAGAAGACCGCGGACACCATCAACACCCTGCTCAGCGGTGTGATCGACTCCGGTACGGGCCAGCAGGCCGGCCTCTCCGGCCGCGACAACGCCGGTAAGACCGGTACGACGGACTCCCGTAAGAACGCCTGGTTCGTCGGCTACACCCCGAACCTCTCGGGCGCCGTCTGGGTTGGCAGCGCCACCCAGAAGGTGCAGATGAACAACATCTACATCGGCGGCGTCTACCACTCCCAGGTCTACGGCGGTGACACCCCCGGCCCGATCTGGCGCGACGCGATGAACGGCGCCCTGGAGAACAAGGACGCCCCCAGCTTCAACATGGTCTCCATCCCGAGCAGCAACATCGGCCGGGGCGACGACAACGACGACGGGGACGACAACAACAACGGCAACGACGGCGGCAACGACGGCTTCATCGGCGGCCTCTTCGACGGCGGCACGTCCGACGGCAGCACCTCGACCGACGGCGGCTCCTCCTCGTCCGACGGCTCCACCGACTTCGGCAACCTGTTCCAGGGGAACGGGAACGGGAACGGGGGCGGAAGGGGCTGAGAGCCGCTCCGCCGGTAGACACATAGGGGACGGCCCCTGCTTCTCGTACTGCGCTGTGAGGCGTACGAGGAGCAGGGGCCGTTTCGCTTGTACGGCGCCCCGGGGTCGGCCCGGAGCCGGGGTCGCCCCCGGGGCGCCGGCCGAGGTGGCCCTTGGGCGGGGGCCCGGGGGCGACCCTTGGGCGGGGTTCAGCCGGCGAGCAGCTTCTTGACGACCGCGGCGACGCGGCCGCCCTCCGCCTGACCGGCCACCTTCGGGTTCACGATCTTCATGACGGCGCCCATGGCCCGCGGCCCCTCGGCACCCGCCGCCTTCGCCTCCTCGACGGCCTGGGCGACGATGTCGTTCAGCTCCTCGTCGCTGAGCTGCTTCGGCAGGTACGCGGCGAGCACCTCGCCCTCCGCCTTCTCCCGCTCGGCGGACTCGGGACGACCACCCTGCGCGAAGGCGTCGGCCGCCTCCCGGCGCTTCTTCGCCTCACGGGTGATCACCTTCTGCACCTCGTCGTCGGAGAGCTCGCGCTTCTCCTTGCCCGCGACCTCCTCCTTGGTGATCGCGGTGAGGGTCAGCCGGAGCGTCGAGGAGCGGAGCTCATCGCGCTCCTTGATCGCGGCGTTGAGGTCTTCCTGCAGCTTCGACTTGAGCGTGGTCATGGGTGCGATTGTCGCAGGTGTGGCAGGCCCGGTGCCCGTTCATTTCAGGGTCGACGGCCGACGAGGTGTCAGCCGGGCCCAACGCGTCTGAGACGATGGACGTATGCGCGCGCGATACGGAGTACCTCTTTCCATCGCGGCGGCTGGCGCCGCCGGTCTGGTGTACGCGGCGGGTATCGAACCCCGCTCCTTCCGCCTCCGACGGGTGACGGTCCCCGTCCTCCCCTCCGGAATGCGCCCGCTGCGCGTGCTGCAGGTCTCCGACATCCACATGGTCGGCGGCCAGCGCAAGAAGCAGCGCTGGCTGCGCTCGCTGGCCGGCCTGCGCCCCGACTTCGTGATCAACACGGGCGACAACCTCTCCGACCCGGAGGGCATCCCGGAGACCCTGGACGCCCTCGGTCCCCTGATGGACTTCCCGGGCGCGTACGTCTTCGGGTCGAACGACTACTACGGCCCCAAGCTGCGCAACCCCGCCCGCTACCTGCTGGAGAAGGTCCAGGGCCGCCACGGCCTGAACGGCAACGCGCCCGCCGTCGACGTCGTCCACAACCCGTGGGAGGACCTGCGGGACGGTTTCGACGGGGCGGGCTGGCTCAACCTGACGAACACCCGTGGCGTCCTGAAGATCGACGGCATGTCGATCGAGCTGACCGGCGTGGACGACCCGCACATCAAGCGGGACCGGTACGCCCAGGTGTCCGGCGGCCCCTCGGCCTCCGCGGACTTCTCGATGGGCGTGGTGCACGCGCCGTATCTCCGCGTCCTCGACGCGTACACGGCGGACGACTACCCCCTGATCCTCGCCGGCCACACCCACGGCGGCCAGCTCTGCATCCCCTTCTACGGCGCCCTCGTCACCAACTGCGACCTCGACACGGACCGTGTGAAGGGCCTGTCGACGCACACGGCGGAGGGCCGGACGTCCTACCTGCACGTCTCGGCGGGCTGTGGCGCGAGCCGCTACACACCGGTGCGGTTCGCCTGCCCGCCGGAGGTGACGCTGCTGACGTTGGTGGGGCGGGACTGAGGCGAGACCGAAGCGGGAGAAGAACAAAGATTCCCCCATCCAGCCCACCCATATCGCCCCCTTTCCCCCATTTGCCTAATTTGGGGGCATGACCGCGCCGATACCCCGGGACATCCCGGAGCTGCCCGCGATTCCGCGGACCCACGCGCTCCTGCCCTCCTCCGTCCCCGCCTCCGCGGTGGTGCCCCCCGTACGCCGCCCCCTGGCCGCCGTACTGCGCCTGCTCCTGGCCGGCACGGCAGCCGCAGGCGTGATCCTCGCGCTCGTGATCACGGACGCCCCACTGCGCACGCTGAGCCACTTCTCCCTCCAGAGCAACGTGCTGCTGGCCCTGGTCACCCTCGCCTCGGCCCGCCGCGCCTGGTCGGCCCGCGCCCCGCTCCCCTCCGCCCTGACCGGCGCCGCGCTGCTCTACATCACGATCACGGGCCTGGTGTACCACCTGCTCCTGACGGATCCGGCCCCCCGGTTCCTGGTGACGGACCCGACAGCCGCCCCGACGGGCTGGGCCTCGCTGACCAACCACCTCCTCCACACGGTCACCCCGGCAGCCGCCGCCCTCGACTGGCTGCTCCTGACCCCACCCGGTCGCCTGCGCCTGCGCCGGGCGGCGACCTGGATGCTCTACCCCACGGCCTACCTGCTCTTCCTCCTCCTCCGCGCCGAGCTGATCACCCCCACCACCCCGGGCCGCTACCTCTACCCCTTCCTCGACGCCGAGGCCCACGGTTTCCGGCACACCCTGGCCAACGCCCTCCTCCTCGGCCTCTCCTTCTACGCCCTCGCCGTCCTCCTCGTGGCCCTCGACCACGCCCGCCCCAACCCGATCCGCCACCGCGCCAAAACCGGATTTCGTCTCCAGCCACCAGTGGGCTAAAGTAAACGACGTCGCCGCGACAAGCAGGACAAGCAGCGACATCGGGGTGTAGCGCAGCTTGGCAGCGCGCTTCGTTCGGGACGAAGAGGTCGTGGGTTCAAATCCCGCCACCCCGACAGCTAGATAGCAATGCCAGAGGGCCCTTACCGAATCGGTAAGGGCCCTCTGGCATTGCTGCGTGTCTAACTGCGTGCCTATCGATTCCTGCGTGCTTACGACTGCTGCGGAGTGCTCCCGAAGATGCCATCCATGACCACGGCACCGGTCTGGATCACGGGCCGAATCTGCTTCCGGTAGACCTCCTCTGTGACGGCCGTACCGGAGTGCCCGACAAGCCGGGAGATCTCTTCCAGCGGCACGCCGCGGTCGGAGAGCAGCGACACGAAGCTGTGCCGGAGTTCCCGCGGCGTCCACTCGTCTCCGTTGATCCCGTCGACGTCCTTGAGCGCCTGGCGGAAGGCGCGGCGGACGTTGGCAGCGTCGAGCGGCTTGCCGACGGCCGAGGAGAAGACGAGCCCGTGTTCCTCCCACTTGTCGTCAGCGGTGAGTCGATCCCAGCCCTGCTCTTCGAATTGCTGCCAGAGGGCCTCGACGCAGCGCGCCGGCAGGGCGAGGGTGCGCCGGGACTTCCGGGTCTTGGTGTCCCCGGTGCGCCGGACAGAGCGCCAGACGGCGATGTGGGGAGGCTGCGGCGGGTCCATGTCGGGACGGCCTTTCAGGAAGACGTGGTCCCAGGTGAGGGCGCGCAGTTCTTCAGTCCGGGCCCCGGTCAGCAGCGCGAGCACGATGTACGCGTGCATCGAGGTTCCTCGGCGCCCTTGAGCACGGCCTCAGCCTGGGCGAAGGTGAGCGCCTTAAAGCGGGTGTCGCAGGTTCGAATCCTGCCGGGGGCACCAGGCAAAAGGCCCCGGACCGATCATGGTCCGGGGCCTTTGACATCCACTTTTGACATCAACGAAGGCGGTCACGCACGACCGGGGCGCCTCTTCCTGTTCCTCAGCAGCCGGTCCATGTGGCTCATGGCTTCGCGCTGGGTGTCCTGGACGACGTGGGTGTACACGTCCATGGTGATGCTGATCTGGGAGTGGCCGAGGATCTCCATCACGACGCGGGGCGCGACTCCGGCCGCCGTGAGGAGGGTGGCGGTGCCGTGGCGGGCGTCGTGCAGCCGGATGACGCGGAGGCCGGCGGACTCGGCGACGTGGGTGAAGGAGCGGTAGAGGTTGCGCGGCTCGACGGGGCGGCCGCTGCGGGTGGCGAAGACGTAGTCGGAGTCCTGCCACTTCTCCCCCGCCTTGGCGCGTGCGGCCGCCTGCCGCAAGCGGTGCCAGCGGAGGGGTGCGATGCAGAGCGCGGGCAGTGGGACAGCTCGGCGACGGCGGCTCTTGGGGTCGTCGTCGTACAGGACGCCACGGCGGCGCTGGACCTGGTGACGGACGTAGAGGACGCGGTTGTCGAGGTCGAGGTCCGACCAGCGGAGACCGACGATCTCTCCCCCGCGGAGCCCCATGGCGATTGCGAGGACGAAGGCCGCGTAGAGCGGGTCCTTGCGGGAGGCGGCGAGGAAGTCGAGCGTCTCGTCGAGGGTCCAGGGGTGCAGCTCGGGCGTGGCTGTGCGGGGTGGCTCGACGAGCTTGGCGACGTTGCGCGTGATGAGTTCCTCGCGGCAGGCCGAGGTCAGCGCCGAGCGCAGAACTCGGTGCGATTCCTTGGCGGTTGCGGCGGTCGTCTCCTTCTCCAGGCGGACGAGGAACCGGCGGACATCGGCGACGCCGAGGGATTCGAGCCGCTTGGTACCGAGGAGCGGCACCAGGTAGAGCCGGACATGCGCCTCGTACTTGTCGAAGGTGCTGAGCTTCCGCGCCCACAGTGGGTAGGGCCGGAGGCCATGAGGTGATCACCGCACGGCGGCAGCACGTCACGGCAGTGCCTCCGGCGGGGGGGGCGCTCAGGCTCCGAGATGGCGGGGGCGCCGTTCGCGAGTGCCGGCCGTGAATGGCGTGCGCTGGAGGCTCCCATCCCGTCTGCCATCGCCCCAGGCAGACGGGATGGGAGCTGGGGAGCGTGGTGGGCTGAAGAGAGTGGGGCGAGTGCGGGTTGAAGACACCGCCTGTGCCACACTCAGGAGGCCCGATTTCGGGCATACCTGACTCGGGAGTGCGCATGAACCCGCGCCTTAAGAGACTCGGCAACGGCCTGATGAGCTGTGTCGGCACAGCTTGGTTCGGCTATCAGGCCCTGTATGGCGAGGGAGCGCTACGGTACGCCTCCATCCTCTTGTTGATCGTAGGCGCGGCGACGGCCACAGGCGCAGTCCTCGATCACTTCCGCCCTCGGCCGAAGCGGCGACGGGCACATGAGCGGATTCTCGGAGCCGAGGGCTCACGGGCCGCAGGAGAGCCGACCAAGGCCCAAGACGGGCCCTAGACCGGAAGGCTGGGAAGCCCTTAGCGAGCCCCCCGTGCCCCACGCGTGCCCCATCGGGCGGCGACCGGCAGGGAGTGGCGGGGAACACCGGGGAGCAGGCCGAGAAGGCGCACGTCAGCGACTCGCCAGCTCAGCCCGGATCCGCATACGCGATCTTCCAAACTGGTGACATGCCACACATGCGCCAGCCGCCTACGGCAGGACCGCAGACCGAGTAACTGGCCGGACGGGAATCGTGTCAGAAGTCTGGTCTAGGTTTGGCCTGTGAACCACAGCCGCTCCAGCGCCGGGGCGCCCCGCGAGCCTGACTTGCCGCCCTACCAGGTAGTCCTGGCGGAGACTGATTGGGGTTCGCTTCAGACCGCTTTCGGGAACGGTGAGGACCTTCCCGAAGTCCTGGCGCGGCTGTTGGAGCCCGATCCCAAGGTTCAGGTCGCCGCTTTGTCGGAGCTGGGTGAGCTGGTCGGCCGCCAGAACACCATCTACGAAGCCACCGCCCCCGCCGCCATGTATGTCGCCGGCATCCTCACCCACCCGGCGGCTATGACCCTCCGCCTCTATCGCAACGTCCCCATCCGCGCGACGCTGTTGAACTGGTTGGTTTCCGCGGCCTACGACGCCTCCGACAAGATTGTTGGCCGCACGGAGCAGTACTTTCCTGGCTTCCTCACCCACGACACCACCGTGGCGGCCTTCCGGGACCTGTGCCCGATGCTTTACCGGGCTGTCGCGCCCTTCCTGCAGGACAGCCAAGAGGACGTGCGCGAAGCCGCGGTCATCGCCGCGCTTATCCTCGCCGAACACCCCGCGCTTGCCGAGCACCGCGATCACCTCGCCGAGCACGCGCGCCGCATCCTAGACACCAGCAGGCACGACCCCAATCGGCGCGTTGCTCGGAAGGCCCTCGAAGCGTGGGGCCACGACGTCCCCGACCCTGACCCTTTCCGGGAGGAGCCCTGGGATTGGGGGCCACACAGCGATGGCCGCGGCGATCTCGAACCTCCCTTCTGACCCATACGCGCACGGCCCACCGCCGGGCCACTGCAGGTGAGAGACCAGCCCAAGGACGCGCGGCCAGCCGAGTTGCTTCGGGACGGAGAGCGGTCGTGCCATATCCGTGCCATATCCGTGCCATAACGGAAGGGGACTCACGGGGAATCGGGGGGCACAGGGGTACGGGCTGCCCGACTCCGCGCAAGGTAGGGAACGCGCAGGTCACGCCCCACATCGCCCAACCTCGCTCCTAAAGCGGATGTCGCAGGTTCGAATCGTGCCGGGGCACAGAGAAAGGGCCAGCTCAGGGGGCTTCCTCCCAGGCTGACCCTTCGTCTTGTTCGAGGCCGTGGTCGAGCAGCTCGGCAGGTAACGAGATGGTGCGGATGCCGATGGCAGACTTCGGCGCCTTGTCGAAGAGGCGACCGTCCTGCAATTCGGCCTGAGACCCGGCGGACGCTGACGGTCATGCCCTCGCGTCGACGTCTCGGCGGCGGATAGGGCGAGTTCACCGAACCGCAGAGGGGTGAACCCGGCCAGGAGGATGAGCAGCCGATAGCGCGGGGCGATGGATCGCTGAAGTCGACGCAGCAAGCAGCGAGCCCTAGCCTCACACCATGAGTGACGCGGTCGACGCAGAGGATGCCGTCAAGAACCGCTGCCTGAGAGCAGCCCGCATGCTTGCCCCATGCGTGAGCTACTTCGTCGAACGGGTGTCGTTCGGGGCCGTGGACGACGGCGACTGCGTGGATGTCTTCCTCAGGGAGGGTCCGCACAAGCCAGACGTCGTGATCTCGCTTACCTCTCTGCACCACGTCGAGACAGGAGACTCGATCGCAGTCCAAGGCTCCTTCATCGACGAGATCTTGGTCGAGTACCTCCCGCGGCTGCCACACCCGTGGCCTGACGATGCCATCGGTCTCATCGACCGCTCCGCCGATCTCCCCGAGTTGGTGCGGCTCCGGATCGCAGGGCCTTCGGAGGTCGATGTCGTCGCATCCTGCCTCACCGTGTACACCGCGATGAGCGACGACGAAGCAAGCTTGCCGCTACCTGGATGAACAAGGCCCAGGCAGTTGCTGTACCACAGCGAAGTACAGCAACCACCGCGACCGCGGCCAACCGCCGGCAGCCTCACGCGACCGTTTTTCCCCAGCCCGGCAGGCCTCAGCGACCGTCGCGCCCATAATTGGCATCGAAGAGGTCGTGCCAGAACCGTGCCAGATCGTGCGGGGAACAACGGAGAACGGCGGGGACAGGGCCGTCGGCCAGTTGACTGCCGTAGCCGCTCCGCCGCAGGTCAGCCCAGCAACCGCCCGAAAAAGACCTAAGCTTCCCAAGCGGTTCAATGCGAAGGCACGAAGTTGGCGGACTGGTCGAGGTAGAAGGCCGAGCCCGAAACCGTCGGAGTCCAACCCTCACGCAGGGCGAGCCGAACAGCCGCGGCAACACCGGACGGCAGTACAGGCTCAGCCTCGCGACCGATCCAGTTGCTCGGATGCGGCTGGTCGGTGGTGACCACGAGCGTCATGCCCGGGGTGTCCGCATGCTCGACCGCGTACGTGCACGGCGACCAGGCCAGCCCCTGGGAGTACGTCGGCCTGCCTCGCAGCCGCCAGCGGTAGGCCGTGCCGTAGACAACGATCCGTCGTGATCCCTTGCGAACGAACGCCATGACTCCCCCCTTCAACCGCAACGATGCCAGCGAGCTCGGGCCCGCCCGCCGTCTCAGTTTCCGTCTCATTCAGCACCGTTCACGGCCGTTCAGACGAGACCATAGCGCGTAGCCGCTCCCGCGTCCGACCGCCCATGAACGCAGGTGAACCGCCCCGTCCAATGCCCCTGGGGCCACCAACACAGTTGGAAAGCGTGTTGGCCGTGCGCAGGTTCAGCAGGCCGAGTCTGGTTGGGACTGCCGTACGCCAGTGCACGCCACCAGCGTGCTGCCGTCCGCGTCGAGAAACAGCATGAAGATCCACGATCCGTCGGCAGTCCTGATCTGCCCCAATCGAACCGGTCGGCCGTATAGGCCGAGGCGTTGCACGGCCCGGGCCAAGCCGGAGGTCTCGATGCCCCTCCGAAGGGTGTGCCGGAGTCGGCGCCCGTAGACCGTCGCGAGTGACTTGGGTGAGGTCGTTCCGTCCCAGACGACGTATGAAGCGCCGGCGCGGAGTGCGGCGAGAGCGGCCGCCGACGTGTCGTCGCCACCACCCAGCAGCCGTTCGAGCTGCTGCCGTTCCATGGCCCCACCCTGAGGCATAGACGAACCTCGTATCGAACCGCTCAGCAGATGTCAGCCCACCTGGCCCGGCTCGAACGGGCTGGTCCCCTCCACAACGGGCCGGTGCTGCGGGTCTACAGCGCGCCGGCCGACGCAGGCAGACTCATGGTAGGACGGCCGTCAGCGCCCTTGCACCGGTGTTTCCCACACAGCAGATGGAGCAAGGCTGAGTGTCTAACTGCGTGACAACGCCGACGGACAGCGGCGAACAGCCGTGAACGACCACGGACCATCCGCACAGGTGGGAGCTACCCCAGCCCAGGGCAGCGCCCCCGCCCAAGTTGCTTCGGGACGAAGAGGTCGTGGGTTCAAATCCCGCCACCCCGACACAGGGCAGAGGCCCATTCACGTGATCGTGAATGGGCCTCTGTCGTGCGTGCAGCAGCGGAGTACGGCAACCCTGTGTCCGGCACAGCCGCCGTCCTCAATCGAAAGGGCGGCCTGCCGACTCGCCCGCACAGTGATGGGGCCACCGAGCTAAGCCCATGGCAGCCGCATCGGCTACGGCTGGGCAGCGAACCGCCTGCGAACCAACACGAGAGCAATCCAACCCAGCAGCAGCACGAGGGCCCCCACCGCGGGCCACTGGCCACCCATCAGAACGCCGAATGCTGTCAAGGAAGCACCGAACATGGCTATGGCCGCAGCGGCCGACTCGGCTCGAAGCTGTGGAGCAGAACGCTTGCTCGCCGAAGGCTTGACAAGCTGACGGCCAAGGAAGACCTGTATGGCGTTGATCACGGCTAGCAGAGCGGCAAAAGTACCGAGGACGCCGGAAGCGAGCACGAAGGCGAAGGGCATGGCGTGAAGCTACACACGTAGAAGTCGAACTCGACGCTCGGGTCAGGACGCGCACGAAGGCCAAGATCCACCGACAACCGGTGGCACGGACGTGGCCCGTGCCAGACGCGTGCCATATCGTGCGGGGGAACCACGGGGAACAGCGGGGAACAGCGGGGAACCGGTCGACCGGCCCCCAGGCGCCTGCGCCCTTCCGCCGCCGGTCAGGGCCGGAGCAAGCCTCAGCTGCCCTTAGCTTCCCGAGCTGAAAATCGATGGCTCAGTACGGCCGCGGAATCCCGCGCTCCTCCAGCGCAGCCGCATAGTGCGTCAGTAGTGCATCCGGGCCGGCCCTCAGCCGGCTCGCCGCGCTCGCACGCCACCATCGCTTCGGCCAGGTCGCTGCGGAGGATGTGAAGGGAGTCGCCCTGGATCAGTACCCCGGGGAACCGCCGACCGGGTAGACGGGCGATGCGACCGTCGTATCAGGCATCGGAGTGGTAGCGGGCGTCAGGAGTGGGCCAGGCACGGGCCATGAAGGGGGGCCGGTCGACGTGGTCGAAGCAGCGCACCAGGAAGTCGCAAAACGTGCCCGCAGTCTCGAACCAACTGTTGCATTCGCTGCTGACGACGATGCGCCACTCGTCAGGGTCCGGCTCGATCGCGAGGAAGTAGTACTCGCCGCCTTGCTCGTCCGAACCCCAGGAGATGAGGCCGCCCGGATCGGGGTGGAAGGGATACGGATACAGATCCGGGGCGCTCAGTCGCACCCGGCGCCGGTCCTCCAGCGACCACAACCGGTCCAACTCTGTGGCGTCGGCTTCCAGGGGACGGCTCAGCGACAGGTAACCGGCGATGCTCCCCGGCCCGTACAGATCCAGGAACGCCTTGTAATCCGAAGGCAGCCCGACACCGAGATACTGCTCGGACGCCGTCCACAGACACGGCCTGGCCCAGCCCCAGGTCACCGGTTCGCCCAGCAGCACCCTGAGACGGTCGAGCGACGACATGGCTCCCCCTCCTCTCCCCTGCGTGTGGTCTCCTCCAAACCGTCGGCGTCCCCCAGGAAACACCAGGTGAGAGCCATGCTCCTCGGGAGGGGAACCGGGAATCGGTGCGCCTGTGGCATGGTCATGAGGAAGAGTGTGTGCATGATGCGACCTGCGCGTGTGTTGTTTCCTCTTCTCCTGCTGCCAGTTCTCCTCACAGGATGCGGCGCGGACCAGAGCGGCGGGGCGGCCGCCGACAGCGGCGATCTCGACGCCGCCGCGCGTGGCTGGGGCGTCGCGCCGGAACTCGTCTATGTCACGAAGGTCTCCGGGTACACCGTGTTCCAGCAGTCGGTCGGCGCGTACGACGACGAGTTCGTCGCCGCGTATCGGTCCGAGAAGGGTGCCACCAAGTTCGGCCTCTTCGTAGGGCGCGGCACGCTGACAGCGGAGAGCTGCCCGAAGCAGCCGCTGGGCGAGGTGTCGGACAAGCCGGTCACCTGTGAGCGCGACGGTGACGCCTGGTATCGCAAGGCAGGTGGCAGCCACGAATACGCGGTGCCCGACGGCGGTGTGGTGATTCATCTGATCGCCGATGTGGACAAGGTCGACCGTGCCGTTCTGCGTAAGGCGGCCGAGGCGGCCCACCGCCCGGACGACGCCGAGTTGGCCGCACTGCTGCCGACCACCGACGGCGCGGACAGCTGAGAGGGCCATGCTCACTCATCGCGGTGCCCTCACTGCCCCCCATGGCCTACTCATTCCTGCCCGTACTCGGCGATGAACTGTGGGCGGTACTCGTCTCGGTAACGGTCGAGTGCGTCTTGGAGCATGGCGGCCCCCTGCGGAACTACTTCGACGAGCCGGTCCCAGCCCAGAAAGCGAAGGCGGTCCGGGATCTCGACCAGGCCGGTGATCGCGTCCCAGAAGGCGGCCCAGTTCATGCCGTAGAAGTCAGGGAAGCGCAGCTCTCGCTTCAGCAGGAGATGCAGCATGCGCTCATCGGCTGTCCCGCCGACATCGATGGTGACCACCGCGCCATGTTGCCATCCCCTGGCGGGATCTGTTGAAGAGCAGGTCAGAGGGCCCTTTTCGGATCGGTGAGGGCCCTCTGGTTCGGCTGGGATTCTTGTTCGGTGGGGGGTGGGGGTCAGGTGGTCAGGGATTTCCAGAGGGTCAGGGGGCGGTCCTCGATCGTGATCTGGTCGTTGTGGGCGTGGCCGTCGGCGATGGAGATGATGCGGTAGTTCTGCTGGTGGAACACCCAGAACAGGCTCAGGCCGTTGATGCGTTGCATGTCCGGTACGGCGAGGAACTCGTCCACGCGGGAGATGCCGGCCAGTGACTGCCACAGGTTGAGCGAACGGTCGCCGCGTTCGATGACGTCGTTGTGGGCGGAGCCGTCGGCGATCGAGATCAGGCGGTAGACCTGCTGTCCCAGGGTGGAGTGGAAGAGCCAGTAGTGGCTCTTCCCGTTCTGGCGTTGCATGTCGGGTACCGGCAGGAAGGCGTCCACCTGCGCGATCCCGTTGAACGAGGCCCAGGCCGAGATCGGCCGGTCGGGCGCGTCGAGGGCGGCTGCCGCGTCGGGGGCGAGTCCGGACTCCGCTCCGTCCGCGACCGAGATCAGCCGGTAGACCTGGCGGCCTTCCACGGTGTGGAACAGCCAGTACCGGCTTCGGCCGCCCACGCGCTGCTCGTCCGGCACCGGCAGGATCGCGTCCACCTTCGCCACGCCGGCGTAGCAGGGCCAGGTGGCCAGGGGCCGGTCGGGGCGCTCGACGACGTCCCTGTGCTCGTCGCCGTCGGCGATGGAGAGGGTGCGGCAGACCGGTCCGGCGGCGCCGGTCCCGTACGCCCAGTACCAGCTCTTGCCCTTGTCCCGTTGGCGATCGGGGATGGGGAGGAAGGCGTCGGTCGGCCGGACCGTGGCCGGGAGTTTGTCGGTGAGGCGGCCGTCGCCGAGCAGCCGCAGCGTGGTGAGCGAGGGGGCGAAGGCGTAGACCGAGCCCTCGGTGGTGACGAACTGGTGGAAGCTCAGCTCGGTCGTCGCTCCGGGGCTCTCGAAGGAGACCGTGCCCGTGGGGCCGACCATCGGGTCGGGGCCGGGCTTCGCGGGGCGGTTCGGCGGGAAGTCGACGTTGTTGATCCAGCTCTTCTGGATGAACTCGAACTGCTCGACCAGGTCCGCCTGGTAGCAGACGAAGAGCAGTCCGCGCGGCTGGTCGGGGCCGCCGGGGCCGTCCGAGGCCGGGTCGAAGGGCGCGCCGTAGGGGCTGCCGCGGCGGATGATCCGGCGTCGGTCCATGACCGGGTTCTCGGGGAACGGGTCCGCGCCGGGCCTCTCCTGCAGGCCGTCCCGGGGGTTGGTCTTGCGCAGGTGGGAGAAGAGCGGGGTGGTGAACCCCTCCGGGTCGTTGCGGTAGCCGAAGTCGTTGTCCTGGCCGGCGAGGGCGTTGTCCGGCATGTCGGCGTGCGGGCACTTGGCGACGGGCGTGCCCGAGCGCCAGCGGCCCACCAGGCGGGCGGCCAGCCATTCGGTGGTCGCCTCGTCCGGCACCACCTTGGCCTTCCTCAGGGCCTTCAGTTGCGCGCCGACCTGGGCCCACCAGCCCGGGACGTCCTGACCGAGCCGGCGCACCACGTGGAAGCTGCCGTTGGCCGCCCACTCGGGCATCTCGTCGTACGGGATCCCGCCGATGCGGTCGTGCCCGATGACGAACTCGCCGGGCGGGATCAGCCGGGTGCCCGGGTGGTCCTTGACGTACTCCGGCTGCTTGGGGTCGGGCTCGTCGAAGCCGATGACGCCCGGCTCGCTGACCCCGTCCTTGAAGCCGAAGTGCTCCTTTCCGCGGCGGGAACCCGGCAGCGTGGCGCCGTTCTGCTGGAAGACGATCACGATCTTGGCCTGCGCGGCTGCCTCGCGCTGGGTGGTGAGCGCGTCCTGGAGCCCCTCGGCGGTGTCGGAGGCGACGGTGATCACCGCGTGCACGGTCTGGCCCTTGCCGTCCCCGAACAGCCAGTTCTCGGGTGAGCTGTCGCCGGTGTCGCCCAGGGAGCGCTTGTGGGACCCCTCCTTGAACGCCTCCCAGGTGCCGCCCTTGCGCACCGTGGGCAGGGGGTCCTTGCCGCCGATGAGGACCTTCAGGCCCTCGTAGGTGAAGCTGACGTTCGTCCAGGTGGCCTTCAGCGCCTGCGGGTCGCCGCCGCCGGTGGCCTGTCTGGCCTGGCGGAACGCCGCGTTGAAGGTGGCCACCTGTCTGGTGGTGGAGATCTGGGAGGCGAGCCGCTTCACCCAGGTGCGGGCCCGCGCGGGGTCCTCGAACTTGAGGAAGAGCAGGGTCATGCGGTCCTTCTTGAAGCCCGCGATCACATCGCCCTGGATGTCTTCGCTCTGACGCAGTGTGAGGTCTTCCGTCACGTTTTCTCCTTGACGGTCGCATATGCCATGAGGATCCTCATAGTAATCGAATAACTACGCTACGTGATCGATGACAGGGCGGGGGAATCTCCGGGTCGACCGCGTCGCGATCCGTCGCGATCCCGCGCCGTGGCGCATAACTCCAGCTCCGCACGGGTTCTGACCCGCTTGGCCGTCGAGAGGTCACCCACCTGCCCGGCATCGCGCGACAGCGGCCGTCCGGCACGCGAACACTGTGAGTAGTCACTTGGTTGTGCCGCGTGCCTATGCCGTGCGCCTACGTCAGGTGCGCGCCCCGGCCCCCTCTCTCTCGCAAGGAGTCAGCCCCATGTCCCCCAGGAACCTGCCCGGTCCCCCGTCCAGACGGATGCTGTACGCGACGATCTCCGCGTGCGCCGTCTCCGCGCTGACGCTCACCGTGCTGTCGTCCGGCGCGGCCGCCGCCCACGAGCACGGCGGTGACGCACCCTCGGCCGGCCGGACGCAGGTCGACCCGGACGAGGCGACGGTCATCGGCAAGGAGCACGCCGAGGAACACGCCGCGACCAGGAAGGCCGTCAAGGCCGTCGGCGAGTACCCGCAGTCCACCCGCACCGAGCGGCTCAAGGCGCTGACGGCATCCCAGGCCAAGGTCAACGCGGACTTCGACGCGCTGGACGCCGGCCGGTTCCGGGAGTACTTCGCGTCCCCGGACTTCGCCGCGCACATCGCCATGCTGCCCACCGGCAAGGTGCTGCTGTTCTCCTTCGAGCGCATCGAGACCAACCCCCAGAAGGAGCCGGCCCCGACCGACACCATCGGCAAGGAGAACGCGGGCCGCGCCTACCTGTGGGATCCGGCCAAGGGCACCGGACCGGGCTCGTTCACCAAGGTCACGCCGCCCGTGATCAACATGCCGGACGGGCTCGACCAGCCTCGCCCCGCGCCGTTCTTCTGTGCCGGCCACTCCTTCCTGCCCAACGGGATGCTCGGCGTCTTCGGCGGCAACCTCGGCGGCAACGGCGGCAGCGGCGCGAAACTCTCCCTCGTCTTCGACCCGTGGGAGGAGAAGTGGTACCAGAACCAGGACATGGCGGTCGGCCGGTGGTACCCGTCGGTGGTGACCGGCGCGGACGGGCGGCAGCTGATCATGTCCGGCCAGTCGGAGCTCGGCTGGGGCACCCCCACCCCGATCGTCGAGCGCTTCCCCGCCCTGAACAAGCCCGTGCCCACGGCCAAGACGGAAAGGCCGCAGGGCTGGGCGGTGGAACGGTTCAGGGCCGACGCCCCGTTCAAGCGGGACTACCCGCACCTCTTCTCGCTGCGCGACGGCAAGATCTACGGGCTGGGCCGCAACCCCGAGCAGCAGTGGAAGTTCGACCCCGCCGCCGAGACCCGGACGGACCTGGCGCCCCGGCCGGACAACATGCCGCGCAACTACGGTTCGGCCGTGCCGCTCCCGGCCGGCTTCAAGGGCCCGGACTCGGTGCTGGTGCTCGGTGGGGACCGGGACGACCCGAACACGTATCAGCTGGTCGGCGGCCAGTGGAGCAAGGAGAAGGCGAGGGCGTTCGGCCGTACCCAGGACGACACCCTGCTCATGCCGGACGGGACCCTGATGACCGTCAACGGCGCCTTCGACATCCGTGACTACGGCAACGGGCCGTACAACCCCAACGCGGACCTGAAGTACCGCCAGATCGAACTGCGGGACGAGAACGGCAACTGGAGGCTCGGCCCGGCCCAGCGGCTGCCGCGCGGCTACCACTCCAACGCGGTGGTGCTCCCGGACGGCCGGGTGATGGTCACCGGTGACGAGCTCCAGCAGCTCGCCAACGACCCCGACATCACCGACGACATGAACGGCAGCATCGAGATCTACGAGCCGGCCTACCTCCAGCAGGGCAGCCGCCCCCACCTCGGCACCGTGTTCAACCCGTCCGTCGGGTACAACGACAAGATCACGGTGAGCAGCAACACGGCCTCCGAGGTCACCCGGGCCGTCCTGCTGGCGCCGACCACCGCGACGCACTCGGTCAACACCAGCCAGCGCCACCTCGACCTGCGGATCAAGAGCCGCAGCGGCAACTTCCTCGAACTCCAGGCACCGCCGTCGGCCAATGCCGCGCCTCCCGGCTACTACATGCTCTTCCTCCTGAACGAGGAGGGCGTGCCGAGCACCGCCGGCTGGGTCCAGGTCAAGCCGACCTCGGGCGGCCAGACCCCGGGCGCGAAGCAGTGACGGCCTGACTCGGACGCCCCACCCGCGAGCCCCACGAACGGCTCCGCCGAAGCCCCGCCCAGATGCCTTCTGAGCGGGGCTCCTTCGGTTCGGGGAGGCGGGGAGGCCGCGGGGGTGGGGGCGGGGTGTCGGCTGGGGGGGGGAGGCGAGCGGTCTGCGTGAGGAGGGGCGGTGGAGGCGGTGGAGGCCGTGGACGCGGTGGAGGCTGGCGGGTCGAGGACCGCGGCGGAAGCCAAGGGGTCGAGGACCGCCGTGGACGCCGTGGACGCCGTGGACGCCCGCGAGGCGAGAACCGCGGCGGAGGCCCGCGAGGCGAGAACCGCGGCGGAGGCCCGCGAGGCGAGGACCGCAATGGAGGTCGACGGGTCGAGGACCACGGTGGAGGTCAACGGGTCGAGGACCCAGTGGAGGTCGACGAGGCGAGGACCGCAGTGGAGGCCCGCGAGGCGGGAACCCGGCGTGGACGCCCGCGAGGCGGCAGCCCGGCGTCGAGGCCCGCGAGGCGGCAGCCCGGCGTGGACGCCCGCGAGGCGGCAGCCCGGCGTCGAG
>NZ_JBEXXE010000023.1:32837-181348 GCF_040630255.1 Streptomyces sp. NPDC005820
GGCGTCGAGGCCCGCGAGGCGGCAGCCCGGCGTGGACGCCCGCGAGGCGGCAGCCCGGCGTCGAGGCCCGCGAGGCGGCAGCCCGGCGTGGACGCCCACGAGGCGAGAACCCGGCGTGACGCCCACGAGGCGAGAACCCGGCGTCGACGCCCACGAGGCGAGAACCCGGCGTGGACGCCCACGAGGCGGGGTTTCGGGGGTGGCTGTCGGAGCCGTGTCGGGCCGTTGTGGGGTGGGGGCGGGTGGCTTGTGCGCTGTTGGTGTCGGGGGTCGAACCGCAGGTCGGCGGGGCTGTCGGGCGGGGCCGGTCGCGGTGCGGGCGGCGCCGTTCGGCGGGGGTGGCGGGTCGTGGGTGTGGAAGGGCACAGCCGAGGGGGTGGAGGCAGGCGCATACTGGGGGCAATGACAAAGCCTGCTGCACCGAAGCGTCACCTGCCCACCAGTCCCTTCAAGGCCCCGGTAGCGCCCGCTCCCAAGCATTTCGCCGTGGGCGACCAGGTCACCCACGACATGTACGGCCTCGGCCGGGTCATCGGCATCGAGGAAGGAATCGCGGCACTCGTGGATTTCGGCTCGGCGCAGATGCGGATCCTGAGCCCGTACGCCAAGATGACCAAGCTGTAGGACCGCCGTGCCCGCTCACGGCACGCCAGGCCCCGTCCGGGGCCTGTCACACAAGGAGACCTCTCATCGATTCGACGTCGCTGTTCTCCGCCCTGGAAGGGCAACCCCGCCGTAGCGCCGCGGCATCGCCGCCTCCGGCGACCAACCCCTTCCAGGCCCCGGACTTCGGGCAGGACGAGCCCTTCCCGCAGGAGCCCTTCCCGCAGGAACTCTTCCCCCACGAGCCCTTCCCGCACGAGGAGGTACCGGGACCCGTCCGGGGTGTGCGTGCTCCGCGCCGCCCCAAGGCGGCCTAGCACCCCCGAGCTCCAGGAAAACCGCTCCGTGCCGCCGAGCCACCGCTGCTAGCATCGCCCCGCCTCATGTCATGACCGGCTCAAGGGGAGGGCTTTCATGGTGCAGGTCGGGAAGAGACCCTGGGGATTCGGACTGCTCGCGGCGGCCGTCGGAGGGCTGCTGATCGGCGCGCTCGCGGCCGGTCCCGCACAGGCCGGGGAGGCGGCGCGGGAGGCCGGGCCGGGCGTGACGGCCCTCGCCGTCGAGCAGAGCGCGGTGGACGCCACCTCCGGCGATGCCACGGTCACGATCGACTGGACCGTCACGGACCCGGACCCGGCGGCCACCGACCTGTTCGGCGCCCTCACCGTTCAGCAGGTGGGCGCCGGCGGACGCCTCGTCGGGGCGCCGCAGACCCTGACGTTCTCGTTCCAGCCGCAATGGCCCTACCAGGCGAGCGCGGTCGGCGGCACGATGGCGTCCGCGGACTACAGCTACGCCTTCCCCGTACCGCGGTACGCGGCTCGGGCCACGGCACGCTGGGCCGTGGTGAAGGTCACGGCCAGGGACGACCGGGGCGCCACGTTCACCGCGGGGCGGCACCGGCTGGCCCGGTTCGACACGGCGTTCACCGCCACCCATCTCATCGACGCGACGGGACCGGCGTACGACGATCTCGGGACGGTGCTCGACCAGCCGGAGTATCTCTACAACGCCGACGCCTCCGTCACCGCGAAGTACCGGCTGCACATCACCGACGCCGAGTCCGGCTTCTTCCGGGGCGCGCTCGTGCTCGGCGGCCCGGGGGGCGCGACGGCGAGCGGGGCGATCCGGCTGACCCGGGACACCGACGGCACGCTGTGGTGCGGGGACTATCCCGGGTACGACAGCCACGACGTCTTCTGCACGGCGGAGGTGACCCTGCCGGCCGGCGCCCCCGCCGGGACGTGGTCCCTCTCGCGCGTCCGGCTGACGGACGCGTCGGGGAACGTCGCCGTGACCGACGGGCTGTCGCAGGACCCGGTGCACGTCACGCAGAACGCCACGGTGCAGGCGTCGGACTTCGCCGTCACCCCCGCCCAGTACAACAACTGGAACGGCACGGCGCCGCTGACGATCACGATGAGACCGTCCGGCTTCCGCGACGGCATCGCCTCCGTGACGGTGCTGCTGGACGGCTGCAGCGGATCGGTCACGGAGAACCCGGAGATCGCGGCCGACGGCACGATCTCGGTGCGGGCCACCGTGCCGCCGGTCTACACGAGGCGGTGCAGCGTCACGGGAATCGGCCTCACGGACGGCGCCGGCCGGTCGGCCGCGTACGGCGCGGCCTTCCACGGGCCCGCCCTGGACCTCGTGGCCACGCAGATCCCCGACACGACCGCCCCGGTGGCGAACTCGGCCTCGCTGGACCTCACGTCCGTGCCCGCGAGCACGTTGCCGCGCAACGCCGTTCTCACCCTCGATGTGACGTCGTTCGTGGGCGTCGACGGTTTCAGCCTCACGGTGTACGACGCGAGCGGCGCCCCTGTCGGCGGCAGTTCCGGTGGCGTCAGCAGTGTGACGAGCGGCCCGCTCAGGCTGCTCGTCCCCCTGCGCCAGGGCTTCGCCCCGGGCACGTACACGGTCGGCTTCACCCTCACGGACGTGGGCGGCCTGCACACCCAGTACGGCTACCCCAACGGCCACGGGCTGCCCGTACCCGGCGGGCCGCTCCTGATCACGGTCACCGACGGCTGACGGGCGTACGGCCCGGCCGCCCTCGGGCGGTCGGGCCGCGGTCCCTCGTCGGGCGGGGCGTCAGCGCAGGCGCAGGGCCTCACGGATGGTGGTGAAGAGGTCGGTCTGGTCGGTGACGCCGAGGACGCGGTAGGCCTGGGGGCCCTGGGCGGCGATACGGACCTGGGTGCCGGTGTGCTCCTGGGACCGGCCCGGGGTGTCGGTCGAGTAGTTGACCTTCAGCTGCCGGCCCTCGTCGGTGATCAGGGTCGAGGACAGGCCGGGCGGGGTGGCCTCCAGCGGGACGATCTGGCTGGTGTGGCCGTGGTCGGCGGTGGTGACGACCAGGGTGTCGGGGTGCTTCGCGGCGTAGGCGCGGGCGACCTCGACGGCCTTGTCGAAGGCGGCGGTCTCACCGATCTGGCCGCACGGGTCGGCCGCGTGGTCCTGCTTGTCGATCGACGCGCCCTCGATCTGGAGGAAGAAGCCCTTGCCGGAGTGCTTCTGCCCGGCCTCCAGGAGCTGGATCGCCTTCGTGGCCGAGTCCGCGAGGCTCGGGGTCGAGGCTGGGCGGTTGGGGTTCGACGTGACGCAGCGCTGGGGGTCCGTGCCGCCCACCGCGGCCGCCCTGCCGGTCCACTCGACCGGGACGTTGCCGTCGGCGAACAGGCCCAGCACCGGCTTGCCGGCCTTCGCGCTCTTCAGGCCCGCGCTGTCGGTGACGACCTGGTAGCCCAGCTTCCGGGCCTGCTGGGTGACGGTCAGGCCCTGGTACTTGCCGTCGGTGACCGTCTGGTCGAAGCGCTGCTTGCCGCCGCCGATGAGGACGTCGACCTTGTGGTCGACGGACTGCTCGGCGATCGAGCCGGGTCCGCCGGCCGCGATGGTGTCGGTGGGGCACTTGGCCATGTCGGCCGGGCCCTGGCAGGAGCGGTCGGTGACGTGGGAGGCGAGCGCGGCCGGGGTGGCGTCGGTGAGCTCGGAGGTCGTGACGCTGCCGGTGGCGTAGCCGTTCTTCTGCGCCAGCTCCAGGATGGTGCGCACGGCCTTGTCGGTGCCGGGGGTCTTGGAGATACGGCCGTTGACCGTCTTCACGCCCGTCGCCCAGCCGGTGGCGCTGGCCGCGGAGTCGGTGACGTAGTCCGGGGTGCCGTCGGCGTGCACCGCGTACGTGGTGTAGGCGCCGGTCAGCGGGAGCTTGTCCATGTTCAGGCGGCCGTTCGCACCGACCGCGTAGTCACGGGCGAGGGTGATCTCGGAGTCGCCCATGCCGTCGCCGATGAGCAGGATGACGTTCTTCGCCTTGCCGCCCTGGATCGCGTTCCCGGCCTGCTGGGCGGTGTCGAAGGCGCCGGCCGCGGTGGTGACCGCCGCGACCGCCGTGGTCGCGGCGACCAGGGCGGTCGCGAGGGTGAGGTGACGGCGGGTGGGTCTGGGCACGGGTACGACTCCTCGAGGCGTCCGGCGTCCCGCCGGTGGTGCGGGGCGCAGCGGGGCAAGACCACCGGGCGCGGGCAAAGGGCGGGGAGACGGATGGTCTTGGCGGTGTATCCGGAACGTTACGCACGGTGGCGGCCCCAGCCCTGGACGCGCCGGTCCGGGCATCACGGACGTGTCGGGGAACTCGCGCCGTTCGTAGCCGAGGCGGGGCCGTGAGTCGGCCCGGTCGGGGGACGGCCTACCGCAGCGCGGCTGCGGCGGCGTGGAGTTCGTCGAGGGTGTGGCGGGCGAGTTCGGTGAGTGTGCGGTGGTCGGCCGGGTCTGCCTGGCCGGCCGGGTCGGCCCAGCGGTCGAAGGCGTCATAGAAGGCGCGGACGCCGAGTTCGGCGGCGAGGCTCGCGGTCGGTTCCGTCACGCCGCGGTGGTGGAGGGCGTCCGACATCGCCCGGGCGAGTCCGGCGCGCTTGAGGGCGGCGCGCTCCTGCAGCTCGCTGTGGCCGGCGGTGACCGAGCGGACCCTGGCGCTGAACTCACGGCGGTCGTCCGTGAAGGTGGCGGTGATCGCGTCGAGGGCCGCGCCGACCGCCTGCAGGGGCGTGGCCGGGCCGGGGGCCTCGGTGATCGCGTCGGCGAGGAGCCGGGCGTGGGTGTCCTGGCCGGCGAAGAGCACCTCCCGTTTGTCGGGGAAGTGCCGGAAGAACGTGGTCTTGGTCAGACCGGCCCGATCGGCGATGCCGGTCACGGTGGTGGCGTCGTAGCCCTGTTCGGTGAACAGGTCGAGTGCGGCGCGCACCAGCCGTTCCCGCGCGTTCGGTTCCCATCGAGCCATGGGGACAGCCTAAGTGATGTGACTTGGTACCGTCACTCGGGGTAGGGTGACGGTACCAAGTCACATCACTTCGCTCCGGCAGCGGAGCGCCACGACTCAGGAGAAACGCTCATGCGGGTATGCGTCACCGGCGCCGGCGGGCACATCGGATCGGCCGTGGTCCCCGAACTGATCCGGGCCGGACACGAGGTCGTAGGACTGGCACGCTCCGACGCCTCGGCCGTCGCCGTCGGAGCCATGGGCGCCGAGGTGCGCCGCGGGGACATCACCGACCCGGCCGTGCTGCGCCCGGCCGTGGCCGACGCGGACGCGGTCATCCACCTCGCGTTCGACCACGCCTCCCTGTCCCCCCCGGGAGTTCGCCGCCGCGGCGGCCGCCGACCTGGCCGTGGTGCGCACCCTCGGTGACGCGCTGACCGGCACGGGCAGGACCCTGATAGGCGTCGGCCTCACCCCCACGGGCGACGCGCGGCGCGACGCGGCGATCGCCGCCAACCCCCGCTCGGCCGCCGCGCGCGCGATCGCCGGGTTCACCGAGCAGGACGTACGGGCCATGCTGGTCGCGGTCCCGCCGGTCACCCACAGCGCACGGGACCGCGGCGGCTTCCTCCCCCGGCTGATCGGGATCGCCCGCGCCTCGGGCGTGTCCGCCTACGTCGGCGACGGCGCGGGCCGCTGGGCCGCCGGCCACACCCTGGACGTGGCCCGCGTCTTCCGGCTGGCGCTGGAGAAGGCCCCCGCCGGGGCCCAGTTGTACGCCGCGGCCGAGGAGGGCGTCACCGTGCGCGAGATCGCCGAGACGATCGGCCGCCGACTGGACGTCCCCGCCGTGAGCATCCCCGCCGAGCAGGCCGCGGACCACTTCAAGGGCTTTCCGTTCGTCACGCTCGACCTCACGATGTCCGGCAAGGAGACCGGTCGGCTGCTGGGCTGGGAGCCGGTCCACCCCGGTCTGATCGCCGACCTGGAGGACGGCCACTACTTCACCGGCCGCTGACGCTCGTTCTCCTCCGTGCCCTCCCCCGCACTGTTCCGCGGGCTCAGCGGGCCGCCGCGTCGGGCTCGTCCGCCGCCGAGGGGTGGATGTACCGGCCGCGGTTGAACGGGGTGAACCAGGCTTCGAAGGGCACGGGGGCGACACCGAGCGGGGCGTCGGGGGCGGCCCGTTCGTCGTGGTCGTCGTGGTCGTCGCCGTAGAGGTACTCGTGGTCCATGTCCTCGTAGAGGTGGTCGGTGAGCGCGTCGAGGGCGGCCGACACGTCATCGTCGAGGAGGTCGTGCAGCTCCAGGACCATGGTCGTCTGGCTCAGGAGGAGTCTCAGGGCGAGCTCCTCGGCGACACAGCCGAGGCGCTGGAAGCTGCCGTCGGTGAAGCGGGTGGTCAGGGCGATGACCGTGACCAGGAAGCGGCGGGCGAAGTGGGCGTCGTACTGGAGGGCGTAGCGGTCGGGGAGGCGTTCGAGGTGCCACAGGGGGCCCTCGCACTCCGCGACGGTGGCGTCCTCCTGGGTCAGGACCTGGACGTCCTCGAAGAGTTCGTCCACCAGGACGTCGGTGGCGTGGACCAGGGCGCCGGCGGCGAGCCGGGCGGCCTCCGGCGGGACGGCGAGCCCGTCCTCGTCCTCCAGTACGCCGAATCTGGCCGGGGGCAGGGAGCGCAGTTCGTCGGCCAGCTCCAGCATCCGGGACCGTACGGTCGCGGATCTCCGCTCGGCGTCGGGGCCCGCGCCGGTGCCGTCGGCCGTCGGGGCCTCGGTGTGGCGGGCCTTGCGGGCGACGGGGTCGTCCGGGGGTGCGTCGGGGCCGTGGGCGGCCTCGAGGCTGGCCATGGCGAGGTCCTGGTGGAGTTCGACCTCGCAGCGCTCGATCTCCCAGTCGGCCAGCAGCTCGGTGCGCTCCAGGAGTTCGTCGACGAGGACCCGTACCGAGTCCTCGGCGAACTCCAGGGCCGGCGCGTCCACGACGACCTTCAGCAGGGCGCCGCCGGGGTGGACGGCCACGATGGTGTCGAGGATGTCCACCTCCAGTCCGTCGGGCCCTTCGACGGCCCGTACGGAACCGAATCCGTCCTCGATGAGCGCCACCGCGCCGGCGCGCTGAAGCGGGTCCATCTCCGGAGTGCCCTCCGGGATGCAGGTCTCCACGGTCACTACGTACGTCACACGTCCGAGCCTTACAGCAGGAACGGCGCTGCGCGAGAGTGCGGACGCATCCGCACAGTGAATTCGATCCGTCCGTGCTGTTGAACGCAAAACCGGCAGCTTGGCTACCCTGGACCTCATGCACCCATTACGGGCAATACATGCGATTTCGGGCACCGTCGTGCGGCGAGGCCGGGGCGGGGGCCGATGGGGCGGGTCGGCCTGGCCGTGACCGTCGCCGCCGCCCTGACCCTCGTCGGGGCGTGCGGCGGCGGAGGAAGCGGGGGCGGCGGGAACGGCAAGGACGGCGACCCCACCATCGGGCTGCTGCTCCCGGGCGGCGGGGCCTCCCGCTTCGGACAGTTCGACCGGCCCCTGATCGAGAAGAAGGCCAAGGAGCTGTGTCCGTCCTGCCCCGCGGTCCAGGTCGCCGCCACACCCGATCCGGCGGTCCAGCGGCAACAGCTCGAAGCCATGATCACCCGGGGGGTGGACGTGCTGATCGTGGCCGCCGTCGACCCCGAGCTGCTGCGGCCGTCGGTCGTGGCCGCGGAGCGGGCCGGCATCCCGGTGGTCGCCTACGACCGGCTGGCACAGGGTCCGATCTCCGGTTACGTCACCTTCGACGGCGCCGAGGTCGGCCGGCTCCAGGGCGAGGGACTGCTGAAGGCGATGGGCGCGACGGCGGACGGCGGGCAGATCGTCATGATGAACGGCGCCACGATCGACCCGAACGCCGAATGGTTCAAGCAGGGCGCCCTCTCCGTCCTCAAGGGCAAGGTGAAGATCGGAAAGTCGTACGACACCGTCGGCTGGCGCCCGGAGAACGCGTTCGTCAACATGCGCGGCGCCATCGCCGCCCTGGGCGCGGACCGGATCGACGGCGTCCTGGCCGCCAACGACAGTCTCGCCGGCGCCGTGATCTCCGCGCTCAACGCCACCGAGGTCAGGCCGCTGCCCCCGGTCACCGGGCAGGACGCCGATCTCGCGGCCGTACGGCGCATCGTCAAGGGCGACCAGTACATGACCGTGTACAAGCCGTACAAGTCCGCGGCCGACGCCGCCGTGGAGATGGCCGTGGCGCTGGGGCGCGACGAGCCGGTCGAGTCCATCGCCACCGCCACCGTGGACAACGCCGGCAGGAAGGACATCCCGGCGGTCCTGCTGCCGTCCGTGTCGGTGACCGTCGGCACCATCAAGGACACTCTGATAAAGGATGGTTTGTACACCATCGATCAGATCTGTACCCCCGAGCTCCGGGCCGCCTGCGCCAAGGCGGGTCTCACCGGATGAGCCCGGGGAGGCCCGGGTGAGGAGGTGAGCGGTGCCGGTTCAGCCCCTGCTGGCGTTGCGCGGCGTCTCCAAGCGGTTCGCGGCCGTCCAGGCGCTGGTGGACGTCGAGCTGGAGATCGGGGTCGGGGAGGTGGTCGCCCTGATGGGCGACAACGCCGCCGGGAAGTCCACCCTGGTCAAGGTGATCTCGGGGGCCGGTCCCGCCGACCGGGGCGTCATCGAGTGGCTGGGCAGCGCGACCGCGATCAGACGTCCCCAGGACGCCCGGCTCCTGGGGATCGCGACCGTCTACCAGGACCTCGCGATGTGCGACAACCTGGACGTCGTCGGCAATCTCTTCCTCGGCCGTGAGATCCACCGGCTCGGCATCCTCGACGAGGTGGAGATGGAGCGCCGCACGCGCGAGCTGCTGCACACCCTGTCCATCCGCATCCCCGACGTGCGGATTCCGGTCGCCGCGCTGTCGGGCGGCCAGCGGCAGGTCGTCGCGATCACCCGTTCGCTCCTCGGCGCGCCCAGGCTGCTCCTGCTCGACGAGCCCACCGCCTCCCTGGGCGTCGAGCAGACCGGCCAGCTCCTCGACCTCATAGAGGAACTGCGCGACCGGGGCCTCGGGGTCCTGCTGATCAGCCACAACATGGGGGACATCAAGGCCGTCGCCGACCGGGTCGCCGTCCTGCGCCTCGGCCGCAACAACGGCTTCTTCGATGTGGACACCGCCTCCCAGGAGCAGATCATCGCCTCCATCACCGGCGCGGCCGACAACGCCTCCGCCCACCGCCCGACCCGCCCCGAGGAGGCCTGGCCGTGAGGGAGCCCACCCCAGGAGGCGACGGCCCCCCGTCGCACGGCACCCCGCCGCACCCCGGCGGCGGCGCGCGCGGCCCGGCCCGGCGGTCCGGCCGGTACGCCGCCCACCTCACGGCGTACGCCCACTCGGTACGCCACCGGCTGCGCGAACGCGATCTCGGCCCCGCGCCCGTCCTGCTCGCCCTCGCGCTGACCTGGATCGTGTTCCAGGCGCTCAACCACAACTTCCTCTCGCCGCGCAATCTGTCCATCCTCAGCGTGGACATCGTCGGGACCGGCATGGTCGCCGTCGGTATCGTCTTCGTGCTGCTGATCGGCGAGATCGATCTGTCGGTGGGCTCACTCGCGGGCCTGGCCGGGGCCGTGTTCGCGGCGCTGAACGTGAACCTCGGGATGCCGGAGTGGCTCGCCGTGCTCGTCGCGCTGGCCTGCGGCGCCGCGGCCGGGGGGATCCAGGGGTTCTCCTTCGCCAGGATCGGCGTACCGGCGTTCGTCGTCACCCTCGCGGGCCTGCTGGCCTGGAACGGTCTGATGCTCTACCTGCTGGGCACGGAGACCTCCATCAGCTTCAGCGAAGAAGGGCTGGTCGCCCAGCTGACCAGCCGCTACTTCAGCGCCGCCGTCGTCGGCTACGGCCTGGCGGCGCTCGCCACGGCCGCGTACCTCGCCTTCTGCCTGCGCGACCGCCGACGCCGGGGCGCGGCCGGGATGCCGTACCGCCCGGTGGCCGACATCTGGATCCGTACGGCCCTGCTCGCGGCGGCCGCCTTCACCTCCGTCTCCGTGCTGAACCAGTTCGAGGGCGTGCCGCTGGCGCTGCTGGTCTTCCTCGCGGTGGTCGTCGTCTCGGACCTGTTCCTGCGCCGCACCCCGTACGGCCGGCAGATCCTCGCGCTCGGCGGCGGGGTGGAGGCGGCACGGCGGGCCGGGGTCGACGTGTCGCGGGTACGGATCGCGGTGTTCATGGTGTCGGGGACCCTGGCGGCGGTCGGCGGTCTGTTCGTCGCCTCGCGGCTGACCTCGGCGAGCCAGGTGCCGGGCTCCGGGATGCTGCTGATCAACGCCATCGCCGCCGCCGTGATCGGGGGCACCAGCCTGTTCGGCGGGCGGGGATCGACCTGGTCCGCGCTGCTGGGGGTGCTGATCATCCAGTCGATCGCCTCGGGCATGGCGCTGCTGGGGGTCGGCTCGCCGGTCCAGTTCATGATCACCGGTGGGGTGCTGTACACGGCGGTGGTGCTCGACTCGCTGACCCGCCGCTCGGCGGAGACCCATGGGAGAGCGTGAGGCCCACGGGAGCGCCCCCATGGATCTACACTTCTGTAGAAACACTGCACGCACGTGAAGGAGTGAACGCCACGATGGTGTTCAAACGACTGCTCGGCTCGCTCGGTGTGGGTGGACCCACGGTCGACACGGTCCTCGATCCCGCTCCGGTCCGGCCCGGCGGGACG
This sequence comes from Streptomyces sp. NPDC005820, assembly GCF_040630255.1. Taxonomy (NCBI): domain Bacteria; kingdom Bacillati; phylum Actinomycetota; class Actinomycetes; order Kitasatosporales; family Streptomycetaceae; genus Streptomyces; species Streptomyces sp. NPDC005820. The sequence goes on from NZ_JBEXXE010000023.1 coordinate 43,424, forward strand.
CTCACCGGCCAGGTCCATCTCCAGGGCGGCACCGCCGACCACGACATCGAGCACCTCACCCTGGAGCTGGTGGCCCGGGTGGAGGCCGAGCACGGCGACGGCGAGAGCGAGGGGACCGTCGTCTTCGAGCGGGTCACGATCGGCGGCGGCTTCCGGCTCGGCGAGGGCGAGCACCGCAGCGTGCCGTTCGGGCTGACCCTGCCCTGGGAGACGCCCATCACCGAGCTGTACGGGCAGGCGCTCGGCATCGTCCTCGGGGTGCGCACCGAGCTGTCGGTGGCCGGCGCCCGGGACAAGGGCGACCTCGACCAGCTCACCGTCGCTCCCCTGGCGGCCCAGGAGCACATCCTGGAGGCGCTCGGCCAGCTCGGCTTCGGCTTCCGGTCGGCGGACCTGGAGTACGGCCGGATCGGCGGCACCGGTCAGCAGCTCCCCTTCTACCAGGAGATCGAGCTGACCCCGGCCCCGCAGTACGCCCATCGGATCAACGAGATCGAGCTGACCTTCCTCGCGCACCCCGGCGGCCTGGAGGTCGTCCTGGAGGCCGACAAGCGGGGCGGGTTCCTCGGCGAGGGCCAGGACGTGCTCACCCGCTTCTCCGTCGGGCATCACGACCTGCGGGACTGGAACACGGAAGTCGACGGCTGGATCCGGCAGTTGGCCGAGCACCGGGAGTCGTACCCCTCGTACGACTCCCACGACCCGCACGTCCACGGCGGGCACGACGGCCACGGCGAGGGGCACCGCCCCTCCGGTCCCGGCATCGGGACCGCCGTCGCGGCGGGCGCGGCCGGGCTCGCCGTCGGTGTGGTCGGCGGCCTGGTGGCGGCCGAGGTCATCGACGAGGTGGGCGACTTCTTCGAGGGGGACGAAGAGGGGGACGAGGAAGAGGACTGACCCGCTACAGGGTCTCGCGGTGGGCGAGCGCCGCCTCCAGCCGGTCGTTGCAGCGGGCGGCGGAGGCGGCGAGGGCGTCCGGCTGATCCTGGTGGGCCCGCAGAGCTGCGCTCATCAGGGTCATCAGCAGGCTCACGTCCGACTCGCACTCGAGCCGGACGGTCACCCAGTGCGAGCCGGGCACCAGCCGGATCGCGGTCGAACGCCGCAGGTCACGCTCGTAGTGGCGGATCGCCCGGCTCGTGAGGAGCAGGTCGACGCTGCGGTCGGAGTGGAAGTGGGCGATCTCTCCGCGGGCCGAGCCGAGCGCCCGGCCGGTACCGCAACTGGACCGGATCTCCGTGAGATCCGGCCAACTCACCAGCTGTGCCAGGGCATGCCAGGCCGTCGTCATACGCCCATCATGGGGCGATCACCGCGCGGACACCAGAGTTTGAGGGAGACGTAACCGGGGCGTAGCGCGGGTCGCGCCCCCGGTGTCAGCCCGGTCCGCGCCCCCGGTGTCAGCTCGGTCCGCGCCTCACCTGCCAGGCGCACAGGGCCGCCAGGGCGAGGGCGAGCCCCAGGTACAGGCCCGTCTCGGCCCACTGGAGGGGCCAGAAGTGGCCCGCGGGCTGGTAGGTGATGCGCTGGTCGTAGTGGAGGCGGGCCAGCGTGCCCAGGCAGTCCTCGGCGGGGGTCGGCGGTCCGCACGAGGTGACGGACGAGGGCAGGGCGGCCACCGGGTGCCCGGACGCGTCCAGGGTCTGCTGGGCGGTGATCCACGCGCCCGGCTTGTCGAGGGCGAGGCTCAGCCCGTCCTCGCCGAGGGTCACCAGGTCCCCGCCGTCGATCGGCACGGTCACCTGCTCGGGGGCGGCCAGGTGCGGGCGGATCCAGAAGGGCACGGCGAGTTGGACGCCGGCGTACACCCCGAGGGTCGCCGCCATGGCCGGCAGGGTGCGGCGGAGCAGCACGCCGAGGGTCGCGCCGAGGACGAACGCGAAGGCGGCGGAGCCGACCGGGACGATCCCGCGGGCGGCGAAGACGAGGGGGTACAGCCGGGGGAAGAACGGATCGACGCCCTCGCTGCCGCCCGTCGCCGCGGCCCGGTCGATCGGACCGGACCACCAGGTCACCGCCAGGGAGCCGAGCCCGGCGACGGCCACGGCGGCCAGGGCGGTGAGGGAGAGCCGGGTGAGCAGCCAGCGGGTGCGGGTGACGGACTGGTTCCAGGCCAGGCGGTGGGTGCCGGTCTCCAGTTCGCGGGCGATCAGCGGGGCGCCCCAGAACATGCCGATCAGGGCGGGCAGGACGAGGACGAGGACCAGTCCGCCGTAGTACAGCCCCTGCTCGGTGGTGGACGTCCGGGCGGCGAGGCCCGCCGGGTCCCCGAGACCGGCCAGCCGGGGGCCGGTGGCCGCGAGGACGGCGGCCAGTACGGCGAGACAGGCGCCCCAGGCCGTGGCCTGCGCCCTCAGTTGACGCCAGGTCAGCCAGGTCATCGCAGCACCTCCAGGGCGGGGCGGGCGTCCCGGACCCGTTCGGCGGGCCGGGCCATGTGGGCGAGGACGATGTCCTCCAGGCCGAGCGGGGCGGCCGTCCAGCCGGGGTCGTGGATCGCGCCGTCGGTGCGGACGACGAGGGTGGTCTGGCGTTCGGTGTGGCTGGCGGAGACCACCTGGACGTGCGCGGGGAGCGTGTCCGGGTCGCGGCGCGGGCCGGTGAGCCGGCGGTGCGCGGCGAGCAGTTCGTCGAGGTCACCGGCCACCTGCACCCGGGAGTCGACCAGGACGATGACGTGGTCGCAGCAGCGCTCCACGTCCTGGACCAGGTGGGAGGAGAGCAGGACGGTCATCTCCTGCTCGGCGACCGCCTCCATCAGGTCCTGCATGAACTCCCGTCTGGCCAGGGGGTCCAGGGCGGCGACCGGCTCGTCGAGGACGAGGAGTTCGGGCCGTTTGGCGATGCCGAGGGTGAGCGCGAGCTGGGCGCGCTGGCCGCCGGAGAGCCGGCCCGCCCTCTGACCGGGGTCGAGACCGAGACGCCGTATGCGCTCCTGGGCGAGCCGGTCGTCCCAGCCGGGGTTGAGCCGGGCGCCGAGCCGCAGATGGTCGGCGACGGTCAGGCCCGCGTACACCGGGGCGTCCTGGGCGACGAAACCGACCTTGGCGAGCTGTGCGGGGTTCTCGGCGGGCCGGCCGCCGCACACCTCCACGGTGCCCTCGGTCGGCGCGAGCATGCCGGTGGCCAGGTTCAACAGGGTGGACTTGCCCGCCCCGTTGGGGCCGACCAGTCCGACGACGCGGCCCGCGGGCACGTCCAGGTCGCAGTCGCGCAGCGCCCAGCGGCGGCGGTATCTGCGGCCGAGTCCCCGGGCCCGTAAGACGGATACGGCGGTCATGCGACGTCCTCCCCCGCTGCGTTGCGGAACGTGCTCATGAACAGGGCCTCGATGGACTCCTCGTCGAGTCCGGCCAGGCGGGCCTTGGTCAGCCAGCGGCGCAAGTCCTGGCGGAGCGGGCCGTGCGCGGCGAGCGAGGCGCCGGCCAGGGTGCGGGTGACGAACGTGCCCACGCCCGGCCGGGCGGCCACCAGCCCCTCGTGCTCCAGCTCCCGGTACGCCTTCAGCACGGTGTTGGGGTTCACCGCCATCTGCCGGGCCACTTCCTTGACCGTCGGCAGCCGGTCGCCCTCCGTCAGCAGGCCCAGCCGCAGGGCGTGCCGCACCTGCTGGACGAGCTGCTGGTAGGGCGAGAGACCGGACTGGCCGTCGAGGTGGAACTCGATCATTCAGTTCCTCCATTTATCTAGTTGGCTAGTACTTTAGCCTCCTGGTGTGGTCCGCGGTCAACTGAACGCCCGAAGACCGGCCTTCGTACCTCTGGGGGACCGGTCCGATCCCCCAGTCGCGTACGGAGTCCCGATGCACCGTCCCGTCCGTCGTCTCCTCGGAGTTCCGGTGTGCGCGCTCACCGCGGCGCTGCTGCTGGCCGGATGCGGCGGCGGATCCGGGGACGGGGACGAGGAGCGCACGGCCGCCTCGAAGAGCGCGGCGCCGAGCGCCCGCCCGATGACGCTGGAGGCGCTCGGCAAGGCCGTCGGCTGCACGACGGCGCCGAAGGAGGCCGGGAAGACCCTCGACTTCCGGCAGGGCGTCTGCAAGTCGGCGGATGCCGAGTTCGTGCTGCTGACCTTCGACACCGCCGAGGGCCAGCGCGGCTGGCTCGACACGGCGATGATCTACGGCGGGGTCTATCTCGTCGGCAACCGCTGGGTGCTCTCGGCCGATCCGCGCTCGGAGATGGAGAAGCTCCGCGGGGAACTCGGCGGCAAGATCGAGGAGTCGCCGTACGGCGCGAGCCCTTCGGCCTCCTGAAGCCGCCCGCTCGGTCAACTCTGTCATCGGCGTCCCTCGAGATGCCCGAATGAATCAGTTTGAGTGAATAACTGGCAAATGCCGTAGGCCGGTTGCGCCCGCCCCTACTGTCCATCCAGTCGCCGCCATCACCGAACAGAGGAGGCCGACTGTGGTGCAAGTACGGGTCAACGAAGGTGTGCTGTGGGTGGAGGGAGAGGCCTATCCGCTGCGCAACATCTCCCATGTCGGCCAGCGGGTGCTGGAGGTCGACCGCCGCGCCGCCTGGAAGCGGTTCATCCAGCGCTCCGTCATCTGCTTCTTCGTCGGCGGAATCATCGGGGCCGGTGCGGGCACCCCCGGTCTGATCATCTGGCTCGCCGTGCAGGCCCTCCTGGTCTGGCAGCTCGTCAAGGTCCTCAACAGGCCCACCCTGTACGGCCTCGTCCTCAACACCTCCGGCACCCAGCGCGACGCCGTGTGGTCCACGGACCGGAGCGAGATCACGCACCTGGTCGGCGAGATCACCAAGGCGATCGGCCACCCGGACGTCGCGCAGATCACCTACAACGTGCAGCACGCCGTGCACGGTGACGTCATCAACCAGTACGGCGACCACAACGTCGGCAAGAACCAGCACAGCGGTTCCGGGAACATCGTGGGGTCGCGATGAGCGGCGACCACATCCAGCAGTGGGGCTCCGGCAACCTCGGCAAGGCCGTCCACAGCGGCTCGGGCGACATCGTGACCGGCAGCACGTACACGACCGCCGGCCCGGACGCCCACGCGGCCGCCCTCGACACCCTCCTCACCGAACTCCGGGCCCTGCGCCACCATCTGGACGCCGGCCGCCGCGCGGAGGTCGACGCGGCCGTCCGGGAGATCGGCGCCAACCCTTCCGGCGAGGGCCTGCGCGGGGTCCTGGAGAGGATCGCCGGCATCGCCGCCGTCCTCGGCGCCGTGGGCACCCCGGTCGTCACCGCCGTCATGGCCCTGATGGGCAGCTCGTGAGGCGACCGGTCAGTTGTTGTACGACTCGTCGTACGGGTCCCGGGGCTCCGGAGTCGGCTCGGCCGTCGTGATCTTCAAATAGGGGATGGGGCCGTTGTTGACGGGGTCCCGGGACTGGCGGGGGATGTAGGTGCCGGTGACGGTGAGCCAGGTGTCGGGCTGGAGGACCGGGGGGATCGCGCCGGTCAGGGCGACCTTGACGGGCTGGGCGTCCGCGGCGCAGCAGTTGAGGGCCATACGGACCAGGTAGGGGGTGCCGTCGTGGTCCAGGGCGATGAATCCGGTGAGCTCGACGCGACGGCCTTCGAGGGTGCGGCCGTGGTCGTAGACCGCGCGGCCCGCGTAGTCGACGAGACCGAGGGGCAGCGGGTCGGTGGCCGGGAGGGCCGGGTAGGCGAGGGGTTCCTGCAGGGCCGTACCGGCGCGGGTCGCGCTGTAGGAGCCCAGGGCCGGCGGGGCGACCAGGATCAGGGCGAGGAGGGGGAGGATCAGCAGCCAGGAGATACGGGGTTCGGGGTGGCCGTGCCCGCGGTCGTGGTCCTGTTCCTGCTTCCCCCTGCGCCACTCGTACCACGCCGTGGCCAGCGCCGCGACGATCAGGACCGCGCCGGACGCCAGCAGCAGCGGCTGCAACCCCGCCTTGACGTAGCGGAGGTAGAGGTCGGTGGTGCCGGCGTGCAGGAGGGCCGCGCCGAGGAGGAACAGGACGGCGGCCTGGGACTGTCGGTTCACAGCAGGACCGCTCCCGTCAGTACGGCCGAGGCGATGGCCAGGACGAAGGTCATGGGGGCGAAGCGGAGGGCGAAACCTCGGCCGAAGGTGCCCGCCTGCATCGCGAACAGCTTGAGGTCGATCATCGGGCCGACGACCAGGAACGCGAGCCGGGCCGTCAGGGAGAACTGGGTGAGGGACGCGGCCACGAAGGCGTCCGCCTCCGAGCAGATGGACAGGATCACCGCGAGCAGCGCGAGGGCCAGGACCGCGACGACCGGGTTGCCGGCCGCCGTACGCAGCCAGCTCTCCGGCGCGACCGCCTTCAGCGTCGCCGCCGCCATCGCGCCCACCACCAGGAAGCCGCCCGCGTGCATCACGTCGTGCCGCACCGAGTCCCAGAACGCGGCGCCCTTCGTCTGCCCCTCGTGATGCGCGTGCGCCGGGGGCCGCATCCAGTCCGTACGGCCCACCCGCTGCCACAGCCAGCCCATCGCACACGCCACCAGCAGACTCGCGGCGAACCGGGCCAGGACCATCTCGGGGTTCCGGGGAAAGGCCACGGCCGTGGCCGTGAGCACGATCGGGTTGATGGCGGGTGCGGAGAGCAGGAAGGCGAGGGCCGCCGCCGGGGTCACGCCCCGGCGCACCAGCGCCCCCGCGACCGGCACCGAGGCGCACTCGCAGCCCGGCAGCACCGCCCCCGCCATCCCGGCGACCGGCACGGCCAGCGCGGGACGGGAGGGCAGCGCGCGGGCGAAGAAGGACGGCGGGACGTACACCGCGATCGCCGCCGACAGCAGCACGCCCAGCACCAGGAACGGCAGCGCCTGGATCACCACCGCCACGAACACCGTCGTCCAGCTCTGCATCACCGGCGCGGACAGGGCCCGCCGGATCGGACTCTGCAGCAGCACGAGGAGCAGCAGGAGCAGGGTGAGGGCGAGGGAGGAGGTCAGCCGCCGGGGCTCCTCGGCCGGCGCGGCGGACGGCTCCGGGCGCGTGTCCTCCTCGCGCGGGGCCGCTTTGGTGATGGCCACGGGTCGGGCACCTCCGGGTTCCGGTTCCGGCTTATCCCTTGTCCCCCCATTCATACGGCAGGTGCGCACCGCCCGTTCACCGGCCCCGTGGAACCTCCCGTCCCGGTACGGCAGTCTTCTCCCCCGTGGGCAGTCATGCGGGGAGCGTCCCGAATCAGGGCAGGGCGACCGGTGACACCGGCGCGCACATGGTGGTGTGCGGCGACGACGGGCTCGCGCACCGGCTCGCCGCCGAACTGCGGGGTGTCTACGAGGAGCAGGTCACGCTCGTCGTGCCGCCCGCCGAACGCTCGGTGCGGCCGCCGGTCGTCGGACGCGCCCGCGCGGTGTCCGCGGCGCTGCTCGACCGGGTGGTGAGCGCGGCCGTCAGCCGGGCCGCGGGCAACGGCACCACCCCCGCCACCGGCGAACCCTCGAACGGACAGCGCACGTTGGAGGCCGTCGAGCCCACCGAGGCCGTACTCGCCGAGGCGGGCGTGGAACGGGCCGCCGCGCTGGCGCTCGTGTACGAGGACGACGAGACCAACATCCGCGCCGCCCTCACCGCCCGCCGCCTCCACCCCCACCTGCGGCTGGTCCTGCGCCTGTACAACCGCCGGCTGGGCCTGCACATCGAGGAACTCCTCGACCAGGCCGCCGCGCTGGCCGCCGGTGACGGTCCGGCGGCCGGGAGCGACGCCTCGACCACCGTGCTGTCCGACGCCGACACCGCCGCGCCCGCGCTGGCCGCGTCCGCCGTCGCCGGCACCACCAAGGTCGTCCAGACGGACAAGCTGATGCTGCGCGCCGTCGAGCGCCTGCCGGGTGAGCCCGCCGGCGGCCGTCCCACCCTCGCGCTGCTGTCCGCGAACGCCTCCGATCCCGCCTTCGCGGACGGTTCGGAGAGCAGCGGGGAGCAGGGGCCGCTGCTGCTGCCGGACGCGCAGGCCGTGCGGGAGGCGGCCGGTCGGCGCGGCTCGGTGGAGCTGGAACAGGTGGCGTACTCGACCCGCCCCGCCCCCCAGACGAGCCGGGGTCTCGGGGCGATGGCCCCGATCGCCGTCCTCTTCTCCCGACGGCTGCGGCTGTCGCTGGCCGGCCTGGTGGGGTGTGTGTTCGCGCTGGCGGTGGCGTTGTGGGTGGTGACCGGGATCCATCCGCTGGGCGCGCTGTATCTGACCCTGCTGGACCTGTTCGCGATCAACGACCCGGCGATCGGGGCGAGTACGGCCCGTCAGGTGCTGCAACTGCTGTCCGGGCTGATGGGGTTGCTGCTGCTGCCGGTGCTGCTGGCGGCGGTGCTGGAGGCACTCGGGACGTTCCGCGGGGCGGGGTCGCTGCGCCGGCCGCCGCGCGGGATGGGCGGCCATGTCGTGCTGCTCGGGCTGGGCAAGATCGGCACCCGGGTGCTGGTCCGGCTGCGGGAGCTGAACATCCCCGTGGTGTGCGTGGAGGCGGGGCCCGAGGCCCGCGGGCTCGCGGTGGCGCGGCGGCTCCGGGTGCCGGTGGTGCTGGGGGACGTCACCCAGGAGGGGGTGCTGGAGGCGGCGAAGATCCACCGGGCGCACGCACTGCTCGCGGTGACCAGCTCCGACACGACGAACCTGGAGGCCTCGCTGTACGCCCGGACGCTCCGGCCCGATCTGCGCGTGGTGCTGCGGCTGTACGACGACGACTTCGCGACCGCCGTGTACCGCACCCTGCGGGCCGCGCATCCGCAGGCGCTGACCCGGAGCCGGAGCGTGTCGCATCTGTCGGCGCCGTCGTTCGCCGGGGCGATGCTGGGGCGGCAGATCCTGGGGGCGATCCCGGTGGAACGGCGGGTGCTGCTGTTCGCCACGCTGGAGGTCGGGGAGTGCGCGCAGTTGACGGGGCGGACGGTGGGGGAGGCCTTCCGGGCGGGGATGTGGCGGGTGCTGGCGCTGGACACGGGGCGAGGTGAGGACGGCTTGGTGTGGGACCTCCCCGACACGTATGTCCTGCGGGACTCGGACAGGGTGGTGCTGGCGGCGACGCGTCGGGGGCTGGCGGAGTTGCTGAGGAGGCGGGGGCGGGCTGCGTGACCGGGCCCAGGCCCTTAAGACACCCCACGCACCCGGCGACGCACCCGCACCCGCCCCCGCCAACGCACCCCCTACTTCAAATGCCTCGCCGCGAACTCCAGTTCCAGCCGCACCTGCTTGATCCGCTCATCGACCACCAGCGACCCGTGCCCGGCGTCATACCGGTACACCTCGTGCACCGCGCCCCTCGCCTCCAGCCGCTTCACATAGTTGTCGATCTGGCGGATGGGACAGCGCGGGTCGTTGACGCCCGCCGAGATGTACACCGGCGCCTTGACGTCGTCGACGTACGTCAGGGGCGAGGACGCATCGAAGCGGTCCGGCACCTCCTCCGGCGTGCCCCCGAGCAGCGTCCGGTCCATCGCCTTCAGCGCTTCCATCTCGTCGTGGTACGCCGTGACGTAGTCCGCGACCGGCACCGCCGCGATCCCGAGGGTCCACGCCTCCGGCTGGGTGCCGAGGCCGAGGAGGGTGAGGTAGCCGCCCCAGGAGCCGCCGGTGAGAATCAGCCGGGCGGGGTCGGCGAGACCCGACGACACGGCCCATTCCCGCACCGCCTCGACGTCCTCCAGCTCGATCAGCCCGACCCGCACCTTCAGCGCGTCCGTCCAGGCCCGCCCGTACCCCGTGGAGCCGCGGTAGTTGACGCGGATCACCGCGTACCCGTGGTCCACCCAGGCCGCCGGGGCCGCCGCGAAGGCGTCGCTGTCGTGCCAGGTCGGACCGCCGTGGATGTCGAAGACGGTCGGCAGCGGACCGCTCGCCCCCGCCGGCTTCTGGACCAGCGCGTGGATCCGGCCGCCGGGGCCCTCCACCCACACGTCCTCCACGGCGACCGAGCCCGGGGACTTCATCCCGGGCGGGTCGAGGACGACCTGCCCGGTCGTCGAGCGGACCACCGGCGGCTCGGCGGCCGAGGACCACAGGTACTCCACGCTGCCGTCCGGCCGGGCCGTCGCCCCGGAGACCGTGCCGCGCGGGGTCGGCACCCGCTCGAGACCGCCGCCTGCCAGGTCGTACCGGAAGAGTTCGCTGCGCGCCTCGAAGCTGTGCGCGATCAGCAGCCCGGAGCCGTCCGGGTACCACTCGGCGCTGACGTCACCCGGCAGGTCCAGCGCCAGGTCGGTCTCCTCGCCCGTGGCCACGTCCCACACCAGCGGCTCCCAGCGGCCACGCCGCTGGTGCCCGATCAGCAGCCGGGTGTCGCCGTCCACCGGGGCGAAGCCCAGGACCTCCAGGCCCAGCTCCTCCTTGCCGCCGTCGGTGTCGTCCAGTTCGGCGACCCTCGTGCCGTCCGGGCGCACCACCCGCAGCGCGGAGTGCATGGCGTCGCCGTGCTCGGTGTGCTCGATCGCGATCAGCGTGCCGTCGTGGGAGAGGTCCCCGACGCCCGCCGACTCCCGGTGGCGGTACAGCTCGAAGGGCGCCTCGCCGACCCGTGCCACATGGATCGTCGTGCCCTCCTCGTCGGTCGAACGGCCCACCACCGCCGTCCGCCCGTCGCGGCCGAGCGCGAGGCCCGCCGGGTACGACGGGTCGAGGCCCGGTGTCGCCAGCTCGTCCTCGCCGCCCTCGAACGGCTGCCGACGCCAGACGCCGAACTCGTCGCCGTCCTTGTCGTCGAACCACCAGATCCATGCGCCGTCCGGGGAGAGCACGCCGTCCGTCGTGCCGTTCGCCCGTTTCGTCACCTGCCGCTGCTCACCGGTGGCCCGGTCCCAGGCGTACAGCTCATACGTACCCGTCGCATTGGAGACGAACAGGGAACGGTCAGGCGTGTCCTCCGCCCAGTCCGGCAATGACACCCTGGGCGCCCTGAAGCGCTTCTCCCAGTTCGGCATCTCCTCGTACCGCCCCGGCGCGGCGGACCCGTAGCTCTCAGTCATGGACCCATACTGCCCGCCCTCGGCGACAAACGACCTCCGCTGAGCGCGGCCTGTGGATAACCTTTACATCCACGCAGGTCAGGCGAGTGTCGGTGGTGACTGCAACGACTGCTCACCGAGGGGTGCCGACCCCGCGCCCGAGTGCGGGCGCCGTGCCACGTACCGTGGTGGCGTGTACCGGTTTCTGCTGACGCCCCGCTGGTGGGGGATCAACGTCTTCGTGCTGCTGGCCATCCCCTTCTGTGTGTTCATGGGGTCGTGGCAGCTGAGCCGGTTCGAGGCGCGGGTCGACGACCACCGGACGGCGAAGGCGCAGGCCGAGACCGACCGCGAGGAGGCGGCCCGGCCGCTCGCCGAGCTGCTGCCCGTGGACAAGGCGACCGTCGGCAAGCAGGTCACCGCCACCGGCCGGTACGGCAGGCAGCTGCTGGTGCCCGGCCGGGAGCTGGACGGGAAGAGCGGCTACTACGTGCTGACCCTGCTGCGCACGGACGGCGGCAGGGCCCTGCCCGTCGTCCGCGGCTGGCTGCCCGGCACGGCGAATGCCGCGAAGGCCCCCGCGCCGCCCTCCGGCGAGGTCACCGTGACCGGCGCGCTCCAGGCCTCCGAGCAGCCGGGCGACAACGGGGTGAGCGCCCGGGGCGGCCTGCCGTCCGGGCAGACCGCCGCGATCAGCGCCGCGTCCCTGATCAACCTGGTGCCGTACGACGTCTACGACGCCTGGGTCACCCTCGACACCGCCGACGCCGGGATGACGACGGTGCCGGTGAGCTCGGCCCCGGACACGGGGCTGGACCTGAAGGCGTTCCAGAACCTGGGCTACACCGGCGAGTGGTTCGTCTTCGCCGGGTTCGTGGTGTTCATGTGGTTCCGGCTGCTGCGCCGCGAGGTGGAGTTCGTGCGGGACGCGGCCCTCGGGATCGCTCCCGAGGAGGCCGCGCCCTCCGGCGCTCGGGCCTCCGCTCAGGAGGACGCCAGCACGCCCGTCCGGTAGACCGTCCCCGCGCAGGCGTTCGGCACGGTCGCCGAGACCGTCGTGGAGCCGTCGTCCGCGGTGTAGGTCACGAGCACGCTGCCGTCGGCGGTGCCGTCCTCGGTGAGCAGCTGGGTGGTGGTGCCCGTGGTGGTGTCCCCCGTACTGCTGGACTGCTCGGTCGGCGTCGGGGAGGGCGAGGACTCGCCTCCGGTGCTGCCGCCGCTGGTGCTCGTGGTGGGACAGGTCTCGGTCGGCTGCCAGGCGAACCTCACCTCGTACGCGGACCCCGGCGCGAGGGCGTACTGGGTGACGTAGAGGGAGGGGTCGGGCAGCGCGGCCGCCGCGTCGCCGGAGGCGTGCTGCACCACGGTGATCTTCGTGGCGTCGGCCGCGCCCTGGGCGGTCGGGGTGACGGTGACGGCGCCGGCGACGGTACAGGCCGTACCGGAGACGTTGGCGACGCGGAAGGTGCCGTAGACGATCCCGGCGGAGTCGGCGCCCGCGACAGCGGCCGAGGTCGAGCCGAGCTGGGACGCGGAGCAGACGGGGGCGGCCTGGGCGGTGGTGGAGGAGGACTCACTGCCGCTGGAGGCGCCGGTGCTGCCGGTGCCCTTGCTCGTACCGGATTCGGTGGTGCCGCTCTTGCCCTGCTCGTCGGTCTTTCCGGCGGAGTCGCCGACCCTGCCGCCGGTGGCCCCGTCGGGCCCCTTGCCCTGGCTGGTGCCGCCCTGGGCCTGGGAGGCCTGGCCGGCGATGGCGGGGTTGGCGTCGGAGCCGCCCGCGGCGGAGACGTGCAGGACGGCGGGGACCGCGGTGCCGACGAAGAGCGCGGCGGCGGCCATGCCCACGGCGGCCTGCCGCTTGCGGGCGCGGCGGGCGGGGACGGCGCGGCGCAGATGGTCCAGGCTCCCGTCGCGCGGTTCCATCTCCTGGACCGCCTGGTGCAGCATCCGGCGCAGTGCCAGCTCGTCCGAGTCGAGCCCGCCCCGGCCCTGGTCGTCGAGGTGGTGGTTCACGGTTTCGTTCCCAGCGTGCGAGTGCTTCGGATCATCTGTCTCCGGCCGCATCGGCTCATGCCACGCGTACGGCTCGTGGCGCTCGTGCGCGTCGCGGCCCTCGGGCTCGTCGTTCACGCCGCCGCCTCCATCGCGATGCGCAGGGCGGCTATGCCGCGGGAGCCGTACGCCTTGACCGACCCGAGGGAGATGCCGAGGGTCTCGGCGACCTGGGCCTCGGTCATGTCGGCGAAGTAGCGCAGGACGAGGACCTCGCGCTGGCGGCGCTGGAGGCCCTTCATGGCCTTGATGAGGGAGTCGCGCTCGAGCTGGTCGTACGCGCCCTCCTCCGCGCTGGCCATGTCGGGCATCGGCTTGGACAGCAGCTTCAGTCCGAGGATGCGGCGGCGCAGGGCGGAGCGGGAGAGGTTGACGACGGTCTGGCGGAGGTAGGCGAGGGTCTTCTCCGGGTCGCGGACGCGTTTGCGCGCCGAGTGGACACGGATGAAGGCCTCCTGGACGACGTCCTCGCAGGAGGCGGTGTCGTCGAGGAGGAGAGCGGCGAGACCGAGCAGGGAGCGGTAGTGGGCCCGGTAGGTCTCGGTGAGGTGGTCGACGGTGGTACCGGCGGCCACGGCGTTCTCGGCGGAGGCGGGCTGCTCGGCGCCGTCACGCTGGCTGGGGATGCGGGTGGGCCGCGCTGCGGGCATGGGCGCGATCACCGGCATGCCGCCGGGCACCCCGGCGAGGCGGGGTCGGAGGACGGCACGTGCCCTGGGAAGTTCGAGTACCTCTGCCACGCCAGTTGGACACACGTCCCCCCGTGGAGGTTGTACGTGCCGGGCGTCACTTTTCCGTCGGACGAGGCCACGCCTACCCGTCTCATGTGTCCCGCTCTTCCCTTGTATCCCATATGAACGGGCGTCCCCACGCCCGGATCACGGCGTCCCCACGCCGGGACCGCAAAGACGCTCCCCGCCCTGCGCGCGGTTGCACAGAACGGGGAGGAAGTCTTCGGCAATCTTCAGACGACAACGCTGTCCGAGACAAGTGGCCTGAACCATCGACCGGCTCACACTTTGCCACGGCCCCTGGCCAGGGCATTTGCCGATCGTTCCTGACCCGCGGGTCAGTTCCGCTCGGCCGCCACCAGCTCGGCGATCTGCGCGGTGTTCAAGGCGGCCCCTTTGCGCAGATTGTCCCCGCAGACGAAGAGTTCCAGGGCGGTCGGGTCGTCCAGGGACCGCCGGACCCGGCCCACCCAGGTCGGGTCGGTGCCGACGACGTCGGCCGGCGTGGGGAACTCCCCCGCCTCCGGGTTGTCGAACAGGACGACCCCCGGCGCGGTGGCGATGATCTCGCGGGCGCCGTCCACGGTGACCGTGTCCTGGAAGCGGGCGTGCACGGTCAGGGAGTGCGTGGTGACGACCGGCACCCGGACACAGGTCACGGCCACCGGCAGCTTCGGCAGTCCGAGGATCTTGCGGGACTCGTCCCGCACCTTCATCTCCTCCGACGACCAGCCGTCCTCCCGCGGCGTCCCGGCCCACGGTACGACGTTCAGCGCGACCGGCTCCGGGAACGGCCCGGTGTTCTCGCCGACGGCCCGCCGTACGTCACCGGGGCAGGTCCCGAGCTCGGTCCCGGCGACCAGCGCGATCTGCTGCCGGAGCGTCTCCACCCCGGCCCGCCCGGCCCCGCTGACCGCCTGGTACGAGGACACCACCAGCTCGCGCAGCCCGTACGCGGCGTGCAGCGCGCCCAGGGCGACGATCATCGACAGGGTGGTGCAGTTGGGGTTGGCGACGATCCCGCGCGGCCGGATGTGCACGGCGTGCGGATTGACCTCGGGGACGACGAGCGGCACGTCCGGGTCCATCCGGAAGGCCCCCGAGTTGTCCACGACGACCACGCCCTTGGCGGCGGCGATCGGCGCCCACCGCGCGGCGACCTCGTCCGGTACGTCGAACAGGGCGATGTCGACCCCGTCGAAGGCCTCCTCCGACAGGGCCACGACCTCGGTCTCCTCGCCGCGCACGGCCAGCTTGCGGCCGGCGGAGCGCGGTGAGGCGACGAGACGGATCTCGCCCCAGATGTCCGCCCGCTGGGACAGGATCTGGAGCATGACGGTGCCGACGGCCCCGGTCGCCCCCACGACCGCGAGCGTCGGCCGGCTGCTGTGGGGCATCAGCGCCCGGTGCCTCCGTAGACGACGGCCTCGTCGCTGTCGGAGTCCAGCCCGAAGGCCGTGTGCACGGCGCGGACGGCCTCGTTGACGTCGTCGGCGCGGGTGACGACCGAGATGCGGATCTCGGAGGTCGAGATGAGCTCGATGTTCACCCCCGCGTCGGACAGGGCGGTGAAGAAGTCCGCGGTGACGCCGGGGTTGGTCTTCATGCCCGCGCCGACCAGCGAGATCTTGCCGATCTGGTCGTCGTAGCGCAGCGAGTCGAAGCCGATGCCCTCCTTGTTCCTCTCCAGCGCGTCGATGGCCTTGCGGCCCTCCGCCTTGGGAAGCGTGAAGGAGATGTCGGTCAGCCCGGTGGAGGCGGCGGACACGTTCTGCACGATCATGTCGATGTTGATCTCGGCGTTCGAGATCGTCCGGAAGATCGCGGCGGCCTCGCCCGGCTTGTCCGGCACACCGACGACCGTGATCTTGGCCTCGGAGGTGTCGTGCGCGACACCGGAGATGATGGCCTGCTCCACCTTGCGGTCCCCAATCGGCTCACTGCTGACCCAGGTGCCCTGCAGCCCGCTGAAGCTGGACCGGACATGGATCGGGATGTTGTAACGGCGGGCGTACTCCACACAGCGGTGGAGCAGCACCTTGGAGCCGGAGGCCGCGAGCTCCAGCATGTCCTCGAAGGCGATCCAGTCGATCTTCCGGGCCTTCTTCACCACCCGCGGGTCGGCGGTGAACACACCGTCGACGTCGGTGTAGATCTCGCAGACCTCGGCGTCGAGCGCGGCGGCGAGGGCGACGGCGGTGGTGTCCGAGCCACCGCGGCCCAGGGTCGTGATGTCCTTCTTGTCCTGGCTGACACCCTGGAACCCGGCGACGATGGCGATGTTGCCCTTGTCGAGGGACTCCCGGATGCGGCCCGGCGTGACATCGATGATCCGGGCTTTGTTGTGGACCGAGTCGGTGATGACGCCTGCCTGGCTGCCGGTGAAGCTCTGGGCCTCGTGGCCCAGGTTTTTGATCGCCATCGCCAGCAGGGCCATGGAGATCCGCTCTCCGGCGGTCAGCAGCATGTCGAACTCACGCCCGGCAGGCATCGGTGACACCTGCTCGGCGAGATCGATCAGCTCGTCCGTCGTGTCGCCCATCGCGGAAACGACGACGACCACCTGGTGGCCGTTCTTCTTCGCTTCCACGATCCGCTTGGCGACGCGCTTGATGCCCTCGGCATCGGCTACGGAGGAGCCTCCGTACTTCTGCACGACAAGGCCCACGTGCGCTCCTCGCTCAGTTTGTCTTCTTTCCGCACATACGCCCTCGTACTGCGGTCGGCTCAGTCTAACGAGCGCCCGAAATTCACCCCCCGAGTACCGCATCGTGAGATGTGATCGCGAGGTTCCGGACGCCCGTTCGCAGACTTCCCTTCCCACTGAAACGGAAGTGATAGCTGTGAATTAAGTTTCAAGCAGTTCCTACGCACTATCGTGCGGCTGTGCACGTACTCCTGGTGGAAGACGACGAACCGGTCGCCGAGTCCCTGCGGCGCGGACTGAAGCGCTACGGCTTCGAGGTCGACTGGGTCACCACGGGCGCCGCCGCCCTCGCCCACACCGACCCCCACGACGTCGTCCTCCTGGACCTGGGCCTGCCCGACACCGACGGCCTCGACGTCTGCAAGGCGCTGCGCGAGCGCGGAAACGTGCCGATCATCGTGATCAGCGCGCGCAGCGACGAGACGGACCGGGTGGTGGGCCTGGAGCTCGGCGCGGACGACTACGTCTCGAAACCCTTCGGGGTCCGGGAGGTCATCGCGCGGATACGGGCCGTGATGCGGCGCGCGCAGCCCCGTACGGCGGAGGGGGCCGCGGCCGGTCCCGACCGGTACGGGGCCCGGCTGACGATCGACCGCAAGGCGGCCCGGGTGCACGTGGACGGCGCGGAGGTCGCCCTCGCGCCCAAGGAGTACGACCTGCTGGCCTTCCTCACCGAGGAGCCGGGCGCGCTGATGTCCCGCGAGCAGATCATGGAAGCGGTCTGGGACGCGAACTGGTTCGGCCCGACCAAGACGCTGGACGTGCATGTGGCGGCGCTGCGGCGAAAGCTCACGGGGGTCGTCACCATCGAGGCGGTGCGCGGGGTGGGCTTCCGCCTGGAGATCGCGAGATGAACCGCCAGCTCATCCGCAGCTACATCCTGCTCGTCGCGGTCGCCATCCTGCTCTTCACGGTGCCGGTCGCCTTCACGCTCACCAAGCAGCTGCGCGACGACACCGAGCTGTCCGTCCAGCGCGAGGCCAACACGATGGCCCTGCTGCTGGGCAACGGCGACAGCATCTCCTGCGAGGCACTGACCGCGGCGGCCGACGCGTACGGGGAGGAGACCCCCGGCCTTGTCCAGGTCACCCCCACCCGCACCTGCACCCCGGACCTGCCGCGACCCGCCGAGGACGCGGCCCTGAGCCGGGCCGTGCACGCGAACGAGCCGACGACCGACTGGGGTTCCGCCTTCATCTGGGGCCGGAACCTGACGGTCACCGTCCCCGCGAAGGGCGACACCTCCGTACGGATCGTCTACTCGACCTCCGACATGACCCGGCGCCTGTGGTCGATCTGGGGCTTCCGGGCCGGGCTCGCCGTGTTCGTCCTGGCGGCGGCCGCCGCGATCGGCGCCTACGCCGCCCGCCGGATCACCGCGCCCCTGCGCGAACTCAACTCCATGGCGAGCAAGTTCAGCGACGGCGATCTGACCGCGCGCTCCCCGGTGACGGGCCCGCCGGAGACCCAGACCCTCGCCCGCACCCTGAACCAGGGCGCGGAACGCCTCGACACCCTGGTCGCCTCGCAGCGCATCTTCGTCGCGGACGCCTCCCACCAACTCCGCACCCCGCTCACGGCGTTGCGGCTGTCGCTGGACAACATCGCGGACGGCGTGGACGACGAGTTCGTACGGGAGGACGTGGAGCAGGCGACGGCCGAGGTGGTCCGGATGAGCCGGCTGGTGAACGGCCTGCTGGTGCTGGCGCGGGCCGAGGCGAAGGTGACGGCCGCCGAGCCGCTGCCCCTCGGGGACATCGTGGCCGAACGCCTGACGGTGTGGAGACCGGCCGCCGACGAGCGCGGAGTCACCATCGCGCTCAGGGGGAGTAGTGTCGGCGACCGGCCGTCTGTGCTGGCCAGCCCCGGTCACCTGGACCAGGTGCTGGACAACGTGCTCTCGAACGCGCTGGAGGTCTCACCGGACGGCGGGACGATCACCGTACGGCTGGAGCCGGGGTCCGGTGCGCGGGAGGTGGTCCTCTCCGTCGCGGACGGCGGACCGGGTATGTCGGACGCGGAGAAGTCCCGCGCCTTCGACCGCTTCTGGCGCGGTCAGGGCCTGACCGGACGCTCCGGTTCCGGCCTCGGCCTCGCGGTCGTCAAACAGCTGGTGACGGACGACGGCGGGACGGTGGCCCTGACGGACGCGCCGGGCGGGGGCCTGTGCGTGAGGATCACGCTACGGGCCGCACCGCGCTCGGGCTCCTAGTGCCGCGGCAGGCAACGTTTGCCCGTCAAGGAGCGGCGTCCGGTGCGTGCTCTGGGGGTCCCCCCTCTGGGGGAGTGCCGGCCGGAAGCCCTCGTACTGGATGTACTTGGGCTTTCGGCCGGTGCGGCGAGAGGGCGTGCCGGGCGTCGCGACGGGGCAAACGTTGCCTGCCGGGGCACTAGCGCTCCCGGGGCTCAGCCTGCGGGCTCAGCTCTCGGGCATCGCGGACGAGTGGTGGTTCACGATGAGCCACTTGCCGCCGCGCTTCTCGTACTCGTAGGTGTAACGGGCCTCCACCGCGCGCTTCTTGCCGGTGGCGGGGTCGGTGAGCGTGAACTCGTAGATGCCGGCGTCGAGGGCGGAGTTGCTGTCGAGGACGTTGATGTGCGTCTCGATCTTCTTGCCGACCGGCTTGTTCTCGAGGAAGTGCTCCATGTAGTCGACGATGCCGGCGCGGTCCGTGCGGACCTTGTTGGAGAGGGTGGGCAGCAGGACCGCGTCCTTGGCGTAGCGGTCCGCGACCTTCTCCGGGTCGCCGGTCTGCAACGCGGCGTTCCAGCCGTCGAAGAGGGCGGCGATCTGCTTCTTGCTGGGCTTGTGGGCCTGGTGGGCCTTCTCGGGCCCGGCCGCACTGACTCCCGCCGTCACCGTGGCGGCGGTGACGAGGGCGGTGGCGGTGACGAGGGCGGCGCGTATGCGGGTCTTGCGGGTCATCGCAACTCCTGTGCGGATGGTGCCTGTTGGGATGACTCAAGACTCGCGTCCGGCCGGTTAGCGCCCGTGCAGCGGTCGTACAGCGGACGTCCAGGAGGCGTCCAATTCTCAGCCGGCGGCCCGCCGCCCCCGCACCAGGCCGACCCCGGCCCCGAGCGACACGACGCCCATCCCCACCGCGGTCATCACACCCTGCGATCCGTCCACCACGAAGGGCGCGGCCGCGGCGACGGCGAGGTTGAACAGGAAGAGGAACCACAGGACGGGACGGGAGGAGAGGAGCGACTTCATGGCGGGAGTCCTTGGGGATTCGGTGACCGGTGACTTCTGCTTGCAAGAACAACGATCCCGTCCCCGACCTGCGGAAAGGAGAGAGCGCACTCCCGGACCGATGGTGTAGTCAGGTACACCATGGAACTACTCTTGCCGGCGATCGTCCTGCTGGGCTCGTGCGTGCAGTGGTTGACCGGCATGGGCTTCGCCCTGGTGGCCGTCCCCGCCCTGATCCTGCTCCTGGGCCCCGCCGAGGGTGTCGTCCTGGCGAACTGCGCGGCGGGGGTGATCAGTGCGGCGGGCCTGGTGGCGGGCCGGCGCCGGGTGCGTCCCTCCGCGATGATCCCCCTCTGCCTGGCCGCGGCGTGCACGGTCCCGGCAGGCGCCTGGCTGACCCGCCGGCTCCCGGAGTCCACGCTCCTCTTGCTGATGGGGGGTTTGGTGACGGCCGCGACCCTGCTGGTCCTGCGCGGCGCGCGCGTCCCCGCCCTGCGCGGTCTGAGGGGCGCGATCGCGGCGGGGGCGGTGGGCGGCTTCATGAACGCGGCGGCGGGCGTCGGCGGCCCGCCCGTCTCCCTCTACGCCGTCAACGCGGGCTGGACGGTACGGGAGTTCGTCCCCAACGCCATGTTCTACGGCGTCCTCGTCAACGCCGTCTCGGTGGCGGCGAACGGCGTGCCGTCCCTGACCGGCGGCCAGTGGGCGTCGGTCACCGTCGCGATGCTCCTGGGCGCGCTGACCGGCCGCGGCCTCGCCGGACGCCTGCCGGAGCCCCGGGCCCGCCTGCTGGTCCTGGGCCTGGCGCTGGCGGGCGGGGTGACGGCGGTGGTGAAGGGGCTGTGGGGGCTGTGATCAGTCCGCGAACTCCTTGAGCGGCTCGGTGTCAAGGGTGATGTTCACGGGCTGCGGGAGCTTGACGGTGGCGCCGAAGGGCAGTTTCTCCTCGTGCCGGTATCGGCCGTCTTCCGGCTGATTGAAAACGATCAGTGAGCAGTCGTCGCGGTCGATGAGGAGGTAGACGGGGATACCGGCGGCCGCGTATCCGTCGGGCTTCTCGACTCGGTCACGCTGGTGTGTGTCGGAGTCGTACGACGTGACCTCAACAGCCATCAGAGCGCCGTCGGCCTCCGACCACTCGCCCTGCCCTTTCAGCGCACCCACGGGAACGAGAACGCCGTCCGCACGGGCGCGTCCCTTGCGATAGCGCTCCGTCTTCAGACCGCTCTCCGAATGCAGCCATAGATCAGGGCGATACTGCATGCACACCCGTTGCAGCCACGCGATCATCTCGCAGTGGTTGCCGTCCGCCATGGGCTTGACCACGACCTTCCCATTGATGAACTCCAGCCACACGGTCTCCGGGGCATGGCGTTCCAGCTCCTCGAACTCCTCGACGGACATCTGGGGCCGGTCTTCGATCCTGGGGGTCATGGCGTCGCCTCCTCGACTCCATGGTGCCCTGACCGGGACGTCCTGCACGCTCATACGAGCCCCGCCGCGCGCCGCAGGATGTCGACGCGTTCGGTGACGCCGATGACCTCGTCGGCACCGACCAGCCCGCCGCCTTCCTCCCGGCGCGGCCCTGGCAGGAAGGTGTCCGGGACGGCGCCGCACACCGGCCCCTCGGCCTCGATCAGCGCGATGCACTCGTCGCACAGGCCTCCGCGGACTTCCACGGTGCGCTCGTCGGCGTCGCACAGCCCACAAGCCATCAGCACGCGGGTCACCTGGGCACGGCGGGCGGCCTTCTGCGGTGCTTTCGCCTTCTTCGGGGGCGGCTGCGGGGGCATCTTCGTCTCCAGTCGCTTGCGGGCGAGTCCGCCCGGGTTGGTGACGGCGGGCGGGAGCCCGTCGGTCAGGGCCTTGGTGATGTCGTGCGGTGTCGCGCCACGGGCCAGCCACTCGGCGGCGAGGGATTCGAGGGAGTGACAATCGCGGTCGGACAGCGGCATGCGGGCGTCTGCCTCACGGAGTCCGGCGAGGGTCTCGTAGGCGGTGCCGGGCTGCTCGGCGGTGTCCTCCGTCGGCGGCTCGGCCTCGTCCACGGCCGCGGCTTCCTCCCGGGGCTCCTCCCGCTCGGCGTGCGCCAGCCCGGCCAAGTAGTCCTCGGTGACGTCCTTGCCTTTCAGCTTGTGCGCGAAGTCCGCCCACCACTCCTCCGACCTGCGGGTACGCGACCAGTACGTCCGCGTCACCCACCTCATCGAGTCGTCCTCGAGTGTGATGTGCTCCTTGATCCAGCGCAGCTGGCCGGCGAGGGTGAGGCGCCCCATGGAGGTGCGGACGGCCTGCTGGCCGTAGCGGGGATGGTGGGCGGCGATGGCCTTGTAGCCCATCGCGTGGCCCACGTCGAGGTGGTCCACGAAGACGGCGATCTCGCGGTCACGGGGGCTCAGATGTGCGAAGTCGGCGTCTGCGTGCGGGTCTTCGTCAGCGGCGAGGCGTTTCCCGTACCCCGTTTTGGCCATCGGATGCGTCGGGGACGGCAGGGCAGGACTAGGCTGGGCGTAAGCCACCATCGAAGCCTCGATTCGATCGGTCGGTCAGGCCCCGGAGCCGGTGTTAGTGACACCGACCGGGGCCGATCTGGTTGCCGCGAACCTAGATGCCCCTCACGTTCCGCCGCAAGCCGATCACGGAACGTCACCCTTTCGGCGTAGACCGCCTCAACTCACGTTCAGGCAAGGTTGGTTGGGATGGATTTCTCCAACCCAGAACCCAAGGGGAGAGCTCGAAGCCCGAGGCGCGAGCTTCGGGTCGACCTGCGCGGATGCCGGTGGACGACGGACTTCACCGCTTCCCCCGCACGGCCCGCACCACCTCGGCCACGGCGATCAGAATCCGTGCCCGGTCCTTCGACTCAGCTCCGTCGAGAGCGGACCGGACGACCAGGACGGCCGCGGCAGCGACGATCAGCAGGGTGAGGACCATGGCCGCGGCAGCGGCGACGAGGGGGTCCAAGGCGACTCCTTCGGGGCGTCGTACGACGTGCTGGATGACGTGGTCGACGGTGCCGGGGCGAAGCGTTTCGCGGCGTCGGGCAATCTTCCGGATCGGGGGTTGATGCCCAGGTCAGAACGGTAGCTTGGGACCTCGCGAGTCGGCCGAGTCGCCCGACTCGGTGGACGGACGGGGACGGGAACCATGACCGAGCCGGTGGGCTACTGGAAGGCGCTGCAGAGACTCGTGGAGCTGGCGGGCAGGCCCAGGGCGGCTGCCGTGCACGCGGCGATGGCCAACGAACGGCCCCGCCAGGCAAAGGTCCCGGCGGAGAGCACCGTCGCCGACTGGACTGCGTTGCGCCGGGTCCCTCGCGACGACGACGAGCTGAAGCTCTTCCTCACGGCGCTTCATCACCTGGCGCGGTCCCGGGCGCGGCATCCGGCCCCCGCCTTCCACACAGAGGTCCAGTGGCGACGGATGGCGGAGAAGGCCCGGGCCGAGCGGCGCGGGAGGTCCAGGGCGAACGACTCGTCGCCGCCCCAGGTCCGCCCCGGTGCCCGCCCGGACTGGCAGGCGGACGTCACCGACTCCCTGGTATGGCAGTCTGTCCAGCCGGACAACCGCGAACAGACGGAGGTCCTGCGTCAGCAGGCGCGAGAACTCGTCGGCCGACTCGGCGAGTTGTACGACGACGTGCGCCCTGCGCTGACCGACGACCCCTGGCATGACGAAGAGCTGGCACGGCGGACGTCCCGCAGGATCAACCAGCTCGTCCACTCACACTGGCGGGGCACGGAGGGCTTCCTCTCCCCCGCCGAGGCCGCGCTCATCGCCCTGCTGCCCTACCTGCACCACGTGCACCGATCGCGCACCGCGGCCGATCTTGCCCGCGTCGACCCCACGGACCTCGGACAGCGGGAAACTCCGGACGAGGAGCGGCGGGCGTACGAGGTCGTGCTGCGGGCGCACGAACGGCTCGTCCGACGCGCTGAGGCACAGGTCCCGGACGGACGGCCCGACGGACGGCCGACGATCGGCTGGTGGCTGTTCCACCAGTGGGCGAAACAGCAGCCGGGCCGGCTTCACATCCTGATGACGGACCTGGACGCCGAGAAATCCGGCCTCGACACCGTGGCCGTCCTGCTGGAACCGGAGCTCCTGTCCCGCCTGCTGTCCTGCGCGTCCGCGGGGCACAAAGAGCTGTTCCACCCCACCCGGACCGAGCACCTGCGGGACGACCCCTTCCAATTCGGCTTCCATGGCCGCGACTTCCAGACGGTACGGGAGCGCCTGATCGGTCCGCTGTTCGCCGTCGCCCACGCCATGGCCGTCGAGGTCACCGACCTGTCCTCGGTGATCGTCCGGCACGTGGGCATCCCGGAGGCGCTGGATCCCGCCAAGCTCCTGACAACGGTCGAGAAGGCGACCTGGCAGTCGCGGCGGGACGGTTTCGGTCTCAGGGCCAGGTGCGATCACCCCGCTGTCGTGGCCGCCCTCACCGAGCACACGGAGCGGCTGGAGTCACTGCTGCGGGCCGTACGACACGGGGGCACACCCGAACTCGGTGCCCTTCCTCTGTACACCCGGGCCGACGAAGTGCGCGAGGTCGACGACACGGGCGCGCCCGTACTGGTCGACGCGCTCGTCCGCTTCCGGCTCGACGAGGAGCGGGTACAGGAACTCCTCATGGGCGAGAACCTCTACCGGGACCGCTCCCTCGCCATCCGCGAGCTCTACCAGAACGCCCTGGACGCATGCCGCTATCGCCGGGCACGGTCCCTCGCCGCCGACGAGTTCAGTGGATACGTGGGAAGGATCGAATTCGAGCAGGGCTTCGACGACGCCGAAGGGCGGTTCTACCTCCAGTGCCGGGACAACGGCGTCGGCATGGACGAGCTGACCCTCTCCGAGGTGTTCGCCCAGGCGGGGGTGCGCTTCACCGACCTTCCCCGATACCAGGAGGAACGGCAGGAGTGGCAGCGCCGCGGAGTCACCATGCACCCGAACAGCCGTTTCGGGATCGGGGTGTTGAGCTACTTCATGCTGGCCGACGAGGTGCGGGTGACGACCTGCCACATGGACCGGCTGGAGGGCCGTTTGCGCGAGCTGACGGTTCTCATCACCGGCCCCGGCCACTACTTCCGTGTGCGGCCCACCGGCGAGTCCGGAACGATCGGGACGACGGTACGGCTGTATCTGCGGGAGGGTGACAAGGCCCCTTCCTGTGTTCGGGAGTTGCGCAGGCTGTTGGGCATCGCCGAGTTCGGTACGACGGCGCGGCACGGCTCGCAGACGGTGAAGTGGCAGCCCGGTGTGCTACAGCCGCGAGAGGACCTGACCATCCGCCGTGACGGCTTCGAGGCACACGGTCGTACGGCGTCGTGGTCCACCGGTCCGCAGGGGGCGAACGGGCAGGTCGTCTGGTGCGAGCACGGCGGGGGACTCCTGGTCGATGGAATCCACACCACGCCGCGTGTCCGCAAGGGAATCCTGAGCGATCCGAACGGCACCGGCCGACTGCGGGGCGCGGTGGTCAACCTGGCCGGCACGACGCGCCCACGTCGCCTGTCCGTGGACCGGACCGAAATCCTGGACGACGCCGGCCTGGATGTGGAGGGGCTGATCAGGGCGGCGCTGCCGACACTACTGGCCTCGCAACCGGCGCTGCTCACTCACGAGTGGCTGTCCTCTGTTGCAGTCCGCAGTCCCCGCCTCGCCGACATCGTGACAGAGGCTGGTGGGGCGGAGGGCCACCTCCTGGGCCTGGACGGGCTTCCGTCGGACATGGCTGTCGCCGGATACCTTCAGGATGATGTCGCCATTCTGCACGGTCGGGATCTCCCTGGCTCATCCACCTTTCACCCCGAGGAACGCGCAGACGACGTCAATCGGCTCTGGAGGCTGCTCGCCCACCGGCCGCATGTCATGCTGACCGCACTGGCCGAGCTCGTGCCGGAACTGAACCAGGTCGAGCGCGTTCTCCCTGCTCGCCCCTCCGATGCCTTCGTCTGGGACATCACCGGCCCGGAAACCGCGCTCGCCACCGCTGTCGCGTGCGGCGGCTCGTACCGGTCGGTGCTGGCCCGCATGTCGGAGCTGTGCCTGCCCACTCCTGCACTGCCGGAGCGCGAACCCGCCGTCGACGACATCAACCTCGCGCTGCTTTCCGAGACGTACGGCACATCTCCGGGACGTCTGCTCTGGGCCCATGTCGAGTTCGGCATCAGCGTCAGTGAAGCCGTCGAGCGTCTCGAGGCCTTCGGCCTCGTCTTTCCGGACGTGCACCCGCGCACGGAGGACGCGGACGAGCAGGTCCTGCGTCTGCTCAGTGCCACTCTGAACGGCACCGCCCCATGGCTCGCTCCCGGGAAACCCGTGCCCCCAGGACATCTGATCAAGGCGCATCTCGAACTCGGCATGGACATCGACACGGCCGCGCTGTGGCTGAGAAGGTTCGGCCTCACCGTCCTGGAGACGAAGGCGACGGACACTCCCCTCGCTCAAACGCTGCGCCTGCTCAGTCATGACGCGGACGGCGACCGATTGCTGGACCCCGCCGACGCCGTCCCGGTACAGCATGTCTTCACCGTCGCCGCCGAATTGGATCGGTCTCTGCCAGACGTCGCCCAGGAGCTCCGTGCTCATGGCTTCGACATCGCGTCCCGCCCGGTTCTCGATCGGCTGACGGATGACATGCTCAGGGAGAGTGCGGATTGGGGCTGGACACGGGACGACTGGGTCAGGCTGTGCGGCGACGAGATCGTGCCACCGGGACTGCTCGTGCGTGCCGCCCGTCGACGGGGCGGCTCCCTCACGGAGACAGCGCTCATCATCCGCGCTCTGGGCCTCACCCCACCCGCCACGCTGCCCGAGCGCGCGGATGACGAGGACGAGATCATCTTCAGGGGCTCGCTCGGGGAACCAGCCCGCTGGCTGACGGCGGGCAGCCACGTCTCCGCTTATCACCTGGCACGCGCGAGCCTGGCCACCGGGCTGTCACCGGCGACGGTGGCGTCCCGGCTGCGCGCCTACGGTGTGCTGACCCCCGACGCGCCTTTTCCACCCGCTGCCGTCCCGGACGACGAGCAACTGCTCCTCCCCAAACACATGCTGTCCAACAACCGCCGGATCGCTGCTCTCAGCCGTGCGATCCGCCTGGCCGATCAGCTCAGTCTGCCGAGGCACTCAATGGTTCAGCGCATGGGGCAGTACGGAATCGCCGTCCAGGGCTCCGCATCGGCGGAAGCACTGGGTGCCCTCAACTCCGAGCTGCTGAACCGGTGTCACAGGCGGGAGGGTTCGCGACGGGTGCTGGTGGAGCCCCTTCCTCTGCATCACCTCGTGGGCGCCGCGACCCATCTGGGCATGGCCTGGGATGAGGCTGTGCGCCAGATGAGTTCCCTCGATCTCCGGATCCGCGGTGACGTCACGGCCGAACTGGACGGATTCGACCGGCGACTCTGCACGCGGGGATCGCGGCCGACCGGAAACGACCGGCTCCACCTGGACGAGCCGATCCCGGACTATCTCAGCATCGTGAAGAGCAGCAAACTGCCCGCTCCCGACCTCGTCGCCCGCCTCGAACGCCTGGGCGTGGATCTGGACCGTGTCCGAGCTGCCGTCCGAACCGCGCTCCCCAAAGTCCCTGGGCTCGTCATGCGGTCCGAGGCGGAGGAGGCGCACCCCCCCGAGTGAGGGTTACTTCGTGCGGCCCAGGCCCAGTTGGTCGGCGATCTCGACCTCCATCACCTTGCCCGCCTCGAACTCCAGGGTGTCGTCGCCCACGCCCTGGTCGGTGTCCAGGCCGTCGAGTTCCTCGAGCGGCTGGTCCAGGCGGATGTGGGCGAGGACGGAGTGCAGGGCGCGCAGGGTCGCGGAGGCGGTGGAGCCCCAGTTGGAGAAATAGGAGAACTGCCACCACCACAGGGCCTCCGTGGTGCGGCCGGCGCGGTAGTGGGCCATGCCGTGGCGGAGGTCGGTGATGACGTCGGCGAGGTCGTCGGAGATCCGGGCCGGGACGGGGGCCTTGCGGGGCTCGTAGGGGTCGAAGACCTCGGAGTAGACGTCGACCGGTTCGAGGAGGCGGCCGAGGTTCTCACGGAGTTCGTCGACGTCCGCGTCCGGGCCCGTGTCGGGCTCGTACCGCTCGTCCGGGAGGATGTCCTCGTGTGCGCCGAGGCGGCCGCCCGCGAGGAGGAGCTGGGAGACCTCCAGGAGGAGGAAGGGGACGGCTGAGCCCGGTTCGTCGCCCTTGGCCACCTCCGTGACGGCCACCAGGAAGCTCTCCACCTGGTCCGCGATCTGGACCGCGAAGTCGTCCGGGTTCTGGTCGGTCGCGTGCAGCGTGGCGTCAGACATCTAGGAGTCGTCTCCCCTCGAAGGCGCGGCCGAGGGTGACCTCGTCCGCGTATTCCAGGTCGCCACCCACCGGGAGGCCGCTGGCCAGGCGGGTGACCTTCAGGCCCATGGGCTTGATCATGCGGGCGAGGTACGTGGCCGTCGCCTCGCCCTCCAGGTTGGGGTCGGTGGCGAGGATCAGCTCCGTGACCGCGCCGTCCGCGAGGCGGGCCAGCAGTTCCCTGATCCGCAGGTCGTCGGGGCCGACGCCCTCGATCGGACTGATCGCGCCGCCCAGGACGTGGTAGCGGCCGCGGAACTCACGGGTCCGCTCGATCGCCACGACGTCCTTGGGTTCCTCCACGACACAGATGACGGACAGGTCGCGGCGGGCGTCGCGGCAGATGCCGCACAGCTCCTCCTGCGCCACGTTCCCGCAGGTCGCGCAGAAGCGGACCCTCGCCTTGACCTCCATGAGGGCCTGCGCGAGCCGCCGTACGTCCGTCGGTTCCGCCTGGAGGATGTGGAAGGCGATCCGCTGCGCGCTCTTGGGACCGACGCCGGGCAGCCGCCCCAGCTCGTCGATGAGGTCCTGGACCACGCCTTCGTACAACGGACTGCCGTCCTTCCTGGGGTTCCTTGCAGTACGTACGGTAGTTGGCCGGGGCCCTTCTGAGAAAGGTCGGAAGGGAAGGCCACAGGGACAGAAGGGGCAGGAGGGTCAGAAGGGCAGGCCGGGAATGCCCGAGCCGCCGCCGAGGCCCTGGGCCAGCGGGCCGAGCTTCTGCTGCTGGAGCGTCTGCGCGTTCTGGTTGGCCGCCTGGACGGCCGCCACGATCAGGTCGGCGAGGGTCTCCGTGTCCTCCGGGTCCACCGCCTTCGGGTCGATCTTCAGGGCGCGCAGCTCGCCGGAGCCCGTCACCGTCGCCCTCACCAGACCGCCGCCCGCCTGCCCGTCGACCTCCGTGTTCGCGAGCTCCTCCTGGGCACGGGCCAGGTCCTGCTGCATCTTCTGGGCCTGCTGGAGCAGCTGCTGCATATTGGGCTGGCCACCACCGGGAATCACGATCAGCTCCTGTCTGCGTTTTTCCTGTCTGGCACGAGCCTACGTGCTCGATGAGCGCATCGCCCCGCCACTCTTTCGAGTGAGTCTTTCCGGCGGCGTATACCTGATCAAGGCCCACTTCCGGGCGGAAAAGCGACGAAAGCTTCCCCTTCGCCACCCATAGGGAGGTAGGAAGGGGCCGGCACATCAGCATCAGACGTTACGCGGAGTCACTGAGTCATAAGGGAGTGCCGTGGGTCAGCCGGAGATGCAGCCCGAGGGTCCGCCTCAGGACGGGTGGGGCGAGGGTGCGGCCGGGCTGCGGCCGGGCGATCTGACCGGGCGGGCGTTTCCGCTCGGGGACTGGGGCGAGCCGGCGGAGCGGCTGGAGGAGCTGTACCGGTGGGTGGAGCGGGGGGCGCTGCAGACGGCGGCCTGGTATCTCGCGGACCGGGTGTGGAAGCGGCGGGGGGCGCGGGTGCTGCGCGGCGGGGCGGCGGCGGGGGCGGTCGCCGGGGCGGGGCTGCCGCTGCTCGATCTCACCGGGGTGATCGGCGGGGTGGCGCCGTGGGGCTATCTGGCCCTACTGCTCGCGGTGTCGTGTGTGGCGGTGGACCGGTTCTTCGGGGTGACGTCCGGGTGGATAAGGGATGTGGCGACGGCGCAGGCGGTGCAGCGGCGGCTTCAGGTGCTGCAGTTCGACTGGGCGAGCGAGAGTGTCCGGGAGGTGCTGGGGCCGGCGGAGGGGACGGCGAGTGAGGCCGCGGAGCGGTGTCTGGCGGTGCTGCGGCGGTTCTCGGAGGATGTGATGGAGCTGGTGCGGGCGGAGACGGCGGACTGGATGGTGGAGTTCCGGACGGGGGCGGCGCCGCTGGGGATCCAGTCGGCGGTGGTGTCCGGGGGGCGGCAGGAATCGGGGGTTCAGGGCCGGTTTCCGATGCCTCCCGGTACCAATTCCCGACCGAACATGCCACGTCAGCGGCCGCCGGAGCCCCGGTGAGCGTTCGTCGGTGCACGACTGCCCGCAGCTACCCCTGGTCGGCGCACAGCTTCAGGCCCTCCGGGGACCAGCACGGGAGGTGGCCGTGGGTGCGGATGACGTCCTGGCCGTTGCCCCTCGTCAGGTAGGTGAGGAAGCTGGAGGCGAGGGAGTCGGCCGGGGGGCGGCCGTAGGTGTAGGCGTATTCGATCTCGCGGTACGGGTAGTCGCTGGTGCCGTGTTCGATCGCGTCGACGGAGAGCGGTTCGCCGTCGAGGTCGAGCGGGTGCAGCCCCTTCGCACGGTCGGCGAGGTTGAGCTCGCTGTAGCCGATGGCGCCCGGGGTGGCGGCGACCGTGCTCAGCACCTGCTGCGTGGAGTCCAGTTCGCAGCGCACGACCGGTGAGGACGGATAGTCCTTGTGCGCGCAGTCGGCGGAGGAGTTCTCGATCTCGCCCCGGCCCAGCACCCGCCGCTGGAACACCTGCCGGGTCCCGGAGTTGGCGTCCCGGCTGACGAGGACGACCGGGAGGTCGGGGCCGCCGAGCCGGCTCCAGTTGGTGATCTCGCCCCGGTAGAGGCGGCGTACGGCGGTCGTGGAGAGGTTCTTGAGGTGGATGTCGTCGTTGACGACGAGGGCGAACACCGACACGGCGACCCGGTTCTCGCGCAGTTCCTCCAGGCCGGCCGGTTTGGGGCCGTCGGAGAGGGCGATCAGCGGCGGCGAGCCCTTCTCGGCCTCGGCGCCTTCGGCCGTCAGCTCGCGGATGCCCGCCGTGGAGCCGTGCGCGTCGACGGTGATGCCCGCCCCCTCGCAGTCCTCCCCGTAGGCGCGGGCGACCTCGCGGACCACGGGGGCGAACGCGGTCGAGCCGGTCACGGTGAGCGTGCCGCGCTCGCAGCCGATCGGGGGCGGGGTGTCGTCGCGGACGACGACGATCGTCGCGAGGGTCACCACGCTGAGCGTGAGCATGATGGAGATCAGCCGGGCGGCCCGGCTGAACAGGGGCGGTGTGTCGTCGGGGGCCGCGCTGCGGTTGGGATGCACCTCGCCGTCGCGCAGCCCGCCGTAGAGCCGGATGCCGCGGCCGATGTCACCGCCGGAGAGCAGGACGAGCAGCTTGAAGTGGTCGCCGCGGTTGAGCGGGACGCGCGGGATGCGCAGGGTGTTGCCGTCGTAGCCGAAGCCCCGGTCCGCGCTGAAGTGGTCCATGAGGTGGTCGGTGTCGGTGGGCTGGGTGACCGAGACCCCGCGGATGGTGCGGTCGGTGAAGACGGCGGTCAGGCCGTGGCGTTCGGGCCCGGTGTAGTCGTCCCGGGCGATGCCCTGCGAGCCGTCGTTCTCGATGCGGAGCAGGACCAGGGTGGCGTCGACCATGTTCGGGGTCTCGTCGAAGAGGCCGAGGCGGCGGTTGGCGCGCCCGGATCTGACGTCGTCGCCGATGGGGTTGTCCATCTGCACCCGGTAGCCGATGCGTTTGCGGCGCGGCACCCGGCGCTCGTACCAGACCATGACACCGGACGCGACGATGCCGAGCACCGCCGTCCCGACGGCGACGACGTTCTCCGCGTTCAGCCAGTCCACTGTGGGTGCCCCCGCAACTCCCGACAGTCGCTCGTGAGTTCACCGTACGACTGTCCGAGCGCGGATTCCGGTCAGGTCGGCGGACGTTCGCCGGACGTTCACCGGCGGCTGTACGTCAGCTTCTCCCCCGTGTCGGCGTTGACGCGCTGCAGCTTGCCGTCGGCCAGCAGGGTGACCTCGGTGGCGGCGCCCGCGGTGCAGGAGGAACGGGGCTTCCCCGAGGTGACGGTGGACGGGCCGATCTGCAACGGGCCTTTCCCGTCGGGGCGTTCGGTGAGCTCGGCGGTGAACTCGCAGTGGTAGGCGTCCCCGTCGGCGACGAGCGAGAGCACGGCGTCCCCGACCTTGCCCTGCTTGATGGTCAGCAGCCGGGTGTTCTCGCCGGTCTCGTTGTCGATCGTGGTGGTCCAGGTGCCGAGGTAGCCGGCGGGGACCGCCCCGCCGCCCGTCTCGGAGGCGGACGGCGAGGGGGAGGAGGACGCCGAGGACTCGCCGCCGGAGGGGGTGGGGTCGGAGGACCGGGCGCCCGTCGTACGGCTCGGCGACGGGCCCGCCTTGTCGTCCGCGGAGCCGTCGCCGCTCAGCAGCCCGTACAGCGACCCGCCCGCCGCGAGCGCGACGACCAGCGCGATCGCCGTCAGCAGCACGGTCGTACGGCGGCTGCGGCCCGACGGCTCGGGCTCGTCGTCGTAGGAGTCGTGAGAGGGCTGCGCGTGGTGAGGAGCGTGTGGGGTGTGAGGGGCGCGTGGGGCGTACGGCGGGGGCGCCCCCACCGAAGAGTCGGCGCCGTACGGCGAGGGACTGTGCGGCGGTGACCCCTGGGTGCCGCCGAAGTCGCCCGTGTAGGGGTTGTAGGGCGCCGACTGGCCGTAGCCGGCCTGCGGGTGCTGCTGGGTGTGGCCGTACGCCGGGTGCGGTACGGCGGCCGGGGCGGGGGGCGCCGGGGTGCCGGGGCCCGCGATCCGCGTCCGCGGTACGGCCCCGGGTGCTCCGTCGGGGTGGCCCGGCCGGCCGCCGTGCTCCGGGGTGCTCTCCGGGTCCTCCGTCTCCAGCAGGCGTACGGCGTGCTGCCCGAGCTGGGCGACCAGCGCGCTCGGCAGCCAGGGTTCGCGGGAGTGGCCGTCGACGAGGGTGTTCCCGGTGCCGGTGCGCTCCAGGATCCAGGCCAACGAGGGGCGGGCGGCGGGGTCCTTGCGCAGACAGGCGCGGACCAGGTCGGCGATGCCCTCGGGGACGCCGGAGAGGTCGGGTTCCTCCTCGACGATGCGGAACATCAGGGCGTGCTCCCCGCCCTCGCCGCCGCCGAAGGGGAGGGTGCCGGTGGCCGCGTAGGCGAGGACGGAGCCGAGGCAGAAGACGTCGCTGGCGGGGGTGATCGGTTCGCCGCGCACCTGCTCGGGGGCCATGAAGCCGGGTGAGCCGACGACCGCTCCGGTCCGGGTGAGGCCGCTGTCGCTCACCGACTCCAGGGCCCGCGCGACACCGAAGTCGATCACCCGGGGGCCCTCGATGGTGACCATGACGTTGGACGGCTTGAGGTCGCGGTGGACGATCCCTGCGGCGTGGATGTTGGTGAGCGCGTGGGCGAGGCCGGCGGCGAGGATGCGCACCGAGCGCTCGGGGAGCGGGCCGTGGTCGTGGCCGACGACCTGCTGGAGGCTGGGGCCCGCGACATAGCCGGTGGCGACCCAGGGCACGGCGGCCTCGGTGTCGGCGTCGAGGACGGGCGCGGTCCAGAAGCCGCCGACCCGCTGCGCGTTGCGCACCTCCTGCCGGAACCGGGCCCGGAACTCCTCGCGCGCGGCCAGCTCCGGCTTGACCAGCTTGACCGCGACGGTCCGCCCCCGGTCCGAACGGGCCAGGTAGACCCGCCCCATGCCGCCGGCGCCCAGCCGTGCGAGCAGCCGGTAGGCCCCGATGCGCTGTGGATCCTCCGGACCCAGCTTCTCCATGGTCGCCTCACCTTCCCCCCACACTTGCGATCGAGCCGAGGATAAACCGGCCGTTCGGGGAGTCGTGTGGCGCGATGTCTACGGTTCCGTAACGGGGGGTTCCAGTCCGTCCAGCACCTCGGCCAGCCGCTCCAGCACCCGGACGGCCTCGGCGAGCTCCGCCTCCCCGTAGGCCGCCGCCAGACGGTCGGCGAAGGCCGCGTGCCCGGGGTCGATGCGGGCGACGGCCGCCCGGCCCTCCGGGGTGGGGGCGAGCAGCTTGGCGCGGCGGTGGGCCGGGTTGGGCCGGTATTCGGCCAGGCCCTTGCCGACGAGCAGATCGGCGATGCGCTGCACGCTCTGCCGGGTGATGCCCATGACCCGGGCGATCCCCGACACCGGCAGCGGCTCCGCCAGGACCGCCCCCAGCACCTGCCACCAGGCGGCGCTGATCCCGGCGGGCCGGGCGAGCTCCTCGGCGACCGCGAGGAACTGCCCGTTCAGCCGGAACACGCCGAGGGCGCTGCGGCTGAGCAGTTCCTGGCGCGGGCGGCTCACCGGTCGGCCGTCGCCTTCTCCAGCACGGCGTAGGCGGCCGGGTCGGAGTCGTGGAACAGCCGGTACCAGGCGTCCAGTACCTCGCCCTCGTGCACCCCGAGGAGCCCGAGGACCTCCCGGGCGAAGGCGACGGGCTCGGTCGGCCCGGCGGTGATCAGTCCGCCGTCGGTCACGGCGTCCGCGTCGACG
Source organism: Streptomyces sp. NPDC005820 (assembly GCF_040630255.1). NCBI lineage: Bacteria > Bacillati > Actinomycetota > Actinomycetes > Kitasatosporales > Streptomycetaceae > Streptomyces > Streptomyces sp. NPDC005820. Next base: position 77,583 of record NZ_JBEXXE010000023.1, read on the forward strand.
TACCGCTCCCCGCCGCCGTAGCCCGTCGCGGCCAGATAGAAGGAGACGGCGCTGGTGTGGTCGCGGTCGTCGAGCAGGCCCTCGCGGGCGAGTCCGGCGGTGGCGCCGCAGATCGCGGCGACGGGGGTGCCGGCGGCGAGGAACTCCCGCGCCTTGCGGGCGAAGGGCGCGAGGTCGTCGGTGGCGTCCCAGAGGTCGGCGCCCGGCAGGATCAGCAGGCTGCTGTCCTCGGGCCGTACGGCGTCCAGGGCCAGGTCGGGCAGGACGCGCAGTCCGCCGATGCTCACGACCGGTTCCCCGGTGGGGCCGACCGTGCGGATCTCGAACCCGGCGCGGGCGAGATGGGCGGTCGTGTGCCCCGTCTCCCAGTCGGCGAGCGTGTCGTAGACGGCGAGATGCACGGGTTTGCGATTCATGCCACCAGTAGTCATGACAACAGGCTGTCACTTGGACAGTAAGCTGTCAATCCGCCATGCCGCCCAGCCGTCCAACCGCCCCGACACCTCCCCCACTCCCGACAACCTGTCGTGGAATCCCCCCGCCCACGGAACAAAACGCCGATACCGCCGCCCCCCACCCCGCTCCTACGCTCCCGGCCATGACCCCTCAGACCGACTCCCGGGCCGGCGCCGCCGTGAAGGCCGCGGACCGTGCGCACGTCTTCCACTCCTGGTCCGCCCAGGAGCTCATCGACCCGCTCGCCGTGGCCGGCGCGGAGGGGTCGTACTTCTGGGACTACGACGGCAAGCGGTACCTCGACCTCACCAGCGGGCTCGTCTACGCCAACATCGGCTACCAGCACCCGAAGGTCGTCGCCGCGATCCAGGAGCAGGCCGCGCGGATGACCACCTTCGCGCCCGCCTTCGCCGTCGAGGCCCGTTCCGAGGCCGCCCGGCTGATCGCCGAGCGCGCCCCCGGCGATCTGGACAAGATCTTCTTCACCAACGGCGGCGCGGACGCCGTCGAGCACGCCCTGCGCATGGCCCGGCTGCACACGGGCCGCCCGAAGGTCCTCTCCGCCTACCGCTCCTACCACGGCGGCACCCAGCAGGCGATCAACGTCACCGGCGACCCGCGCCGCTGGGCCTCCGACAGCGCCTCCGCCGGGGTGGTGCACTTCTGGGCGCCCTTCCTGTACCGCTCCCGCTTCTACTCCGAGACCGAGGAGCAGGAGTGCGCGCGGGCGCTGGAGCACCTGGAGACGACGATCGCCTTCGAGGGGCCCGCGACCATCGCCGCGATCATCCTGGAGACCGTCCCCGGCACGGCCGGGATCATGATCCCGCCGCCCGGCTATCTCGCCGGCGTCCGCGAGATCTGCGACAAGTACGGGATCGTCTTCGTCCTGGACGAGGTGATGGCCGGGTTCGGGCGCACCGGTGAGTGGTTCGCCGCCGACCTGTTCGGGGTCGTACCGGACCTGATGACCTTCGCCAAGGGCGTGAACAGCGGCTATGTGCCGCTCGGCGGGGTCGCGATCTCCGGCGCGATCGCGGAGACCTTCGGCAGGCGGCCCTACCCGGGCGGGCTGACGTACTCCGGGCATCCGCTGGCCTGTGCCGCCGCCGTCGCCACGATCGAGGTGATGGCCGAGGAGGGGATCGTCGAGCAAGCGCGGAACCTGGGCGCGTCCGTCGTCGAGCCGGGGCTGCGGGCGCTGGCCGAGCGGCACCCGAGCGTCGGCGACGTGCGGGGCGTGGGCATGTTCTGGGCGCTCGAGCTGGTGAAGGACCGCGAGACCCGTGAACCGCTCGTCCCCTACAACGCGGCCGGCGAGGCGAACGCGGCGATGGCGGCCTTCGGCGCGGCGGCGAAGCAGGCCGGGGTGTGGCCGTTCCTGCACATGAACCGCACGCATTTCGTGCCCCCGCTGAACGTCTCGGAATCCGAGGTGAAAGAGGGCCTCGCGGCCCTTGACCAGGCCCTTTCGGTCGCCGACGAGTACACCGGGTAGGCACAGGGCGGGGACAGCGGACGCACGCTACGCGTGTAGGGGCTTGAAATCTCCGAACGCGTAAGGTGGCGTGCTCGTACATAACGACGAGCACGCCACTTTCCGTCCGTACGCCCGTAGGGAGACGCCCCGAAGATGCCCGGCAGCAGCGGCACCGGCGCCGTGACGCGCAGCACCCTGCGGCAGCAGATCGCCGACGCGCTCCGCGACGAGGTGCTGGCCGGGCGGCTGCAACCCGGGCAGGAGTTCACGGTCAAGGAGATCGCCGAGCAGTACGGCGTCTCGGCGACCCCGGTCCGCGAGGCGCTGGTGGATCTGTCGGCGCAGGGGCTGCTGGAGGCCGACCAGCACCGGGGGTTCCGGGTCCACGAGTACTCCGTGGAGGACTACCGGGGCATGATCGAGGCGCGCTCGCTGATCATCGAGGGCATGTTCCTGCGGCTGGAGGAGGGCCGGGAGTCCGTCCGGGAGTCCGGCTCCCCGGAGCGGGTCGCCGCCGCCATCAACGGGGTGCGCCGGCGCGGCGAGGAGGCCCAGCGGGCGGCCGCCGCCGGTGACCTCACCGTCCTCATCGGCTACGACCTGCGCTTCTGGCGTGAGCTCAGCGACTTCTTCGGCAACCCCTATCTCGCCGACTTCCTGCACCGGCTGCGGGTGCAGAGCTGGGTGTGCGCGGTCCAGCATCTGCGCCGTATGACCGATCTGCGCGGGCATCTGTGGTCCGGCCATACAGATCTCGTCGACGCCCTGTACCGGCGCGACACCGCCACGGCCCGCAGGATGCTCGCCGCGTACAACGCCGACTCCGTCGCCCTGGTCGAGCGGCTGGCCAAGGGATGACCGCGACGGCCACCGACCGGGAGACCGAGACCGACACCGAGACCGTCGAACTGTCCGTGGTCGTCCCGGCCCGGGACGAGGAACGGCGGCTGGGACCCACCCTCGACGCCCTGGTGGACCATCTCGAACAGAACCATCACGCCGGGACCGGGGCCGGGACCGGGACCGGGACCGGGACCGGGACCGGGACCGGGACCGGCTGGGAGATCGTCGTCGTCGACGACGGGTCCACGGACGCCACCGCCGACCTGGTCGCCGCCCGCCGGGATCCGCGCATCCGGGCCGTCACCGGCGAGGGCCGGGGCAAGGGCCACGCGCTGCGGCTCGGCGTCGCCGCCACCCGGGGCCGCCGGGTCCTCGTCACCGACGCCGACCTCGCCACCCCCGTGACCGACCTGGCACGGCTGGAACAGGCGCTCGCCGAGGGCCATGCGGCGGCCGTCGGCTCCCGTGCCGTCCCCGGCGCCACGCTGGGCGACCGCCAGCACCGCGCCCGCGAGCTCCTCGGCAAGGCCGGCAACCTGCTGATACGGGCCACCGCCGTGCGCGGGATCCGGGACACCCAGTGCGGCTTCAAGCTGTTCGACGGCGACAGGGCGCGCACCGCGTTCGCCGCCTCGCGGGTCGACGGCTGGGCGATCGACGTGGAGGTGCTGCGCCACTTCCAGCGGGCGGACTGGCCGGTCGCCGAGGTCCCGGTGCACTGGTCGCACCGCCCCGGCTCGAAGGTCCGCCCGCCGGACTACCTCCGCTTCCTGCGCGACCTGGCCCGGCTGCGCCGCACCGACCTCCTGGCGGCCCTCCTCTTCCTGGCCTTCTCGGCCGCCCTCTACTCGGGCCGCGTCCTGGACCCGGCGCACCGCTATCTCACCGACTCCCTCCAGGACCAGAACCAGTGGGAGTGGTTCTTCGCGGTCACCGCGGACAACGTGGCCCACCTGCGCAACCCGCTCTTCAGCGACCTCCAGGGCTTCCCCGACGGCGTGAACCTGATGGCCAACACGGTCATGCTGGGCCTCTCCGTGCCGCTGACCCCGGTGACCCTGCTGTGCGGCCCGGCCGTCACGCTCAGCCTGGTGATGACGCTGGGCCTGGCCGCGACCGCCGCCGCCTGGTACTGGCTGATCACGAAACGCCTGACCCCGCACCGGGCCGCGGCCTTCGCCGGAGCCACCCTGGCCGCGTTCGCGCCGCCCTTCGTCAGCCACGCCAACGCGCACCCCAACTTCGTCGTCCTCTTCATGATCCCGCTGATCGTCGACCGCGCCCTGCGCCTGTGCACGGGCACGCGGACGGGCCGGGACGCGGTGGTGCTGGGCCTGATGGCGGCGTACCAGTTCTTCCTGGGCGAGGAGCCGCTGCTGCTCGCGGCGATCGGCATGCTCCTGTTCGCGCTCTCCTACTCGGCCGTACGCCCGAAGGAGGCGGCGGCGGCCGTACGCCCCCTGCTGCGCGGCCTGGCGATCGCCGCCGCCGTCTCCCTCCCCCTCCTCGTCTACCCCCTGGCCTGGCAGTTCTCCGGCCCGCAGTCCTACGACGGCATCGACCACGGCACGGCCCCCGGCACCGCCAACTCCCTGCGCGCGCTGCTGACCTTCGCCGAGCGCTCATGGCCGGCGGGCGACGCCGAGGCCACGAAGGCGTTGTCCCTGAACCCCACCGAGCAGAACGCCTTCTACGGCTGGCCGCTCGCCCTGCTGGCCCTCGCGATCACCGTGCTGCTGTGGCGGCGGCGCCCGGTCGTCCGGGCCCTGGCGGCGACGGTCCTGGTGGCGGCCGTCCTGTCGATGGGCCCCCGCATCGGCGGCGCCCCCGGCCCCTGGGCGCTCCTCGACGGGCTCCCGCTCTTCGAGTCGGTGATCGAGAGCCGGGTGGCGATGATCTGCGGCCCGGTGCTGGGGATGCTGGTGGCGCTGGCGGTGGCGGAGCTGAGGGGGCTGCGGCGGGGGCTGCGGTACGCGGGACTGGCCGCCGTGGCCCTGGCCCTGCTCCCCCTTCTCCCCGCCCCCCTGCGGTCGGAGCCCCGCGCCGAGGTACCGGCCTTCTTCACGGACGGGACCTGGAGGTCGTACGTCCGCGACGGCGAGACACTGGTCCCCGTGCCGCTCGCCGAGCCCGGCGCCGCCGAGGCCCTGCACTGGCAGACGGCCGCCGGCCTCGGCTTCCGGATGCCGGGCGGCTACTTCAACGGGCCGTACGGCGACGGCGACCGCACCGGCGTGTACGGGGTGCCGCTGCGCTTCACGGCGAGTCTGCTCCAGGACACGCAGTTCACGGGCGTGGTCCCGGTGATCGACACGGCCGCCCGGGAGGCGACGGCGGAGGACCTGGCGTACTGGCGGGCGGGGGCACTGGTTCTGGCCCCGCAGCCACACGCGGACGTCCTGCGTGAGACTGTGGACAAACTGGTGGGCCGACCCGGTAGGCGGGTGGACGGTGTGTGGGTATGGGACCTGCACGACTAACGACCGGAGGAGCTCTCTTTGGCCTGTGACCTGTGGCTGGTACCGCTCGTCGACGTGTTGTGCCACACCCCCGACAATCCGTTCGCCGACGAACTCGCGCAGTACAACACGGTGCTGGCGGAGGCGGGGCTGCCGCCGGTGCCGGTGTACCAGTACATGCCGGGTCTGTTCGGGGAGGTCGCCCCGGTGGCCGGCTTCGACTACGACGCGCTGCATTTCCTGCGCCGCGCCTATCTGCTCCAGGTGTGCGGACTGCCGGTGACCCCGGTGGGCGAACTGGGCGGCGACTACGAACAGCTCCTGGAGATGTTCGAGTCCACCGCGCAGCAGTCGCACCTGGTCTGGCACTACGACCACGCGGGGGCGTATGTCCCGGTCGACTTCCCGCACCCCCTGTCCAACGACGACCTCCTCGCCGGAGGCGGCCCGCTGGGCTCCTCCCACTCCCTGCTCCGGGAGCTGGAGTTCGTCGCCCCGTCGATCGGCATCGACCCGGCGAACCCGCCCGCCCCGCCCCAGGCCCCCACCGCGCCCACGGAGTTGGAGGAACCGGCGGTGCCCGCGCCGTACGATCCCAGCCCCTTCTCCCGCGAGCGGCACGTGTGGCTCGGCCTGCACGCGGCGGCGACGCGGAGCCTGGCGCAGGGGTCGATGATCGTGTTCAGCTGACGCCGGAGGTCAACGGCCGAGCCGGGAGAGCCCCTTCTGGACGTCCTCCCTGTTCATCACCGGCGTGTAGGTGATGTCGGCACCCAGCTCCAGGAAGAACGGCTCGCTGATCACCGGCATGTCGGAGGGGTCCGCCATGTCGAAGAACAGGTAGGCGGTCCGCCGGCCGCCGTCCGCGGTGAAGTAGGCCGCCTCGGGCTTGATCTGCTCCAGCGACTCCTGGATCAGCTTCCCGAGGGTCCCGTTCCGGATGAGCTCGTTGGCCCTCTCCGTGTCCATGGACGCCTTCATCATCATGCGCATCGCGGTCACCTTCTTCTGGGTCGTTGGTCGACGCGCGCGGGTGGCGTTTTCAGGATATGCCCGGCCCGAGGGGGGCGCCCCCTGCCGAGGGCGCCCCTGGTTCACCGCTGGTGCGGCAGCCGGATCGTCCGCACGAGGGGCATGTCCGCGTACGCGTCGGGGTCGACGGTCACGACGTGCCGTCCGTCCGGCCAGTCGACCGTCGGGCGGGACAGGTGAATCGCGTGGCCCAGCCGCCATTCCACTCCGTTGCGCAACAACGCACCGACCGTGGAAGCACCGGCGAAGTCCAACTCGACGATCTCGACGGCGGGCAGGGCGCCGATGTGTTCGGCGAGCCCCTTGCGCATGCCGTCGGCGGCGGCCAGGCAGAGTGCCGGTACGTAGACGTGCCGGGTGGGCCCGTGCTCGGTGTTCGCCACGAACTGCGAGGCCAGCGAGTTCCCCGAGCCGAGTGCCAGCAGGGCGGACTCGTCGAGGACGACGCCGGTCGACCCGGCCCTCGCCCCGCTCACAGACTGTCCACCGGCCGACCGGCCTCCAGGTCCTGCCAGACCTTCTCGGCCCGGTCGTGGTCCTCGTCCGTGAGCGTCACACCGAAGTGCGTCTCGCAGTAGGCCTTGGTCTCCTCGTACCGCTTGCGCAGTTCCTCCTGCGTGGGGGTGGCCCCGGCCAACTCGGCGATCAGGTCTCGCATGGTCATCCCACGCTCGCGGGCGAGCACCATGAGACGGTCACGGACAGCGGGGTCGACCTTGACGGTGGTGTCAGCCATGACGCAAGTATACCGACGGTATACCACCTTGAGGCACTCTGCGACACCCGAACTCAGTTCGGAACAGAGTTGGGAACGCGGCCGGGATAGGCGGTACAGTCCATCCATGCCCCGCCGACCCGCCATCCCCGAAGAGGACAAGCTCCTCAAGCGCATCAGCGCCACACGGCGACAGCTCGACAGGCTCAGTGCACGCCTGGCCGAGGAGATCAGCGACGCCGGGCGCCTCACCACCCGCCGTGGCTGGCCCGCCGAGGTCGCCCGAGCCGCCGGATACACCGACACCTACGTCCGCAGGCTCTTCGCGCAGGACCGGGTCCGCATCGACGACGGCACCGGCGACACGAAGGGAACCGCAGCATGAGCGCGCAGCATGCCGAACTCGACGACGCCCCCGTGATCCCCCGTCCGGATCGCACCCCGGCGGCCCTGCGCGCGGCCTGCGCCATCATCGCCCCGCATCTCCTGACCGCTTACGACCAGGCCAGGGACCAGGCCCTCGCCGAGGCACTGCAGCACAACTCGGTCAAGCCCGTCCATGCCTACCTCGCTCACTGGGCAGCGTTGATGGAAATCGAACGGCACCCCGAGACGGCGAAGGTCTACCACCGCGCCGAGTACCTGGCCAGGCTCGCAGGCGCTCCGCGTGAGGCGCGCGTCCACCTGGCCACCGCGAGCGGCATCTACCGCGAGGCGGCCAAGGCGGTGCGCGACGCGTGAACTGGACCTGGGAGTACGTCCCGGACGAGGAGACAGTGGCAGCCGGAGCGCCGCCCGCCTTCTACAGCGACGGCGGGGGCGGCAACTGCGTAGAAATCGCCCCCTCCCCCGCCCTCACCCACATCCGCGACTCCAAAACCCAAGGCGGCCCGATCCTCCGCGACTCCACGGAGTCCTGGGCCGCCTTCGTACAGCAGGTGCGCGCTCAGTAAGTCAGATAGCAGCTCTTCAGGACGCCGTAGAGCGGGTCGACGCCGAAGACCGCCGCCTTGCAGGTGGTGCCGCCGTTGAGGGTCTTGTACACGAAGCGGCCCTTCGCGCCGTACGCGACGGTCCGCTTGCCGGTGAAGGCGCAGGCGCCGCCCTGGGAGGCGCACGCGGTCGCCTTGTAGCCCGCCGGGGCCGCGGGGCCGGTGTAGCAGGACTTGGTCTCGTTGCCGATCGGGTCGCCGCCGAAGGCCGCGCTGGTGCAGGCGGTGTTGCCGGCGGCGACGGCGGTGTTGAAGGAGCCGTACGCGCCGTACATCACGGGCTGTCCGGCGACGGCCGCGCAGGTGCCGCCCTCGGCGGAGCACTTGGTCCAGCCGGCCGGGGCGCCGTTGGGGGCGATGTAGCAGGACTTGACGACGTTGGCCGCCGGGTCGCCGCCGAACTTGGCGCTGGTGCAGGCGACGCTGCCCTTGGTCACGAGGTGCTTGAAGTTGCCGTTGGTGCCGAAGACGACGTCACGGTTGTTGCCGGGGACCGAGCAGGTGCCGCCCTCGCTCGCGCACTTGGTGTAGCCGTAGGGGCCGCCCGCGCTCGCGATGTAGCAGGTCTTGATGGTGTCGGCGGCCGGGTCGCCGCCGAAGGAGGCGCTGGTGCAGGGGATGCTGCCGGTCGCCGTCCTGTACGCGTACGCCCCGGAGCCGAAGGCCACCACGCGGGTGCCGCTGAAGGTGCAGGTGGCGCCCTCGCTCGCGCACCGGGTGTAGCCCGCGGGGAGGGGGCTGCTGGTGCCGATCATGTACTTCACCAGGGAGGCCACGGCCTTCATCCCGGCCTCGTTGGGGTGGTAGGTGGCCCGGCCGGAGGCGGGCTTGTACGTCTCCACCCAGGGAGTGGACGCACACGCGTCGTGGCCGTGGCTCGCGGCGGCGACGTTGACCAGGGTCGCCCCGGTGACGGTCGCCGCGGCGGCGGTCGCGTCGGCCAGCCGGGAGGCGACGGTCCGCTCGTACGCCAGCTGGCTCGCGGTGAGCGGCACCCCGGTGCAGGTACCCGAGTCGGGCAGGACGGTCATGTAGTTCACCAGGAGGACCCTGGCCTGCGGGGAGATCTTGTGGACGGCCTTCACGACGTTCTGGATCCGCCCGCTGACCGCGCCCAGCGCCGTGTCGATCGCGGACGTGCTCACGGTCCCGCAGTTGGCCTCGCCCTTGTTCTGGCAGGAGTACGAGACGACGCTGCCCAGGTAGTTGACGTCGTTGCCGCCGATGGTGACCGTGACCAGCCGGGTGGTGCTCTTCACGGCGTTGATCTGCGCCGACTGGCCGCCCTGGCTCGCGGTGAGGATGTTCGCCGTCGTGGCGCCGCTGCATGTGACGTCCGTCAGCTTCGCCCCGGTGTCACGGGCCACGATGCCGGCGTAGTTGTTGTTCGACCGCATGCACGCCGCGGCCACGCTCCCCTCCTTCACCGGAGGGATGCTCGGGCCCGCGGCGAACGAACTGCCCATCGCGACGTACTCCGTCCCGGCCGCCGAGGCGGTGGTGATGGAGGAGGAGGCGGCGGCGGCGGACGACGCTGCGGAGAGGGACTCCTTGGCCCCCGCGTCCACGGGCGAGGGGTCCGCCCCGGGGCCCCCGCCGAGGTTCGCGCAGCCGGTCGCGAACCCGAGGGACAGGACCAGCCCGAGCATTCCCGTCCGCCAGCGGTGCCGCTGCTTCATGTTCGCCATGCGCGCTTCCTCCGTGGTGCAGTGTCGACACTTCATCCCGTCGACCATCCCTCAACATGAGGGACTGCCCTATTACACGGAGGAGTTGGCGGATCGGTTGCGGCGAAGATCGACAATCTGTCGACAACAATGGGACAACGCCTGGGTATGCCCGGATCAGAGATGAGTAGCGCTACTCAGGCGGCCGTCGACCACCGAACGTCATCGTGGAGATCACACGGAAGCACGCACCCGCTCCTCAGGAGGCACCCCATGAACGGCTACCGCTCGCTCGTCTCGGCCCTGCGCACCCCCGCCGCCCTCGGCTATCTGCTCCTGGTGGGCGCGCTCACGGCGTGGGTCGCGGTGGACACGCTGTTCATCTCGCACGCGGACGCGTCCTTGGCCGGGATGTGGCTGTTCTTCGCCACCGCCCCGACCTCGCTGCTGTTCCTGGTGGTGCCCGGCCAGTTCGCGCTAATCGGCGTGCCGGTCGGGGCGGTGGTCCAGGCGGCCCTGCTCGGCGCCGCCTACCAGGGACTCACCCGGACCCGCCCCGTGACCGCCGGCTAGAACACGGCCGTGCCGGCCTGCGTCAGCTTCCAGTTGGTGACGGCGAAGTCCGCCGGGTTCAGGGTGCCCTTGGCCGTCACGTAGTCGATCATCAGCTGGCGGATCTCGTTGGTCGAGCTGTAGGCGATGGCGGCGGAGGCGATGTGCGGGTAGCCGGAGCCGCCGTTGGCCCGGTAGTTGTTGACGGCGACGACGAAGACCTGGTCGTCGGTGACCGCGGTCCCGTCGTAGCTGAGGTTCTTGATCCGGGAGCCCTCGGCCGCGGCGATGTCGATGTCGTAGGCGACGCCCGCCGCCGTGTCGTACATGTAGTCCCAGAAGTTGTTGGCGTTGGTGAGGGTGGCGGTGTCCACGGCCGTGCCCGCCGGCACCTGGTGGTAGTACTTCGCCGCGTACTCCAGGTAGTCCTTGAGCTGGGCGCCGGTGAGCTTCTTGCCGTAGAGCGTGTTGTCGTAGATGTAGAGCCCGGCGACGTCCTTGATGGTGACGGCCCCCGCCGGGATGTCGGCCGTGCGGGAGAAGGGCGCGGCGACGGAGATGAGCGGAAGGGCCGCGTCCGCCGTCGAGAGACCCGCCTTCACCGTCTGCATCTGGACCTCGTGGATGAAGTCCATGATCGGGACGTCCTTCCAGCAGGACTCCGCCGCCGAGAGGTCGGCCGTGCAGGTGCCGACGGCGGTGTTGACGTACTTGACGACGAGTTCGTGGTCGGCCTCCAGGAGCTTCTTGATCTCCGGGTCCTCGTCGACGGTGTTGGGGTTGAGGGTCTGCGCGGTCTTGCCGACGACCTTCCAGCGGCCGTGCTCCAGCTCGACCTCGAAGTCGAAGACGCTGAGCCGGTAGCCCCAGCAGTACGGCTCGGACAGCAGCACCTCCTCGCCCGTCTCCGCGTTCTTCACGGTGTACGAGGGGACCTCGACGTGGGTGTGGCCGACGAGGATCGCGTCGATGCCGGGGACCTGCTCGGCGACCAGGTTGGAGGCGTTCTCGACGTACGGGAGCTCGTCGCCGTACGACGACGAACCGTCGAGCCCCGAGTGGTCGGTCAGGAAGACCACGTCACAGCCCAGCGCCCGCAGTCGCGGCACGTACTTCTTCGCCTGCTCGACCAGGCCGGGGAAGACCATCTTCCCGCTGACGTTGTCCTTGTCCCAGATCGCGATGCCGGGGTTGGTGAGGCCGAGGATGCCGACCTTGATGTCGGGGGCGCCGGGGACGCGGATCTTCTTCACGGTGTACGGCGGGAACGCCGGCCGCAGGGTCTTCGCGTCCAGCGCGTTCGCGCCGAGCAGCGGGAAACGGCACTGCTTCTCGAACTTGCGCAGCACCTCGATGCCGTAGTTGAACTCGTGGTTGCCGAGGGCGGCAGCGTCGTAGCGCATGTGGTTCATGGCGACGGCCATCGGGTGCTTGACGCCGTTCGTGATCGGCTCCACCCGGGCGAAGTAGTACGCCAGTGAGGTGCCCTGGATGATGTCGCCGGCGTCGACGAGGAGGACGTGGTCCTCGCCCTTCGCCTGCCGCTGCTGCTTGACGAGCGTGGCGACGCGCGCGACGCCGACGGAGTTGCCCTTGCTGTCGCTGTACGCGGCGTCCTTGTAGTAGTCCCAGTCGAAGACATGGCTGTGCAGGTCGGTGGTGCCCAGGATGGAGAAGGTCCAGGTGCGGGGCGCTTTGGGAGGCTTGCGGTCGGCGGCTTCGGCGCTACCGGCGCCGACCGTCCCGACGACGGCCACCGCCGCACCGGTCACGGCCGACTTCTGCACGAACTCACGACGCTTCATGGAGGCTCCTGAGACAGGTGGGACTGAGGGCACTACCCGCGTAGATGCTTGCCGCCGGCCACGCCGGCACGGAACCAGGAACCGGCCATGTCCGGGTCAAGTTCGGGGCCGCGCATCGGAAAGCTCCGGTCAACACGGATCCCCCACGCCCCGTACGCGGCCTGTGGGAGGATCTCGGGCCATGCAGCCCCTGGCCCTTGACGATCCGTCACACATAGGCCCCTACCGTCTGCTGTCCCGACTGGGTGCCGGAGGCATGGGCCGGGTCTACCTCGCGCGGGTGACGGACGCCGCGCCGGACGCGCCGACCGTGGCCCTCAAGCTGATCCGCCCGGACGCCGCCGAACAGGACGCGTTCCGCCGCCGCTTCACCCGCGAAGTGGCGGCCGCCCGCCGGGTCAACGGCCGGTGGACGGCCCGGGTCCTCGACGCGGACACCGAGTCCGAAGTGCCCTGGGTGGCCACGGAGTACATCCCGGGACCGACGCTGCGTGCGGTCGTCCGGGGCGACTTCGGCCCCCTGCCGTCCGCGTCCGCGCACATCCTCGCCCACCGGCTGGGGCAGGCCCTGGGCGCCATCCACGCGTCGGGCCTCGTGCACCGGGACCTCAAGCCGTCCAACATCCTGCTCACCGTGGGCGGCCCACGCGTGATCGACTTCGGCATCGCGCACACGCTGGACGCGTCCCTGGAATCCACCATCTCCCGGACCGGATCCATTGTCGGGACCCCGGAGTTCATGTCCCCGGAGCAGGTGAGAGGCGAACGGATCACCCCGGCCGGTGATGTGTTCTCCCTCGGGAGCGTGCTGGTGTACGCGGCCACGGGGCGCTCTCCCTTCCGGAAGGCACAGGGGGAGGACACCGGTGCGCACGCGCTGATGTTCCGCATCGCCTACGAGGAACCGGAGCTGAGCGAGGTACCCGAGGCGATCGCCGATCTCGTACGACGGTGTCTGGCGAAGGCCCCGGGACAGCGGCCGACGGTCGCCGAGATCGTGGACCTGACCCGGCGCGCCCCCGACGCCGCGTGGCTGCCGGCCCGCCTCCTGGAACGGCTGGACCGGGTGGCGGCTCGGCCGCTGCCGCGGTCCCCGCAACGGGAGCGGCGGGAGCGGCCGGCCGAACCGGGGATCCCCGACTTCCCGGACTTTCCCGATCCCGCCGAGGTCACCCGGGATCCCCTGGACGCGCCGGAAGCGGGCATCCTGCCACCGCGTGTCGTAGCGGCACCGTCGGCCCCGGCGCCCCGGCACGGCCGAAGGCACGTCACCCTCGCACTCGTCGCGGCGGCCGGCGTGCTGTCGCTGACCGCCTGGGGTACGACCGCCCTGTGGACGGAGGCCATCGGATCCCGGCCGGCGGACACGACGGTCGAGGAGCTGCCCGACGTCGAGCTCGTCGATGACCTGTCCGGTATGTGGCGCGCGACCTTGGACGAGGGGGATCCCCTGCTCAGCTTCGTGCTGGACGTCCCCCCTGGGGCGGCGACCGACACCCACAGCACCGAGATCTTCGTGGCCACGGCCGACGCGATCTGCAAGGGCAGGGCGACGCTGCTGTCCCGGACCGAGAGGACCGCGGTCGTGGGTCGGTTCGACCTCCGCCGGATCGACACGGAGGGAGCCGGGACGAGCGCGTGCGGGCTGCCGTGGACCATCAAGCTCGTGGCGGATCAGGACGGCGACGTCGTGTGGGAACGGAAACCCGGCTACAGCGTGGCGACCGAGCCGGTCTCGGAGCCGTGGCTCAAGGTGTCCTCCGCGTTCGCCCACGACTGGTACGACACCACAGGGCGGCTGTGGGTCGCGATCCGCACAGGGCGCGTGGGCGACCTCGCCGTCCACGGGGTCGACACCCGCCACGGCCGGCACTGCGAATGGGAGGCGTCTCTGCTGGACGTACAGGAGAGGCGGATCGTGACTTCGGGCGCCCGCGTCATCCCCTCCCGGTCGAGCCCCGGCTGCGCCTCGGGCCAGTTCGCCCGTCGCTACGTGCTGGAGGACACCGGTGAGGACGTCACGCTCACCCAGGACTCGGAGACCACGACCGACACGCTGCGACCGCGCCGCCCCGGCTGAGGCGGACCGACGCCCCTGTCCGGCCGTCACCGGAAAGGGGCATCAGTCCGGTGCCCTACAGGAACGAGTTGATCTCGATCGTCTCGTCGCGGCCCGGGCCCACGCCGATCGCGGAGATCGGGGCGCCGGACATCTCCTCCAGGGCCTTGACGTAGGCCTGTGCGTTCTTCGGGAGGTCGGAGAACGACTTGGCCTTGGTGATGTCCTCGGACCAGCCGGGGAGGGTCTCGTAGATGGGCTTCGCGTGGTGGAAGTCCGACTGCGAGTACGGGAGTTCCTCGACGCGCTTGCCGTCGATCTCGTACGCCACGCAGACCGGGATCTGCTCCCAGCCCGTCAGGACGTCGAGCTTGGTGAGGAAGAAGTCGGTCAGGCCGTTCACGCGGGTCGCGTAGCGGGCGATGACCGCGTCGAACCAGCCGCAGCGGCGGTCACGGCCGGTGGTGACGCCCCGCTCGCCGCCGATCCGGCGCAGCGCCTCGCCGTCCTCGTCGAAGAGCTCGGTGGGGAAGGGGCCGGAGCCGACGCGGGTCGTGTACGCCTTGAGGATGCCGATGACCCGGCTGATCTTCGTCGGGCCCACACCGGCGCCGGTGCAGGCGCCGCCCGCGGTCGGGTTGGAGGAGGTGACGAAGGGGTACGTGCCGTGGTCGATGTCGAGGAGGGTGCCCTGACCGCCCTCGAACAGGACGACCTTGTTGTCCTCCAGGGCCTGGTTCAGCACCAGGACCGTGTCGGTGACGTACGGAGCGAGCTTCTCCGCGTAGCCCAGCAGTTCCTCGACGACCTGGTCGACGGCGATCGCGCGGCGGTTGTACAGCTTGGTGAGGAGCTGGTTCTTGGCGTCGAGCGCCGCCTCGACCTTCTGGGTGAGGATCGACTCGTCGTAGAGGTCCTGGACCCGGATGCCCACCCGGTTGATCTTGTCCGCATATGTCGGACCGATCCCGCGCCCGGTCGTGCCGATCTTGCGCTTTCCGAGGAAGCGTTCCGTCACCTTGTCGACAGTGACGTTGTACGGGGTGATGATGTGCGCGTTGCCGCTGATCAGGAGCTTCGACGTGTCGACGCCGCGCTCGTTCAGACCGCTCAGCTCGGAGAGCAGGACCGACGGGTCGACGACGACGCCGTTTCCGATGACCGGCGTACAGCCGGGGGACAGGATTCCGGAAGGGAGGAGGTGGAGTGCGTACTTCTGGTCACCCACGACGACCGTGTGGCCGGCGTTGTTGCCGCCCTGGTAGCGCACTACGTAGTCCACCGAGCCGCCGAGTAGATCGGTGGCCTTTCCCTTGCCTTCGTCACCCCACTGAGCACCGAGCAGCACAAGTGCGGGCACGCGCGTACACCCCTTCCGGGTGGGGCATGTCCAAGGTCAGGGGCGTACGCGGAGGCTTTTTCCACCACCGCGTGCACCGCGACCGTCGTTGGCCGCAGTTCCGCGACCGTCGTAGGTCGCACACCGTCGGACCCGGATGCCCCGGAATAGACGAAGCCCCTGGCGCAATAGCGCAAGGGGCTCTTGCACAAAGATGCTACCCGAGGAAGCGAGGCAGGACCGAGGTGGCGACTTTCGCGACGCCGGACCAGCTGCTGGTGATCATCGATCCGACCGCCCTGAGGGCCGACGGGGAGTCCGTACGGATCGCGAAAGACGTGCTCAGCGCGGGTGCGGCGAGTACGAAGGTGTGTCTTCCGGAGGGCCCGGAGGAATTTGCCCGGGTGCTGGCGCGACGGGGTTCACGGCGGCCGGTTGTGATCGGTGACGACCGTGCGCTGACCCGGACGGTGTCGCTGCTGCACCGGCAGCGGGAGCTGGCCGGATGTGTGCTGTCGATGGTGCCGGTGGGGACGGTGCTGGGCGTGGCGCACGCCCTGGGGATCCCCACGGGGGCCGTCGCGGCGGCGCGGGCGGTGCTCGACGGGGCCGAGCGGCGGCTGGACCTGCTGGTGGACGACAGCGACGGGGTGGTGCTGGGGGCGCTGCGGATCCCGCCGCTCCAGCAGCTCACCCCGCAGGAGGAGACCGCGGAGGCCGCCTCGGGGGCGGCCGCCGGTGGCGCCGGGCGGCCCTGGCTGCAGTCGCTCGTCCGCACGCTGGTGCACTCCCGTCCACCGCGCCCCGTCTCCGCCCCGGTGCCGCCGACCGGTCCGGCCCGGCTGCGGGTCGAGGTGGACGGGGTGACGCTGGTCGACCTCGACCAGCCGGTGGAGGCGGTGTCGGTGATCCCGGGTGCGGTGTCCGGGGCGGCCGAGGTGGTCGTCCGCCCGCTGTCGGTGGGCGCGGAGGCGGCGCCGCTGGAGGCCAGGGGGCGCACGGTGACCGTCTCCGGCTCCGATTTCCGCTACCGCGCGGACGCCTCGGTGACGGGACCGGTGCGCAGGCGGACGTGGACGGTGCGGGAGGGGGCGCTGGGGCTGGTGTTGCCGACGGGGCGGGGGTAGGAGCCCTGCACGGGGTCGACGGCGTCCCGTTGCGCCGACGGGCCCGGCCAGGGCGAACCCCCCGGCCGGGCCCACGTCGTACGGTCAGTGCGGCCGGTCACGGCGAGCGGTCACGGGCGACCGGTCAGGGAACGACTCTGAGGAGCCTGTTGGGCGAGCCGAGGCCGACGCTGTGCAGGACCCCGTTCGTCGCTCCGGCGACGAGGGCGTTCCGGACGTCCGCCGGGCCGGCGGCGGGATGGGCGGTGAGGTAGACGGCTGCGGCGCCCGCGACATGCGGAGCCGCCATCGAGGTGCCGGACAGGGTGGCTGTGGCGGTGTCGCTGGTGTACCAGCCGGCCGTGATCGACGATCCGGGGGCGAACAGGTCCAGGACCGACCCGTAGTTGGAGTAACTGGCCCGGTAGTCGGTGTTGGTGGTGGCGCCGACGGTGATCGCGGCGCTCACGCGGGCGGGTGAGCTCCCGGCGGCGTTCGCGTTCGAGTTGCCGGCGGCGACGGTGTACGTGACGCCGGAGGCGATGGAGTTGTTCACCGCGGTGTCCAGCGCGGTGCTGGCGCCGCCGCCGAGCGACATGTTGGCGACCGCGGGGCGGACACGGTGCGCGGTGACCCAGTCCACGCCCGCGATGACACCCGAAGTCGTACCGGAGCCGTCGTTGCCGAGCACGCGCACCGCCACGATCTTGGTGGCCTTCGCCGCTCCGTACGTGGTGCCGGCGATCGTCGTGGCCACATGGGTGCCGTGGCCGTGGCCGTCGGCGGCGATGCCGTCCCCGTCGACCGCGTCGTAGCCGTAGACTGCGCGCCCGGCGATCTGCTGGTGCGTGATGCGCACCCCGGTGTCGATGACGTACACCGTGGCGCCGTTGCCCGCCGTGTCCGGGTAGGTGTACGTCCTGCTGAGCGGAAGCGCCGCCTGGTCGATCCGGTCCAGCCCCCAGGGCGGGTCGGCCTGGGTCCCGTCGAGGGCGAGTCTCTGGTTCTTCTCGACGAACGCGACGGACGGGTCCTCCGCGAAGCTCCTCGCCCCGGCCGCGCTGACACTGACGGCATAGCCGTTCACCGCCGAGTTGTAGGCCTTGTCCACCCTGGCGCCGTACTTGGCGGCCAGTTGGGTGCCCTTCGGAGAGGCCGCCTTGAACCGGACCGACGGCTTCAGGACGATGAGGTAACTGTTGTCGATGCCGGTGGGAGAGTCCTCTCGCAGAACCCTTCCCTTGACCGGAACCGCTTCGGCGGGGAGGGCGGCACCGCCTCCCACCACGGCAACCGCGACGAACGCGGCGACGGCTGCGCCGAACCGGCGCCGGATCGTGAAGATGTCTCGCATGCCGAAGAACGTTCCTCGGCCGGACCGAAAGGTCCCGTCACACGAAACTGTTCGCCCTTTTGTGGTGACGGGTTGCTGCGTATGACCGCCGTCCCGGCTCAGCGCAGCGCGTGCCCCCTGTCCGCGGAGTCGGTCTCGTCCTTCAGCCCCACCCCCGAGATCCCCAGCTCCCGCGCCCTCCCCAATAGCGCCGCCAGCTTCTCCGCCGCCACCTCGTACGACAGTCCCAGCGGTGGCCGGATGTTGGACAGGCAGTTGCGGTCGGCGTCCGTGGTCGCGCCCGGCACCGGTCGGTGGGTCAGGTACGCGCCCAGGGAGTCGGCCGCCGACATGCCGGGGCGTTCGCCGATGAGGACGACCACCGCCGTCGCGCCCATCGCCGCCGCCAGGTCGTCGCCGAGGGCCACGCGGGCCTGTTCGGCGAGGACGACCGGGGCGACGCTCCAGCCGGGGAGCCGGGCCGTCGTCGCCCGGATCATCGCCGCCGCGTGCTCGTGCACCGCCCGGCTGGAGAGCCCGTCCGCGACGACGAAGACGACGTCCCAGTCGCCGACCGGGAGATGCGCGCGGTCCACGGCCTCCAGCCGGCGGCCCAGGTCGGGGCGCTGGAGGTAGGTGAGCCGGTCGGGGGCGGTGCTGCGGACCCGTACCGTCGGCAGACCCGGCAGCGCGGCGGCCACCGTGTCCGGGACGAACGGCGAGTGCACCGCGTCCCGGGCGGCGGCGTGCGCGGCCTGGAGTTCCAGCCGGTGCCGGGTGGGCAGCGCGGTGCCGACCCGGCCGAGGCCGATACGGGCCTGGGTGCGGCGGCGCAGGGCGGACCACAGCTCACCGTCGACCGGGGATACGTCCGTCATGCCGCGAGCTCCCGTCCGATCGCCGTCGATCCGATCGCCGTCAGGGGGTGGGCCGTACCGGAGATCTCGCGGATGCCGCCGCGGTCGTCCAGCAGCCCGATCGAGTCCAGCCAGGTCTCGAACTCCGGCGCCGGGCGCAGCCCCAGCACCTCCCGCAGGTAGAGCGCGTCGTGATACGAGGCCGACTGGTAGTTGAGCATGATGTCGTCGCCGCCGGGCGTGCAGATCACGAAGGACGCCCCGGCCACGCCGAGCATCGTGAGCATGGTGGCGATGTCGTCGTCATCCGCGTCGGCGTGGTTGGTGTAACAGATGTCCAGGCCCATGGGCAGGCCGAGGAGCTTGCCGCAGAAGTGGTCCTCCAGGGCGGCGCGGAGGATCTGCCGGCCGTCGTAGAGGTACTCGGGGCCGATGAAGCCGACGACCGTGTTCACCAGGAGCGGGTCGTAGCGGCGGGCGACCGCGTACGCCCGTGCTTCGACCGTCTGCTGGTCGACCGCGTGGTGCGCGTCGGCGGAGAGGGCGCTGCCCTGGCCGGTCTCGAAGTACATGACGTTGCGGCCCACCGTGCCCCGGCCCAGGGCGAGGGCGGCCTCGTACGCCTCGTCGAGCAGGCCCAGGGTGACACCGAAGGAGGCGTTGGCGGCCTGGGTGCCCGCGATGGACTGGAAGACGAGGTCGACGGGCGCCCCGCGCTCCATCAGCTCGACGGTCGTCGTGACATGGCTCAGGACGCAGGACTGGGTGGGGATGGCGTAGCGGCCGATCACCCCGTCGAGCAGCTCCAGCAGGTCGCGTACGGCCTTCGGGCTGTCGGTCGCCGGGTTGACGCCGATCACCGCGTCGCCGGAACCCAGCAGCAGACCGTCCAGGAGCGCGGCCGCGACGCCCGCGGGGTCGTCCGTCGGGTGGTTGGGCTGGAGGCGGGTCGCGAGACGGCCCGGCAGCCCGATCGTGGAGCGGAAGGCGGTCACCACCCGCACCTTCCGCGCGACCGCGACCAGGTCCGCGTTCCCCATCAGCTTCGACACCGCGGCGGCCATCTCCGGGGTGAGACCGGGCGCCAGCGCGGTGAGCGCGGCCGTGTCCGCGGCCTCGGACAGCAGCCATTCCCGCAGTTCCCCGACGGTCATGGACGCGACCGGCGTGAAGGCGGCCCGCTGGTGGGTGTCGAGGATGAGCCGGGTGACGTCGTCGTCCTCGTACGGGATCAGGGGCTCGGTGAGGAAGTCGGTCAGGGGGACGTCCGCGAGCGCCCAGCGCGCCGCGACCCGCTCCCTGGCCGTACGGGCCGCGAGGCCGGCCAGACGGTCGCCGGAGCGTTCGGGGCTCGCGGCGGCGAGGAGGCGGGCGAGGGAGCCGAAGCGGTGCCGCTCGCCGCCGAGGACGGTCGTGTAGACGCTCATGGCGGCGACCGTACGAGCCCGGTGTTTCCCTCAGATTTCTAAAGGTCTGGTTGACATATATTTAACGCCCCGACTCCCCTACTCGACTCATTCGGACTGAAGAGTTCCGGTCCAGCACACCTAGGCACGACTTCAGGAGAGGGGCCACCCGATGGCAGTGGACGAGGGCGTCGCCCCGGCGGCGCAGACGAGTGACACGGGCACCGTTCACCGGCTCAAGCCCAACGCCGTGGGCCTGCTGGGCGTGGTCTTCATGGCCGTCGCGACAGCCGCGCCGATCACCGCGATGACGGGCAACGTGCCCTTCATGGTGTCCGCCGGGAACGGCATCGGCGCCCCGGCGAGCTATCTCGTCGCAATGGTCGTCCTGGCAATCTTTTCCGTCGGCTTCACCTCGATGGCGAAGCACATCACCTCCACAGGCGCCTTCTACGGCTTCATCTCCTACGGTCTCGGCCGCACGGTCGGCCTCGCCTCCGGGCTGCTCGCGACCTTCGCGTACGTCGTGTTCGAGCCGGCGCTGATCGGCATCTTCTCGACCTTCGCCACCACGACCCTGAAGGACCAGACGGGACTGCACATCCCGTGGTGGGCGTTCGCGGTCCTGATGCTCGCCATCAACGCGACCGGCACCTGGTTCGGCGTCTCGGTCGCCGAGAAGCTGCTGGTCGTGCTGCTGGCCACCGAGGTGACGATCCTCGCCGCGATGGCGGTCTCGGTCGCCCTGCACGGCGGCGGCCCCGACGGCTTCAGCGTCGACCCGGTCAACCCGGTGAACGCCTTCAAGGGCACCTCGGCCGGCCTCGGACTGTTCTTCGCCTTCTGGTCGTGGGTCGGCTTCGAGTCGACCGCGATGTACGGCGAGGAGTCCCGCAACCCGAAGAGGATCATCCCCAAGGCGACGATGATCTCCGTGCTCGGCGTCGGCGTCTTCTACGTCTTCGTCTCCTGGATGGCGATCACCGGCACGGGTGAGTCGCAGGCCGTGAAGGTCGCCACCGCCGACCCGCTGGCCCTGTTCTTCGGCCCCACCGAGCAGTACGTCGGCCACTGGGCTGTCGTCGTCATGCAGTGGCTGATGATCACCGGCTCGCTCGCCTGCGGCATGGCCTTCCACAACTGCGCCGCCCGCTACATGTACGCCCTGGGCCGGGAGGGCGTCCTGCCCTCGCTCCAGCGCACGGTGGGCCGCACCCACGCCCGGCACGGCTCCCCGCACATCGCGGGCCTCGTCCAGACGATCGTCTCGGCGGTCCTGATCGGCGCGTTCTGGGCCGCCGGCAAGGACCCGTACACCGGGACGTACGTCCTGCTCGCGATCCTCGGCACCATGGCGATCCTGGTCGTCCAGGCGGTGTGCTCGTTCGCCGTGCTGGTGTACTTCCGCTCCCACCACCCGGAGAGCCGGCACTGGTTCAAGACCTTCGCCGCCCCGCTGACCGGCGGGGTCGCCATGCTCGCGGTGGTGGCGCTGCTGGTGTCCAACATGAGCGTCGCGGCCGGTACGGAGTCGGGTTCCCTGGTGCTGAGGGCGACCCCGTGGCTGGTCGCCCTGATCGCGGCGGCGGGCATCGGCTACGCGCAGTACCTCAAGCGACGCTCACCCGAGCGCTACCTGCTGCTGGGCCGAACGGTCCTGGAGGAGACCAAGGAGCGCTGACCCCGGTCAGTCGCCGAAGCGCTGCTCGCGGTGGACCCGCCAGCGCTCCATCATCGCCGACAGCTCGCCCTCGATGAACTCGAAGAAGGCGAGCGTCTCGGCCATGCGCAGGCCGGCCGGTGTGTCGGGGCCGAGGCTCCCGACGCCCTCGCGCAGGGCGCCCTCCCAGCGCCTGATGACGGCGTCCCGGTTGGTCAGGGCCGCGTACCACTGGTCGCCGTGGACCCGGTAGCGCTCCCGGCGCGAGCCGGGCTCCCGCTCGCGGGCCACCATGTGCGCCTGGGAGAGGTAGCGCACGGCGCCGGAGACCCCGGCGGGGCTGATCCGCAGCTGTTCGGCGAGTTCGGCGGAGGACATCGCCCCCTCGTCGGAGGAGAGGAGCGCGGCGAAGACCCGGGCGGCCATGCGCTGCATCCCGGCCTCGACCAGCTGGGCCGCGAAGGTCTCCACGAACTTCGACACGGCCTCCGCGTCCCGGGGTGTTTCGCTCATGCGCCCCATCGTAACTTCATTTCACTCCCTTCCTTAACTTCACAAATTTCTGAAGGAAGCGTACGTTCAGAAGCATGACGAAGGCCATCACGGTGTCCGGACTCCACAAGTCCTTCGGCCGTACCCACGCGCTCGACGGCCTCGACCTGGAGGTCGAGCGGGGCGAGGTGCACGGCTTCCTCGGCCCCAACGGCGCCGGCAAGTCCACCGCCATCCGCGTCCTGCTCGGCCTGCTGCGCGCCGACTCCGGCGCCGCGCGGATCCTCGGCCGCGACCCGTGGTCGGACGCCGTCGAGGTGCACCGCCGGATCGCGTACGTCCCCGGGGACGTCACCCTCTGGCGCAACCTCTCCGGCGGCGAGGTCATCGACCTCTACGGCCGGCTGCGCGGAGGCCTGGACCCCGCCCGCCGCGCCGCCCTGACCGACCGCTTCGAGCTGGACCCCACCAAGAAGGGCCGGACCTACTCCAAGGGCAACCGGCAGAAGGTCGCCCTGGTCGCCGCGTTCGCCTCGGACGTCGACCTGCTCATCCTGGACGAGCCGACCTCGGGCCTGGACCCGCTGATGGAGGAGGTCTTCCAGCGCTGTGTGGAGGAGGAACGGGACCGGGGCCGGACGGTCCTGCTGTCGTCCCACATCCTCAGCGAGGTCGAGGAGCTGTGCGACCGGGTCAGCATCATCCGCAAGGGCCGCACGGTGGAGACCGGCTCGCTCGCCGACCTGCGCCATCTGACCCGCACCAGCGTGACGGCCGAACTCGCCGGGCCCCCGAACGGGTTGGCGCGTCTCCCGGGCGTCCACGACCTCGACGTCCAGGACAGGCGCGTACGCCTCCAGGTCGACACGGACAAACTCGACGCCGTCCTGCGGTCGCTGACGGACTCGGGCGTACGGTCGCTGACCTCGACCCCGCCGACCCTGGAGGAGCTCTTCCTGCGCCACTACCAGGAAGACCGGGGAGACACGGCCGACGAGGTGGCGGCCCGATGAGCACGCTCGCCCGCACCGGCGTCCTGACCCGCTTCGCGCTGCGCCGCGACCGGGTGCTGATCCCCGTCTGGGTGGCCGTGAACACCCTGATGGTGCTCACCATGCCGAACACCCTGAAGAGCCTGTACGGCACCCCCGCCGACCGGGCCGACCTGCTCCACCAGTTGGACACGAACGCCTCCCTGCGCGCGCTGATCGGCCCCGTCTTCGACGACTCCCTCGGCGCGCTCACCGCCTGGCGGGTCGGCGTGTACGCGGGCGCGCTCGCCGCCGTGACCAGCCTGCTGATCGTCGTACGGCACACCCGGGACGAGGAGGAGAGCGGCCGGCAGGAGCTGATCGCGTCCGGTGCGGTGGGCCGACGTGCCTCGCTGACGGCGGCGCTGCTCGCGGCGGGCGTCGCGAACGGCGTACTCGCCCTGCTGGTGACGGCGGGTCTGGCCGGGCAGGGGGCCGCCGGCGCGCTGGCCTTCGGGCTGGGGCTCGCGGCCGTGGGCATGGTCTTCGCGACGATGGCGGCGATCGTCGCCCAGCTCACCGAGAGCGCCCGGCTGGCCCGGGGCCTGACGGCGGCCGTGCTGGGCGCGGCCTTCGTCCTGCGGGCGGCGGGCGACTCGGCGAGGGACGACGGCTCCTCGGTGCTGACCTGGCTGTCCCCGCTGGGCTGGCTGGAGAACCTGCGGGCGTTCGCCGGCGAACGGTGGTGGGTGCTGGGCCTGTTCACGGGAGCGGTGGCGGTCCAGGCCGCCGTGGCCTACGGGCTGGCCGGCCGCCGGGACGTCGGCATGAGCTTCCTGCCGACCCGGCCGGGGCCCGCCGCCGGACGACTGGCCTCGGCGGGCGCGCTCGCCTGGCGCCTGCAGCGGGGCGGGGTGCTCGGCTGGAGCGTCGGCTTCTTCCTCGCCGGAGTCGTCTACGGCGGACTGACGGACGGCGCGGCCGACCTCGTCGCCGACAACGACAAGGCCCGCGAGATCTTCGAACGGATGGGCGGCCAGTCGGGCCTGACGGACGCCTTCCTCGCGGCGATGGTCGGCATGCTGGGCCTGATCGCCTCCCTGTACGTGGTCGCCTCGGTGCTGCGGCTGCACGGCGAGGAGACCTCGGGCCGGGCGGAACCGGTCCTGGCGAACGCGGTGGGCCGGCTGCGCTGGGCCGGCGGCCATCTGCTGATCGCCTTCGGCGGCTCGGCCCTGATCATGCTGCTCGCCGGGCTCGGTTTCGTCGTGGGCCACGGCAAGGAGGCGGGCCCCATCCTGGCCGCCTGCCTGGTGCAGCTCCCGGCGGTGTGGGTGATCGGCGGGCTCGCGGTCCTGCTGTACGGCACGGCCCCCCGGCTGGCGCCCGCCGCCTGGGGTGTGGCGGGCGCGGCCCTGCTCATCGGCTGGATCGGCCCGGCCCTGGACGCCCCCCGGTTCGTCCTGGACCTCTCCCCCTTCGGTCATCTGCCCAAGCTGCCCGGCGGGGAGATGGGCTGGGGGCCGGTGGGGGTACTGCTGCTCCTGGCGGGGGTGCTGGTGGCCGGGGGGCTCATGGGGCTGCGGCGGCGGGACATGACGACGTGAGACGCCGGTCCCACGGGGTGACGGCTCACACCGTGACAGCTCACACCGTGACGGCGAGCCCCTCCAGCCCCCGGATCACGAAGTTCGGCTTCCGCTTCGGCTCCTCGGCGAGGGCCAGTGTCGGGGCCTTCTCCAGGAGGGCCGTCATCGAGGCGGCCAGTTCGATCCGGGCCAGGGGCGCGCCGATGCAGTAGTGGATGCCGGCGGAGAACGAGATGTGCGGGTTCTCCGCGCGGGCGAGGTCCAGCCGCTCGGGGTGCGCGAACACCTCGGGGTCGTGGTTGGCGGACCCGAAGAGCAGGGCGACCTCGGCGCCCCTCGGGATCGTCGTCCCGTCGACCTCGATGTCGTCCAGCACCCACCGCTCGAACAGCTGGAGCGGGGTGTCGTACCGCATGAGCTCCTCGACGGCGGCGGGCACGAGCGAGTGGTCGGCGCGGAGCGCGGCGAGCTGCCCGGGGTTGCGGAAGAGGGCCGACCAGCCGTTGACGGTGGCGTTGACGGTCGCCTCGTGCCCGGCGTTGAGCAGCAGCACGGCGGTGGAGATCATCTCCTGCTCGGTGAGCCGGTCACCGTCGTCGTGCGCGGCGATGAGCCCGGATATGAGGTCGTCGCCGGGTTCCTCGCGGCGGGCGGCGATCAGCTCGCGCAGATAGGCGGAGAACTCCACGGAGGCCCGCACCGCCCTCGCGGCGGCGTCCTCGGACGGGTTGAGCTCGTACATCCCGCAGATGTCCGCCGACCAGGGCCGCAGCGGCGCGCGGTCGGCCTCCGGGATCCCGAGCATCTCGGCGATCACGGCGACGGGCAGCGGTTCGGCGACCTCGCTCAGCAGATCGCCCCCGCCCGCCTCCACAAGCCGGTCCACCAGTTCCCCGGCGAGCTGGGTGACGTACGGCTTGAGCTGCTCGACCGTGCGCGGCGTGAACGCCTTCGACACCAGCCGCCGGATCCGGGTGTGGTCCGGCGGTTCCAGGTCCAGCATCCCGTGGTCGTTGAGGGTGTGGAACGGCTCGTGCTCGGCCGGGGGCGCCGTCCGCCCGAAGTCCTCGTGCGTGAACCGGTGCTGATACGTCCGCCCCAGCCGCCGGTCCCGCAGCAGCGCCGACACGTCCGCGTGATGCGGTACGAGCCACTGGTCGGTCGGCGCGTAGTGGATCACCCGCCCCCGCTCCCGCAGCTCTGCGTAGGCGGGGTAGGGGTCGGCGAGGAACGCCGGGTCCCACGGGTCGAAACGAAGGTCGTCAGCTGCTGCCATGCACGGACGCTAACCGCTGACCGGGCAGCTGACCAGGGGGGTCTCGCTCCGCTGCGGGTCAGCGGGCGGGGGGCTGCGCCACGCCCGGCCCGCCCCGGTGGACCGTGGGGACGTGGTGGGCGGCCGGAGCGGGAAGCGCGTCGACGCACGTCTGCGAGCAGGCGTTGACCAGGAGGGGAAGGACGTCCGTGGCGACGCCGAGGGAGATCCAGACCTGCCGGGGGCCCGTCGGGGGCAGCGGGCCGGCGCAGACACTGCACTCCTGGCCGGCCGGGACCGGTGCGGGCAGCGAGGGGAACGGCATCCGGTTCTTGAAGTTGCCGTACAGGGCGCGCGTGCTGACCGTGCTGCCGCGCAACTTGCGGCAGCGGGTCAGTTCGTACGGGAACCAGTGCAGCCGGTAGGAGGTGTACGGGGTGAACACCTCCAGGTTCTCCATCGCGCCGATCTCCGGCGGGATCCGGACGAGGCTGCTGCCGTAGAGCATCAGGTGCCGTACGGCCGTCAGCCGGGCGATGCCCGGCGGGAGGGTGACGATCTGCTGCCGTTCCGCCGGGGGCATCTCCCGCAGCGGCGCGAACTCCTCACGGCCGTCGGCGGCCGCCTCCTCGACCAGGTCCAACAGCCGCAGCCAGCCCGGCGCGGAGGTGTCCTGCTCCTCGATGTGGATCCGGGTCGCGGCCGGCGGCGGCACGTCCGTCCGCGCCCACGCGCACCCGCACCACTGCCGCGCCCGCTCTTCCCCGCCCTCGGTCATGCCGCACAACCTATCGAGCGGCGGGGGCCGGGACCATGAGAAAAACCGGGCCGGGATGATGACGGGAGCCCGGCCCGGTGGTCATGCGGGAGAGGTCACCGGTGGTGCGGCGACGTCAGGTAGTGCTGGCGGAGCAGTTCCTTGCCGTAGTCGTTGCCGTTGGGCGTGCGGATGATCGAGTGGACGTGCTTCTGGGTGGCGCCGCTGCCCTGGGTGGCGCCGTACGCCCCCGCGAGCGGACCGGGGGCCTGGCAGTCGACCTCGATCCAGACGACGGGGCTGTGGACGCGGACGTAGAAGGCGTCGTCGTCGCCGGTGCCGCCGGCCCAGGTGACATAGGTGTCGTCGAGGTGCTTGCGGATCTCCGTCATGCGCACCTTCGCGGCATCGGCCTTGGCGCGGCCCACGAACGCCTCGGCGATGCCGAGCAGCTTCTTCTTCTGGGCGGCGGTCAGGGCGTTGCCCCGGATGCCGGTGTACGCCTGGACGGTGTTGTCGGAGAACGCCCCCGCCTTCATCGACTCGTTCGACTTGGTCGTCGACTCGATGGCGACGGCCTGCTGGGCCGTGGTGAGGGTGTTGATGAACGCGAGCGAGGCCACGACCTCCTCGTGGCAGACGGTCACCGTCTCGCCGTCGATCTCCATCGAGGTCGGCTCCGAACCCCAGAAACAGGGGCTCATGACGACCTGGTCGCCGAGCACGAAGTAGTTGATCACCAGGTGGTGGCCGTCGAACTGGAAGCCCCAGGGCTCGCTGTCCGACGGGGTGCCCATCACGGTCCAGTAGTAGGCGTCCTCGTTGAAGGAGTTGGTGTTGCCGATCGCCTCGCCGGCCGCCTGGTTGATCTTCCGGATCTTCTCCGTCGTCTCCAGACCGTCCGCGCTCAGGGCCGCCTTCAGCAGGGCCGTGCCCAGGGCCTTCTGGTCGTCGCTCAGATCGGCGAGGGAGACACCCTGGCGCTCGTAGGAGTCGATGTTGCTCCACAGCCGCCACTCGGTGGAGTGGATCGTGAACTGCGTCGAGGTCTTCTGGGTGTCGGTCAGGCCGGCCAGGAAGGCGTTCGCCGCGGAGATCACCGGGGCGGTGGCCACCTTGGTGGAGTGGATCGTGAACAGGTCGTCGATCCGGTTGCCGTCGGTGGTGAGACCGAAGAAGTCCTCGGTGATCGACTGGTTGCCGGGGCCGCCGGCGCCACCGCCCGGGCCACCGCTGGGCGCCCCGCTCGGGGCGGCGGAGGCGTCGGCGGTCGGGGTGGCGGTGGCGTCGTCGGCCATCGCGGCCCACGCTCCGGCGCCGCCCATGGTCGCGACGGCCGTGGCGCCGGACGCGAAGAACACCTTGCGCATGAAGTTGCGGCGGCTCGCGTGAGCACGGCCGCCGGTTTCGGACTGCGGCTCGGGGGCCGTCGGCTCACCGGTGTCGAGCTCGGTCATCGTCCCTGATCCTCTTCGTCATGAGCCCGTCCCCGCTGGACCGGCGGCCTGCCGAAGACTCTGGAGCAGCCAACTTAGCCAGGCCTTAAGCACCGGGGACAAGCCCGTCGAATAGGACCTGCGGGAGGTGACGGGACAGGACCTGACCTGGGGTTCTGTGAGAGTCCTTAGACTCCGGGCAGGGGGCTGGGCGAGGGTCCGGGAGAGGGTCCGATCGGCAGCGTCACCGAGAACTCGGTGCGGCCCGGCTCGCTCACCACCTCGAGCCGGCCGCCGTGCGCCTCGGTGATCGCCGCGGCGATGGCCAGCCCCAGCCCGGAACCGCCCTCCGAACCGGCCGCCCGGGAGCGCGAGGCGTCGGCGCGGGTGAAGCGCTCGAAGACGGTGGGGAGGAGGTCGGCCGGGATGCCGGGGCCGTCGTCCCGGACCCGGACGACACAGTGCGGCCCCTGCGGCCCTGCCTCCGTCGCCTCCGTCGCCTCCGTCGCCTCCGTCGCCTCCACGATCACCGTGATCTTCGTGCCCGCCGGTGTGTGCACCCGGGCGTTGGCCAGCAGGTTGGCGATCACCTGGTGCAGCCGGGACGGATCGGCGACGACCGTCACCGGGGTGTCCACCCGCAGCGCGAGCTGCCAGTCGTGGTCGCCGCCCGCGGCCTGCGCGTCCCACACCGCCTCGGCCACCAGCGTCGCGATGTTCACCTCGGCCCGCCTGAGCGGCCGCCCCTCGTCGAGCCGGGCGAGCAGCAGCAGATCCTCGACGAGGTCGGTCATCCGCGCCGACTGCGCCGAGACCCGGTGCCAGGCGAGCTCCGGCTCGATGGTCGTGCTGCCGCCGTTCATGAACTCGGCGTAGCCCGCGATCGAGGCGAGCGGTGTGCGCAGCTCATGGCTGGCGTCGGTGAGGAACCGGCGCATGCGCTGCTCGGTGCGCTGGCGTTCGGCCAGCGAGGCCTCGACATGGTCGATCAGCCGGTTGAGCACGGCACCCACCTGGCCGGCCTCGGTGCCGGGGTCGGTGTCCCGGCCGGCGACCCGGGCGAGGTCCGCGACCTCCCCGCGGTTCAACGGCACCCGGGCCACCTCGGCGGCGGTGGCCGCCACCCGGCCGAGCGGACGCAGCTGGCGCCGGATGACCACCGCGCAGGCACAGGCCGCGGCCGCCAGACCGACCCCCGCGATCACCGCCTCCAGCACCACCAGCCGGTCGATCACCTGCTGGATCCCGTCCATCGGCAGCCCGGCCAGGACGGGGACCCCGTCGCCGCCGAGCGCGGTCACCCGGTAGGTGCCCAGACCGGGGATCGTGCGGGTGTGCAGCGAACCGTCCGGGGTGATCCCCTTCAGCGCGGCCCGCTGGGCCGCACCGAGCACGTCCTGCCTGCCGTCCTCGGTCACCACCTCGGCTGCGTTGATCTTCCCGTCGGCGAACCGCGCCGCCAGGGTGCCGGTCGGCTGCCCCCGCTCGTTGAGGAACCCCAGGTCCGTCGCCCCGCCCGGCCGGCGCTGCAACCCGCCCTGGCTGCGCTCCGCCGCGTTCGTGACCCGCTGGTCCAGGTCCCCCAGCAGATACACGCGCTGTACGTACACGGTGGTGAGCGCCATCGCCGCGCACACCACCGCCAGCGTCACGGACACGAACAGCACCAGCCGGACCCTGAGCGAGCGCCAGCCCGGACGGGCCCCGGCGCCCGCCTCCCGCCTGAAGGGCCTCATGCCCCGTCGTCCGCGGCCCGGATCGCGTATCCGACCCCGCGGACCGTGCGGATCATCGGGACCCGCCCCTTGTCGATCTTCGCCCGCAGGCCGTGGATGTAGACCTCGACCAGGTTCCCCTCGCCGTCGAACGACGCGTTCCACACATGGTCCAGGATCTGCGCCTTGCTCAGCACCTGATGGGGGTGGCTCATGAGGAACAGCAGCAGATCGAACTCCTTGGTCGTCAGCGCGATCGGCGTCCCGCGGCGCTGCACCTCACGGGTCCGCTCGGCCAGCACCAGATCCCCCAGCGTCCGCACCGACCCGTCGGGCGCCTCGTGGGGCAGCCCGGCCCGGCGCAACAGCCCGCGCAGCCGCAGCATGACCTCCTCCAGCGAGAACGGCTTGGTGATGTAGTCGTCCGCGCCGGACGACAGCCCGTCCAGCCGGTGCTCCAGCGCGTCCCGGGCGGTGAGCATCAGCACCGGCAGCCGCGGGTTCTCGCTCCTGAGCCGCCGCAGCACCTGGATCCCGTCCAGGTCCGGCAGCATCCCGTCGAGGACGACGACATGCGGGGCGCAGTCCCGCGCCAGCCGCAGCGCGCCGCGCCCGTCGCCCGCCGCGAAGGGCCGCCAGCCCGCCTCCGTCACGGCCGCGGACAGCAGCTCGGTGAGCTCGGGCTCGTCGTCGACGATCAGTACCCGCACCGCGCCGCCACGCGTCTCGGAAGCGCCGGACATGCGTTGCCCTTCTCTCGGTCGGTCGACCCGGGTCATCGTAACGAGCGATCCCGTGCGTCCTCCGGGACGAGCACCCGGCCCCCGCCTCAGCCCGGCGTCACCAGCCTCGCCTCGTACGCGAACACCGCCGCCTGGGTCCGGTCCCGCAGCCCCAGCTTGACCAGGATCCTGCTCACATGGGTCTTGATGGTGGACTCCGCGACCACCAGCCGGCCGGCTATCTCGACGTTGGACAGGCCCTGTGCGATCAGGACCAGGACCTCCGTCTCCCGCTCGGTCAGATCGCCGTAGGCGGCCTGGGCGGCGCGGGGCAGCGCGGGGCCGCTCGACAGCTTCGAGAACTCGGTGATCAGCCGCCGGGTGACGGAGGGCGCGAGCAGCGCCTCGCCGGCCGCCACCACCCGGACCCCGTCGGCCAGCTGGCGGGCCGAGGCGTCCTTGAGGAGGAAGCCGGAGGCTCCCGCGCGCAGGGCCTGGTACACGTACTCGTCGAGGTCGAAGGTGGTCAGCACCAGGACCTTCGCCGTGCCGTCCGCCGCCACGATCTCCCGGGTCGCCTCGATGCCGTTCAGCTCGGGCATCCGGATGTCCATCAGGACCACGTCGGGGGACAGTTCACGGACCCGGTCCACCGCCTCCCGGCCGTTGACCGCCTCGCCGACGACCTCGATGTCCGGCATCGCGTTCAGCAGGACCGAGAAGCCCTCGCGCACCATCATCTGGTCGTCCGCTATCAGTACCCGGATCGTCATGCTCCACTCTCGCTCGCTGCCGGTACGGGAAGGAACACCGTCACCTCGTAGCCCCCGGCCGGCGTCGGCTCCGCCGTCATCTCACCGTTCAGCATGGTCACCCTCTCGCGCATCCCGGTGATGCCGTGCCCCGCGCCGGGCGAGGGCTTGATCAGGGCGGGGTTCGGCGGCGGGTCGTTGACTATGCGCAGCCCCAGTCCGCCCAGGACGTAGCCGATCTCCACCCGGGCGCCCGCCCCGGGGGCGTGCCGCAGGGTGTTGCTCAGGGCCTCCTGGACGATGCGGTACGCCGACAGCTCCACGCCTTGCGGGAGTTCGCGGGCCGCGCCCGTGACCACCTTCTCGACGTCCAGGCCCGTCTCCCGCACGTTGGCGAGGAGCGCCTCCAGGTCGGCGAGGGTGGGCTGGGGGGCGTCCGGCGCCTCGTAGTCCTCGGCGCGGACCACGCCCAGCACCCGGCGCAGCTCGGTGAGGGCCGCCACCGCGTTCTCCCGGATGGTGACGAAGGCCTTCTCCAGCTCCTCCGGCGGGTTCTCCACCCGGTAGGGGGCGGCCTCCGCCTGGATGGCTACCACCGACATGTGGTGGGCGACCACGTCGTGCAGCTCGCGGGCGATCGTGGTGCGCTCCTCCAGGAGGGTGCGCCGGGAGCGCTCGTGGGCGGTCACGGTCTGCTGGGCCGTCACCTCCTGCTCGGCCTGCCGGCGTATGTGCCGGACGGTGACGCCGAGCAGGATCAGGGCGGAGGTGACCAGCATGGGGCCGACGTTCGTGGCGTAGTGGCCCCAGCCGAAGACGGTCTCGGCGAGGAAGCCGTAGGCCGCCGTGAACAGCCACATCCAGGCCGCCGTGCGCGGGCGGGTGCGGACCGCGACGACCGTCAGCACCACCAGGTGGGAGATGAAACTGGGCGGCAGCCAGGGCCAGTTGCCGTAGCTCTCCCCGAGCAGGGCGACCACCGTGGTCGAGACGAGCGACGCCCAGAACGCGGCGCCCGGCCGGACCAGCGTCAGGAGCACAGGCGCGAGGACCAGCAGGCCGCTCAGCACGGACACCGAGTCGCCTCCGGCGGGCATCACGGAGGACAGCACCGCGATCGCGCCGGCCGCCCCGACCAGGATGTGCCGCGAGTAGGTCGCGTACTCCCGCCTGCGGCCCCGCAGTCCCCGGGTGAAGCGGCCCGTGGGCTCCTTCGGGGGCAGCGGGCGATAGACCAGCGCGTCGTCGAACAGGTCTTTCCTCATCCCGCGCAGGGCGTCCATGGCCGCCCGGACCTCCGGGCTCTTCGGCTGATAGGCGCCGTGCGGGTCGTCCTGGGGCGGCAGGTGCGTCTGCGTCGTCTCGGTCACGTTCAAAACGGTAGGCGGGACGAGGGGTCGCGGTCGTCACCATGGAGGGGGGTTCCGGCGGATCCCTCTCAAGTACTACGGGTCCGTCAGGGACTCCGGCTTCAGTACCCGGAGGGCCGCACCAGCCCCGACTCGTAGGCGAACACCGCCGCCTGGGTGCGGTCCCGCAGACCCAGTTTCACCAGGATGCGGCCCACGTGCGTCTTCACGGTCTGCTCGGCGACGACGAGGTGGCGGGCGATCTCCGCGTTGGACAGGCCCTGCGCGATCAGGGCGAGCACCTCCGTCTCGCGTTCGGTGAGATCGCCGACGCGCTCCTTCAGCGGGGTTCTCGGGGTGCCGTTCAGCCGGGAGAACTCGGCGATCAGCTTGCGGGTGATGCCGGGCGCGAGCAGGGCGTCGCCGGCCGCCACGACCCGGACGGCCTCCGCGAGCTGGTCCGCCGAGGCGTCCTTCAGCAGAAAGCCGGACGCCCCGGCGCGCAGCGCCTCGTACACGTAGTCGTCGAGGTCGAAGGTGGTGAGCACCAGCACCTTGACGGCGGGGTACGTGAGGGTGATGCGGCGGGTGGCCTCGACACCGCCGAGCTCCGGCATCCGGATGTCCATCAGGACGACGTCCGGGACGAGTTCGGCGACCTGGGCGACGGCGTCCAGGCCGTTCACCGCCTGCCCGATCACCTCGATGCCGGGGTGGGTGTTGAGCAGCACGGTGAAGCCCTGCCGGACCATCTGCTGGTCGTCGGCGATCAGTACGCGGATGGTGCCGCCGCTCGTCATCGTCTCTCTTCTCCTGTCGGGGACGGGTCGTCCGGGAAGACGAGTTCCAGGTCCTCCGGGGTCCCGGGATCCCGCTCGGGGAGCGCGACGCCGTCCCTCGGGAGGAACGCCACGACCGAGAACCCGCCGTGCAGTGTCGGATGGGCCACGACATGGCCGCCGAGCATCGCCGCCCGCTCCCGCATGCCGAGCAGACCGTGCCCCGCGCCCGGCGAGGGCCGTACGGGGCCGCTCGGGCGGCTGTTCGTGACCTCCAGTGACAGGCCCCGGGTCTCGTGGGCGACCTGCACCCGGACATGGGAACCCGGCGCGTGCCGCAGGGCGTTGCTCAGCGCCTCCTGGACTATCCGGTACGCCGACAGCTGCACGCCCGGCGAGTAGGCGGGCGGCTCGCCGTCGACGGTGGCGGTGACGTCCAGCCCGGCCGCCCGGGTGTTCGCCAGGAGGGCGTCCAGGCGGTCGAGCGTGGGCTGCGGGGTGTCCGGGGCGCTGCCGGTGCCGGCCGCGCCGAGGCCGTAGGGGTCCTCGGGGTTCTCCGAACGCAGCACGCCGAGCACCCGGCGCAGTTCGGTGAGCGCCTCCAGCGCGTTCTGCCGGATGCCGGCGAGGTTCTCCTTGAGTTCCTCGGACGGGTTCTCCACCAGGTGCGGGGCCACCTGGGCCTGGATGGAGATGACCGACATGTGGTGGGCGACCACGTCGTGCAGCTCGCGCGCGATGCGGTTGCGTTCCTCGAGGAGGGTGCGGCGGGCGCGTTCCTCGGCGGTGATACCGGTCTGCTCGACGAGTTGGGTGCGGGCCACGCGGCGGCCGCGCAGTGCGGTGCCGACGAGGACGACGACGGTGAACAGGGTCAGCGCCAGCGGGCCGGTCGGTGTGTAGCTCACGCCGCCGAGCACCCCCTGGACGAGGTAGGTGGCCAGGGCCGTCAGGGTCAGTGCCCCGACGGCGGCTCTGGTGGGCACCCGGAGCGCGAGCAGCAGCAGCACCAGGCAGTGCGCGACCAGACCGGGCGGGCCCCACGGCCAGCCGGGGAGGTCCGGGACGGGTTCCGGACGGGGCGAACCCAACGGCCATTGCCGGGCGTCGAAGTGGAGGTCGGCGAGCATCTCGCCCCGGGCGCCGAGCGCGGCCACCACCGTGACGACGAGGGACAGCCACCAGGCCGGCACCGGCCGCCACAGCGCCAGCACCACCGCCGCTCCCTCCAGCAGCGCGCACACCGTGCCGTACAGCACGCCGAGCTGGTAGCGGTCGATCATCTGGTCGAGGTCGGCGACCGTGGTGCCGAACGCGACCAGCCAGACCAGTCCGTGCGGCAGCCAGCGCAGCCAGACGGAGGCCGGAAGCGGGTCCGCCCGGGTCGTCCACAGGTCGTCACGCAGCGTCCGCAGACCGCGGATCACCCACTTCTGCACCCTGGTCGGCAACCTCTCCACCCCGTTCGTCCGCACCACCCTAGACACGGCGGGCTTCGCGCAGGGCCGAAGGCTCCGGCAGCCCTCCGACCCGCACCACACGCGTCCGCCCCCGGTCGGGTGCGCGCCCGCGCCCGCGCCGCCCGCCGGCGGCCTCGAAGCCGTGGAACGCCGCCCAGCACACCCCCAGCACCAGGGCGAACACCGGCAGCCACAGCAGCCGGGCCGCGACCCAGTCCAGGCCGTCGGGCCGGGTGTGCAGACCGGGGAGGCGGCCGGCCAGGAGGCCCGTCGCGGTGGTCGCCATCATCGCCGTCTGATGCCACAGGAACACCGTCATCGCGGAGAGGTTGACCAGCGCGACCGCCGCCCACGCCACCGGACGCTCCATGACGCGGCGCAGTCGCTCGCGCAGCAGCAGGGCCAGTCCGCACTGGGCGAGGCCGAAGGTGACGGCGGCCAGTGTCGGCGGGTTGAGGTTGGAGACCGCCGCGCCGGGCACGCCGACCATCGACGCCGGGTAGCCGGCGAAGCCCACCAGGACCGCCGTCGCCGCGGCGCCCCCGACGAACAGGGTCCAGCCCGCGCGCGGGCGCTCCAGCTCGCCCCGGGACCAGGCGGCGCCCAGGGTGAACGGGACCAGCCAGCCGGCCGCCAGGTTCACCCAGCCGAGCCAGGACGGGCCGCCCAGGCCGAACCGCACCAGGTCCACATGGAGGACGACCGCGAGCGGCCACAGCGGGCTGAGCCGGGCCAGCAGCGGCGTCGCGGCCGTCAGCGCGGCGAACACCAGCAGGAACCACAGCGGGGACAGCGCCAGCTTCACCACGGTGTGCACGGTGACGAACGAGGCGCCGCCCAGCAGCAGGCCCACCGTGGCCACCGCCCACACCGCCAGTACGGCCGAGACCGGCAGGAACAGCCGGGACAGACGCGCCCGCAGCCAGGTCCGGTAGGCGGTGCCCCGGGCGCGGGCCGAGGCGAGGCCCCGGGTCGCCACATGGCCGCCCACCATGAAGAACACCGCGAGCGTCTGGAACACCCAGGAGACGGGCGCGAGCCAGGGCAGGGTGCCGAGCGGGCTCGCCGCACGCAGGGTGTCGCCGTCGGCGACCAGGGCGGTCACCAGCCAGTGGCCGAGGACCACACCGAGGATGGCCAGCGCCCGCAGGGCGTCGACGGCACGGTCGCGGTGCGGGGGTGTGCCGTCGTGGATCCGGGCGGCAGCACGCCGTATGCCCGAGGTCGCGCGGATGTCAGACACGGGTCACCTCCGTCGTCTCGCCGAGCACGATCCGGGCGAGGTTGGCCAGGGAGGCCGAGCCCGGGGAGAAGTAGTCGCTGTGGCCGCCGTCGCCGGCGGTGAAGACGCGGGCGCCGAAGGCCGGGGAGACCGGGTCGGTGCCGAAGCCGACCGTCGTGCCGAACAGGTCGGCGCTGACATGCGGGACGTTCGCCACCCAGTCGTCGGCGCCCCGGGCCGCCCAGACCCGCGCGCGGGTGTGGAGGCCGGCCGCGGTGTCCGCGCCGGTGCCGGGGCTGCCGAGCAGGACGATGTCGTCCACGTCGAGGCGGGCGGCGGAACGGCCGCACACGACCGAGCCGTACGAGTGACACAGGAGGGA
This sequence comes from Streptomyces sp. NPDC005820, assembly GCF_040630255.1. NCBI lineage: Bacteria > Bacillati > Actinomycetota > Actinomycetes > Kitasatosporales > Streptomycetaceae > Streptomyces > Streptomyces sp. NPDC005820. The sequence continues at coordinate 114,225 of NZ_JBEXXE010000023.1, forward strand.
GACGTGGGCGTCCGGGCCGGTGACGGCGCGCAGTTCGCGCAGGAACTCCCGCAGCCGGGGGGCGGCTTCCTCGGCGCGGGTCGGGGTGAGGACCGTCGTGCTGACCGTGGCCGGGGTGGTGTAGCCGAGCCAGGCCACCACCGCCGTACGGCTGCCGCCGCGCTCGTGGGAGAGCCGCTCGTGCAGTGCGGACGCGCCCGCGCGGAAGCGGCCGTAGGTGTCCAGGGTGGTGTCGGAGCCCGGTATCAGGACCGCGATCCGGTCGGCGTGGGCGAGGTCCCCGAACACCTCGGTGGCCCGGCCCTCGCCCCGGCCGTCGAAGGCGAGCAGTGTGCGCGAGGGGGCGGCCATGTCCCGGTCGGCCGCAGCGCGGTGGCTGTCGCCGTGGGCCTCGGCCATCTGCGACGCGAGGACGGCGTTGGCCCGGTTCGCGGCGTACGTCTCGTCGAGGGTCGCCGCCGTCAGCGGGGCGAGGTGTGCCGGAGCCGGCGCGGGAATACCGGGCCGGGCCGCCGCGGTGAGCGGAACGACCACGGCGGCGGTGACCAGAACGGCCGACAGCACCCGCAGCCGACGCCGCCCGCGCCCCACTGCCCGCTCACGCGGCCGTGCACTCCCCGCACTCCGTCGCCCCCACCCGCGCATACCCGAGTCCCGCCCTCCGCGCCCGTCGGCCCGTCATCGGGCCGTCCAGGCTTGGAAGTTACGGATCGGCGCGCGTCGTCCGCGTCCCGCTGAGGAGCTGTCCTCCGCCGTAGCTCTCAAGTACTACGGGTACGACAGGTACGCCCCCTCGGGCGCCTCACCAGGCCAGTTGCGCGATCTCCTCCGCCACCACAGCACACGCGTCCGCCACCGGATCGATCAGCGGGAAGTGGCCCACGTCCTCCAGCAGGGTCAGCCCCACCACCTCGCCCGCCTTGGCCGCCGCGTCCGCGTACGCCTCGGCGACCGGCTCGGGTACGACCAGGTCCGTGCGGCCCTGGACCAGGGCCGTCGCGATGCCGGTCGGCAGCAGGAGGGCCGGGTCGGCGTACGGCAGGCGCTCGGTGAACAGCTCCTCGCCGCCGAGGAGTTGCCGTGCGGCGCCCCCGCACACGTCCAGCTTCTCGGCGACCGTGAAGTCCGCGATCGGGGCGAGCGCGACGACCCCGCGCAGTGCGGCGGGACCGGCGGTGCGCCAGCCGGAGTCGGCGGGCAGCACATGCCGGGCCGCGGCCCAGAGCGCGAGGTGGCCGCCCGCGGAGTGGCCGGTGAGCACGGTCCGGCGGGCGTCGGCCTGCGGCAGCACCCGCCCGACGAGCGCGGGGAGCGCGTCGAGGGCCGCGGCGACGTCGTCGAAGGTGTCGGGCCAGCGCCCCGCGACCGGGGGCGTCCCGGCACCGGCCGGCCCCTCCGCGCCCCGCCGGTACTCCACGTTGGCCACGGCGAACCCGCGGCGCGCCAGGAAGTCGGCGAACGGCGTGATGTGCCGCCGGTCGTACGGCGCGCGCCACGCACCTCCGTGCAGCACCACGACCAGGGGCACGGAGCCGCCCGGACCGGCCTCGCCCTTCGGGGCGTAGAAGTCGATCACCTGGTCGGGGTGGTCGCCGTACGCGGCGGTGGCGTCGGGGTCGACGGGCGGGTGCGAGAAGGCCGACTTCTCCTCGGCAACGGCCCGGGCAGCGACGACGTCGTCCGGCATGCTCCAACCTCTCAGCGACGAAACGGTTTTGGACGGTACGGGATGGCGGACCAGGTGAGAATTTCGGCCGTTGGCGGGGACGGTATCAGGCCCGTGACGTGCGCGGACACACGGATGTCACGCTCGGTGAGGGAAAACGGCTCCGTCCTGGTCGCGCAGCACCCCACCCCCATACGCAGCCGACCACCGGCTTCACTCAGCTCACCGGTGGTCGGGACGCGGGTGCGAGGACCGTCAGTCCAGGACCTCCCCCAGCACCCGGGCCGCCCGCTCGACGTCCGCGAAGCCGACGTACAGCGGGGTGAACCCGAATCGCAGCACGTCAGGACGGCGGAAGTCGCCGACGACCCCGCGCGCGATCAGCTGCCGCATGACCTCGCCGGCCTCCGCACAGCGCAGCGCCACCTGGCTGCCCCGCTCCTCGTGGCGCACCGGGGTCAGCGACTCGAGGCGCCCCTCGGGGACGTACGCCCCGACGCACTCCAGGAAGAAGTCGGTCAGGGAAAGGGACTTGGCCCGGACCGCCTGGATCGAGACGCCCTCCCACACCTCGAGTGCCGCCTCCAGCGCGAGCATGGACAGGATGTCGGGTGTGCCGACCCGGCCGCGCGCCGCGCCCGTCGCCGGCTCGTAGTCGCCGCGCATCCCGAACGGCTCGACGTGCGAGTTCCAGCCGGGCAGCGGGGAGTCGAAGCGGTCCTGGAGGCCGTGGCGCACATACAGGTACGCCGGTGAACCCGGGCCGCCGTTCAGGTACTTGTAGGTGCAGCCGACCGCGAGGTCCACGCCGTGCTCGTCGAGGCCGACGGGCAGGGCCCCCGCGCTGTGGCACAGGTCCCAGACGGAGACCGCGCCCGCCGCCCGTACGGCGGCGGTGAGCGCGGGCAGGTCGTGCAGCCGGCCGGTGCGGTAGTCGACGTGGTTGAGCAGGACGGCCGCCGTACGGTCCGACAGCGCGTCCGGCACCTGCGCCGGAAGGACCGGCCGCAGCGTACGGCCGGTCAGCCGGGCCGCCGACTCGGCGAGATAGCCGTCCGTGGGGAAGGTGGTCGCGTCGACGAGGATCTCGTCCCGGCCCTCCCCCGCGATCCGTACCGCGCCGACAAGTGCCTTGAATACGTTGACGCTTGTCGAGTCGCCGACGACGATCTGCCCGGCCGCCGCGCCCACCAGCGGGGCGATCCGGTCGCCGATCCGCTCGGGCGCGGTCCACCAGCCGCTCTCGTCCCAGGAACGGATGCGCAGCTCGCCCCATTGCCGGCGGACCACGTCCGCGACGCGCCCGGGGACGGCGGCGGGCAGCGCGCCCAGCGAGTTGCCGTCGAGATAGACCACCTCGTCGAGGACGAACTCGGCGCGCTTGTCGGCCAGTTGGTCACCGGAGTCCAGCTCCCGTGCCTTGAGGGCGAGGTCAGACATACGACCTCGCCGTCCACAGCTCGGGGAAGACGTTCTTCTGGGCACGCCGCTCCAGCCAGGCCACACCGGCCGAGCCGCCGGTGCCCGCCTTGGCGCCCATCGCGCGCCGGGTGGCGACCAGATGGTCATTGCGCCAGCGCCACACCAGCTCCGCGACATCCGTCAACGCCTCGCCGAGACGGGCGAGTTCGTCGGAGCCGTCACCGGCGTACAGCGCGGTCCACACGGCCTCGACCTCGGCGGAGGGCTCGTAGCGCTGCGAGACGTCACGCGTCAGGACGGCGTCCGGGACCGGGTGCCCCCGGCGGGCCAGCAGCCGCAGCACCTCGTCGTAGAGGCTGGGCTCGTGCAGCGCCTTCTCCAGCTCGGCGTGGACGCGGGGCGCGCCGCGGTGCGGGACCAGCATGGACGCCGACTTCTCGGCGAGCAGGAACTCCATCCGCCGGTACATCGCCGACTGGAAGCCGGAGCCCTCGCCGAGGGCGCCCCGGTAGGAGTTGAACTGGGCGGGCGTGAGCTGGCCGAGCGGCCGCCAGGAGGCGTTCAGCGCCTCCAGCTCCCGTACGGAACGCTTCAGCGCGTCGATCGCGACCTGCACGTCGTCCGCGCGCAGCGCACGGGCCGCCGTCTCCCACTCGTGGACGATGACCGTGAACCACAGCTCCATGACCTGGGTCGTGACCAGGAAGACCATCTCTCCGGGATCGTCGGAGAGGGTGTGCTGGAGGTGGGTGAGAACGTCTGCCTTGACGTAGTCCTCGTACGGCGTGGTGCCGTCGAAGTCGAGATGCGGGGTCTCGGGCTCCTGCGTTTCGTGAGCCTCGTGGGACATCGCTGTCTCCTGCTGTACTCCGGGTAGCGGTCCGCCCCTGCCGATGCCGACACGGGGGCCCCGGTCCCCACCCGCATCTTCCGCATCGGGAGCGGATCCCGCAAGGCCCGCCCGGATCACGGACGGGCCCACGTCACAGGACGGGACCGCTAGGCCCTGTCGTTTGGATCATGCCGCGCGTCGCGGGGTGTGGCACGCGCGTCACACCCCGCTCAGGTCGGCCGAGAGGCTACGCCGGCTCAGCCGACCTGATCCAAACGACAGGTCCTAGCCCAGGGTCTGGGCCGCCGTCGGGGAGGAGTCCTTCAGGAACTGCGAGCAGCGCTCGTACTCCTCCTGCTCGCCGATCGCCTGCGCGGCGCGGGCGAGGGCGTGCAGGGCGCGCAGGAAGCCGCGGTTCGGCTCGTGTTCCCAGGAGAATGGTGAAAGATGTATACAAGAGACATGAGGGGGCACGGCATGACCGAGCAGGAGTGGCTGGACAGCCTCGCGGCGCAGTTGCCGGAGCGGGACCTGGAGTGGGTGGTGGAGCTGGCCAGGATCTGCTCCACGGAGTGTGTGGGGGACAAGCCGCCGACGGGGGAGGCTCGTCGGCCCGCCGGACCAGGTACTGCTCTCGATAACGGCGACGATTCCAAGCAGTGCGACGCGTCGGCAGGGTTCCAGACCCCCTCACAAACGGACGGGGTCTGAACCGGCGGCCTCATCGCCGCGAGACCTGCGCATTACGAGGGCCTGCATGATCGTCCTGGATGGTCCTGGTCTATGCCGCGGTCTCTCATTTCCCCTGTTCAGAAGCGTGCGGCCGAGACCTGCGTGCCACCGGGTACATCCCGTGCCACCCCATCCGCTCACGCAGCGCTCACGCAGACCCTTGTGACGCGCTGCGAGCTGAGGTGCCTGTAGTAGTGGGAGGGACACCTGTCCCACCACAGGGGGCGTGACCGGGCTTCTCCCCTGGAGTGAACGTCACATGGCGCCAGACGTCCGCCTACTCGAAGGAGATATTGGCACCCAGGGCCTCGGAGCGTTTGCGCCCACACTTGACCTTCCCGGCTCCTCAGGTGGGCAAGGCTTCGGCGTTCATGCAGGCCCGGTTCGTGGCGGTCTGTCAGCTCGGCGGCGCCCCCGAGACGCGCGGCAGGCACAGCCCCGTGCTTCGAACGCTCTCTGTCAGCCTTGGGCGAGGCTCCCCGCACTATCGGGTCAGTCTGAGAGGGCACGATAGAGGCTGGCCAGGGCAGCCGGGTCACCTCAATCGATTTCGACCCGCAGGTGCACGTAACACGGACATGTGAGGGACATCTCCCGAACCGCTCTCCGACTCCGGCCATGTTTCGGCCAGAGTCGGAGAGCGAGCGTTGCTTCAGCTCATTCGTATACGCGAGCCGCCATGACCATGGTCGCCAGGAGGTTCCACTCGGGCTGGTCGGGAATCCGCTCACTGCGGTTCTTGTACCACCCGGGCATGTCCACCACCCAGGCGACCCACGCTTCGAGGAACCTTTCGAGCGTGCCGTTCTCCCAATCCTGAGGTCGATTCTGGAGATCAGCCAGAGCATCGGTGAGGAATCGGGCGAAGTCATCGCGCGTTCTCACAAGGTCTGCTTTTTCATGCAATCCCATATTCACTTCCCCCTAACCACGATAGATGAACCATCATTCTTCGTCGTGAACTTCCAGGACTCATTCTGTACATCCGCAGGGCTTGCCCGAACGAATCGAACATTCACGCCGGCCTCTTGAGCAGCATGGAGCCTGCGGTTGTCGAGACTGTAGATCTTTCCGTCCTTTTGGAAAATTCGAATCGGCGGAAGGTCCCCGGCAGTCACTTTTCCGGTCTTCAGATCATCTACAAGGCTCTGGACGGACTTCCCGTTCTTGAAGTTGGCACCGATGCTGTCCTGCGTGAATCGCACCGCCCCCGGCGCGATCGTACCCTGGGCGGGAAGCCCGCCTCCCATTCCGGGGCCGGGCCTGGGTCCTCTAAGGCCACCGCCTCCAGCCCCCATGGCCATGGCGGTTGCGGCACCGAGAGCCTCGGCGAGCGAGGAAACACCCTTCGAGCAGGAGGCTTCAATGCGCCCGCACGCACGCCACTTCGCCAGCGCCAGAGTCTAGTAACCGCCAGCAAGTTGCTCAGTATCCGCAGGGTTGGTGATCCATCCGGCTACGCATTCCAACCCGCAGTAGGTCGTGCCGAGGTCCGCCTGAAGTGCCTGCTTGAATTCCCCGGCACCGGTCCAGTCCTCGGGTACGACGACACCTGGAAAGACCGTCATCAGACCGGGGCTGAGCACCGGCCCTTCAGGCGCCGAACTCCACCCGCTTGTGGTCCACCAGCCGTCGTCGTAGCTGTTGCCGCTGAGGTTGAAAGGGTGGGGTGACAGCGGGGCGTTGGCGGTGCTACATCCTCGTCATGAGGTACGCGGATGGCGGCGGCCTGACTGCTGCGGGGCGGGCGAAGCGTGAAGCAGTGCGCTTCGAGGCCGCGGAGATGTTCGAGCGAGGCGTCCGGCCGCCGGAGGCGGCCCGCAGGTTACGGGTGTCGCGAAAGTCGGCGTACGCCTGGCACGCCACCTGGCGCGAGGGCGGCAGCGCGGCTCTGGCCTCCAAGGGGCCCGGCGGCTTCCCGTGTCAGCTCAGCGATGTGCAAGCGGAACGACTGCAGGCCGAGCTGGAGGCGGGGCCGGCGGCGCATGGCTGGACGGAGGACCAGCGGTGGACCCTGGCGAGGGTCGCGGAACTGATCCATAGCCTGTCCGGCTACCGGTACACCCCGCGTGGGGTGTCGTATCTGCTGCACCGGCTGGGCTGGTCACCGCAGGTTCCCGCTCACAGGGCCGTCGAGCGCGATGAGCAGGCGGTGGCCAGGTGGCGGACGGAGCAGTGGTCACGGGTAAGAGGACGGCCCAGCTCCTGGGCGCGTGGATCCTCTTCGAGGACGAAGCCGGGCAGGACCTGAAGCCCGGCAAGGGCCGCACCTGGTCAAGGCGAGGCAGGACGCCGCTGGTCAAAGTCGTGGGCAAGGGGTCGGGCCGGGTCCTGATGGCCGGGATGATCTGCGTCCGGCCAGGCCACGAGACCCGTCTGATCTACCGGACCCAAACGTACCGGGGCCGCACCGGCGAGAAGAAGGGCTTCCGGGCCCGAGAGTTCGCGGACCTGTTGACCTCTGCCCGTCGGCAGCTCGGCGATGTCCCGCTGATCGTCGTGTGGGACAACGCCAGCACCCATCACGCCAAGCCCTTGCGGGAGTTCTGCGAGCGCAACAGCGACTGGCTGACCATCGTCAAGCTCCCGCCCTACGCGCCCGACCTCAACCCCGTCGAAGGCGTCTGGGCTCACGTGAAGAAGTCCCTGGCCAACCTCGCACCTCGCGCGATCGAAGACCTCACCCCGCTCGTGAAGAACCGCTTACGCGGCATCCAACGCCGACCCGAATTACTCGACGGCTTCATCACCGGGACCGGACTGGCACTGGAACCTCCGTAACGCTGTCACCCCACCCTTTCAACCTCAGCGTCACAACCGTTGCACCCCCAGGACGGGTCGTTGAGCGACTTGCCCCCGCTGTTCTTCGTCGGGGTGTTGTTGCCGTACTGAGCGCCACCCCCGCACTCATCAGGTGTCGCGCAGGCCATGAGGCCGCTCGGGTCGCTCAGCGTCACAGGGTTGTTCTGGGCATAGACGTACCCGCTGAACTGCTGCGGGTCGGCAAGGTCCAGAAGGGCGTCGACGCTGATGAACTGGCCGGTGGAAGCGTCGTACTCTCCCGCCCCGATGTGGGTGAGGCCGGTGCCGGCATCCGCCGACTGACCCAGGAATGCCTTGTCATCGGGCCAGACGCCGGTCGTCGCTCCCCGGCTCGCACCAAAGGGCGTGCTATAGCGCTTCGTCAGGGCTTGGGTCGAATCAGCGGTGATCGCGACGGAACTCGTGCCCTGGTGGTCCGTAGCAAGGAAGCTCAACTTCTCCGTGCCGGACTGGTTGGTGCGTAGGGCGATGGTCGCACCGGTCGCGCTGTAGTAGCGGTTGGCCCACTTCTTGCCCGACTTGAGGTGGACCTCGGTGCTGCCGAGGTAGAGGACGGTCTCGCCGTCGGTGGCGTTGTCCCGACGGATGAGAAGAGAGCCGTCGGTGCCCGCGACCGCGCGACCCACTGGCGCAGCGACTCCGGGTTGACACCCAGCTCGCGTGCCACCGACGAGATGCGTCGCCCGCTCGACTCCACCAGCGCGACCACGTCCCGCTTGAACTCCCCCGAGTACCTCGCAGTACCCATGAGGACACCCTCTCCACGGACCCGTAGATCCGCTTCTCAGAAGCGTCCACTGTTCGGGGTGAAGCCCACTCGACCCTTGCACCAACCCGCAATACACCCTGCACCCACCCCGCGCCCGAACGCCGCCCTCCCTCCCCGTGTCCCACCGCCGTGTTCCCGCCCACCCGGCGGTCACGGTGGCGCGGTACGGGAGGTGCGGCTCTTTGACTGAGGACGAGTGGCTGCGCCGCGTAGAGGCGCAACTCCCCGACCGCGACGAGGAGTGGATCGACGATCTGCTCCGCATCTTCGGCATAGACCGGTCATGAACCAACGAAGCCGGGTCCCCGACAGGCAGGGGACCCGGCTTCCATCTGTCACCTGAGCACCGGCTCGATGTCCGCCGGATCGAAGATCGGCCCATTGGACGCGGGCTTGATGATGACCGCACGGAAGACCTTGAGGACCGCGGCGCGCTGCTGCTCGATCGCCAAATTCTCCCAGCGCCCCCGTATGTCGATCGGACCCGCCGCGAAAGTCGCGACCTCGGCCCGATGCAGCGCTCGCTCCCGATGCAGCTCCGCGATCTGCTTCTCCAGGTCCTCGGTGAGCGCGATGTAGCGGGAGGCCGACATGCGCTTCTCCTGCCACGCCTGCTTGAACTCGGCCATGTCCCGTTCCAGGGAGGCCAGTTGCTCCTCCCTGGTCCATTCCGGCGCACGCTCCCGGACGCTCGCAAGCGCCTTGTCCGAGCTGATGAACACGGCGTTCCTGATAAGGCGGTCGACCGGTTCGCCCGCTCTGGCTACTCCCCCGCATCCCCCGTCGTTCTTACCAGGGCACGCGTACTTGAACTGCGATGACGTCTTCGACTTCCGGTACGACGGGAAGGCCCGCATCTTCGTACCGCACCGCCCGCACCGCGCGATGCCGGAGAGCAGGTACTTGGTGGCGTTGTCCCGTGGGACACGTCCCTCCGACTCCCGCTTGACCTTCTCCGTCAGCAGATACCAGTCGTCGGGGGTGATGATCGGCTCCCAGTCACCGACGACGGGCTCACCGCTCTCGTCCAGGAACAGCTCCCCTTGGTGCATCCGGTAGCCACAGATCCGCGGATTCATCAGCATCCGCTTGATCTTGGAGTCGTCGAAGACGCCTCCGCTGTGCGACCTGATCCCCTTGTCCCGCCACTCACGCGCGATCGAGGCCCACCGGATGCCTCCCAGGAAGTCCTTCACCGCCTTGCGGAGGTTCTCGGCCTCTTCCGGCACCAGCGTCCTGCGGTCCTCGCGGTTCCATCCGTACGGCGCCCGACCACCAGGGAGCTTGCCCTTCGACGCCAGTTCCAGGTGCTTGCGCTTCGTCCGCTTCGACGTGTCCGCCGAGGACTTGTTGGCGATGGTGACCTTGATCCGCGCGATGAACCGACCGTTCTCCGTGGACAGGTCGATGTCCGACGCCGACACGGAGTCGAAGACGAGGTGGCGCTTCCGGCGCTCGGCGTCCTCGTACTCGTCGATCCACGCCTCCAGTTCACGCGGCTGACGCGTGAAGCGGTCGATGTCCCAGGCGACGACCCCATCGATCCGCCCGGCCTTCAGGTCCTCCAGCATCTGCCGGAACTCGGGCCGTACCGTCTTGCGCTTGTACGCGGAGAGGTCGTTGTCCTCGTAGACCTTGGCGACCTCCCACCCCCGGGCAGCACAGTGCAGTCGGCAGTCCTCCTCCTGCCGTGCGACGCCGAGCCCCTCGGCCTCGTCGTCCTTGCTGATCCGGGTGTAGATGCCCACCTGAACGGCCCCGGAGGACCCCCGTCGTGCTGCCATGCGCCGGATCGTCGCATATCGCGATCAGGTACATCAAGCGCCATTCTCATATCCACCCGATCCACGGCCGATACCCCATGAAGGCGTCCCGAACGCCCGTCACCAAGTGGCAGACTGATTGCATGACGACGCACAAGAACCTGCTCGGCGGCCCGGACCCGACCTACCTGCCGGAGAACGAAGAGGCGTACCGCCTGCTGGGCGAGGAGTCCCAGGCGCCCGCCGAGGTCGCGGCGAAGCATCCGACGTTCTCGCTCGCCTGGGCGATGCTCGCGGACGACGCCTTCGAGGCGGGGCGAGTGGTCGAGTCGTACGCATACGCGCGCACCGGCTATCACCGGGGTCTCGACTCGCTGCGCCGGGCCGGGTGGAAGGGGCACGGCCCCATCCCTTGGGACCACCGGGCCAATCGCGGGTTCCTGCGCTGCCTCGCGGCCCTCGCCCGCGCCGCCGGCGCGATCGACGAGAAGGAAGAAACGGAGCGTTGCTGGCAGTTCCTGAAGGACAGCAGCGCCGATGCGTACGCCGAACTGAAGCGGTAGTCACCGCAGTTGAGACGTCTGTGCCGCCGTTACTCAGGCAGCGACGGCGGCACAGGATGCAGAAAATGAACGATTACATGTAGCGCCCTTCTCCCAGGGGACCGGGCCGTGACCCTTCCAGCCGCTGCGGCGCAGGGCGTCCAGACCGCGGTGGTACCCCGTACGGGCGTACGCGTACGACTCCACCACAGCGCCCCGCTCGAAGGCGTCGTCCGCGAGCTGGGCCCAGGCCAGCGAGGACGTCGGGTACTTCGCGGCGACGTCGGCGGGCGCGGCGCCGGTGGCGAGGAGGTCGCGGGGCTCCGGGTCGTCGGGGAGATGGGTCGGGGGCGGGCCCCCGAGGAGGTTTTCGTGAAGGGACATGGGTCCAGTCTCGCTCACCCGAGCTCGCGGGGCGCCCGCCTCTCCCCCTCCAACGGCGGAGCCGTCACACAGCAGTGGGTCCGGCACTCCGGGTGGTCGCAGTCCGGGGGCGGGCGGCGGACCGTGGTGAAGGCGACGGCCGAGCCCACGACCAGGACGGCCGCGCACCACACCATCGAGCGCCGGAACGGTCCCTCGAAGGCGTCCGCCGAGCGGTAGGACTCCGCACCCATACCGGTCAGCAGGGGCAGGGCGGCGACCGCGATGAGGCCCGCCGCCCGGGCCGCCGCGTTGTTGATGCCGCTGGCCAGCCCGGCCCGGGTGACGTCCACCGAGGCCAGGACGGTCGCGGTCAGCGGGGCGACCAGGGTGACCAGGCCGACGCCGAGCACCAGGACGGCGGGCAGCACGTCGGCGGCGTACGAGGCGTCCTCGCCGACCCGTAGCATCAGCAGCATCCCCGCCGCGCACAGCAGCGGCCCCACCGTGAGCGGGATGCGCGGCCCGATCCGCTCCCCCAGCTCACCGGAGCGGGAGGAGAACAGCAGCATCAGCACGGTCGTCGGCAGCAGGGCCGTACCGGCGGCGAGCGCGGAGTACCCGGCGACGACCTGGAGCTGGACCACCGAGAGGAAGAAGAAACCGCCGAGGGCCGCGTACACGCACAGGGTGACCAGGTTGACGGCGGTGAACTGGCGGGAGGCGAAGATGTCCGGCGGCATCATCGGATCGGACCGGCGCCGCTCCACCACCACGAACGCCACCCCGGCCGCGATCCCCACGACGGCCGCCAGGCCGACCAGCAGCGAGCCCTCGTTCGCCTCGATCAGCGCGTACGTCACCAGCCCCAGCGACAGCGCGCCCAGCGCCGCGCCCAGGACGTCGAACCGGCCGTGGGCGAGCGTGTCCCGCGACTCCGGAACGTGCCGCAGCGCCACCGGGACGCACACCACCGCCAGCGGCACGTTCAGCAGGAAGACCCACCGCCAGCCCGGCCCGTCCACCAGCCAGCCGCCGACGAAGGGCCCCACGGCCGCCCCGATACCGCCGAAACCGGACCACAGGCCGACGGCCCGCCCCCGGTCGTCGTGGTGGAAGGAGGCCTGGATCAGGGCCAGGGAGCCGGGGGTCAGCAGGGCTCCCCCGACCCCTTGCAGGGCACGGGCCGCCACCAGCACCCCCGCGTTCGGCGCGAGCCCGCACAGCAGCGAGGCGGTGGCGAACCACACCACCCCGACGACGAAGACCTTCCGGCGCCCGTAGCGGTCCCCCAGGGAACCGCCCAGCAGGATCAGACCGGCCAGGGTCAGCATGTACGCGTTGACGGTCCACTGGAGCGCGGCGAGGTCGGCGTCCAGGTCCTCCCCGATCCGGGGCAGGGCCACATTGACGACGGTCGAGTCCAGCAGGGCCATGCTGGATCCGAGGACCGTGGTGAACACGATCCACCTGCCCTGGGGCGAGGCCATCCGGACATCGGGCATGCCCCCAGGTATACAGCGAGCCCGGCGCCGTGGCACCGGGCTCGACCGCGAAAGCGGGCTTACTTGATCTTCTGGCCCGCCGAGCGCAGGTTCTGCGTGGCCTCGACGACACGCGCGGCCATGCTCGCCTCGGCCAGCTTGCCCCAGGTGCGCGGGTCGTAGGTCGACTTGGAGCCGACCTCGCCGTCGACCTTGAGGACACCGTCGTAGTTCTTGAACATGTGGGCGGCCACCGGACGCGTGAAGGCGTACTGGGTGTCCGTGTCGATGTTCATCTTGACGACGCCGTTCTCCAGGGCCGTCGCGATCTCCTCCTCCGTGGAGCCGGAGCCGCCGTGGAAGACGAAGTCGAACGGGGACTGCTTGCCGAACTTGGCGGCGACGCCGTCGTTCAGCTCCTTCAGCAGCTCGGGACGGAGGACGACGTTGCCCGGCTTGTACACGCCGTGCACGTTGCCGAAGGACGCGGCCAGCAGGTAGCGGCCCTTCTCGCCCAGGCCCAGCGCCTCGACGGTGCGGATCGCGTCCTCGACCGTGGTGTACAGCGAGTCGTTGATCTCGTGGGAGACGCCGTCCTCCTCACCGCCGGTCGGGGTGATCTCCACCTCGAGGATGATCTTCGCGGCGGCGGCGCGGGCCAGCAGCTCCTGCGCGATCGCGAGGTTGTCGGCGAGGGTCTCGGCGGAGCCGTCCCACATGTGCGACTGGAACAGCGGGTTGCGGCCGGCCTTCACGCGCTCCTCGGAGACCGCGAGCAGCGGACGTACGTACCCGTCGAGCTTGTCCTTCGGGCAGTGGTCGGTGTGCAGGGCGACGGTGACCGGGTACTTCTCGGCGACGATGTGCGCGAACTCGGCGAGGGCCACCGAGCCCGTCACCATCTCCTTGCTGTACTGGCCGCCCAGGAACTCGGCGCCACCCGTGGAGATCTGGACGATGCCGTCGCTCTCCGCCTCGGCGAAGCCGCGCAGCGCCGCGTGCAGGGTCTGGGTCGAGGTGACGTTGATGGCCGGGTAGGCGAACTTGCCTGCCTTCGCCCGGTCGAGCATCTCGTTGTAGACCTCGGGGGTTGCGATGGGCATCTGTCCGCTCCTTGGTATGTGCGGGTTGGCGATGTGCGTACACGCGTACGCGCAGTACTTACGGCCCTGACCTAGACCTTGGGTGCGACGTCATCGTCGTCCCCATCTTTCCAGAGATGCGCGGATGGTCCATGCCTGGTCCACGCGCTGGTCAGTCCAGCCCGAGTTCGTCCTTCGAGAAGGCGAACAGGTACGGCACACCCGCGCCCTCGCGGATCTTCTCGTCGGCGCCGGTCGCCCGGTCCACGATCGTCGCGACGGCGACGACCTCGGCGCCCGCCTCGCGCACGGCCTCCACGGCCGCCAGCGGCGAGCCGCCGGTGGTGGAGGTGTCCTCGACGACCAGGACCCGGCGGCCCTTGATCTCGGGGCCCTCGACGCGCCGCTGGAGGCCGTGCGCCTTCGCCGCCTTCCGTACGACGAAGGCGTCCAGCCTGCGGCCCCGCGCGGCGGCCGCGTGCAGCATGCTCGCGGCGACCGGGTCGGCGCCCATGGTGAGCCCGCCGACGGCGTCGAACTCCAGACCTGCGGTGAGGTCGAGCAGCACCTGCCCGACCAGCGGGGCCGCCTCGCCGTCCAGGGTGATGCGCCGGAGGTCGACGTAGTAGTCCGCCTCCAGACCCGACGACAGGGTCACCTTGCCGTGCACCACGGCCTTGTCCTTGATCTGCTGCAGCAGCGCGCCGCGTACATCCACGTCCGTCATGCCGAACAGCTTAGAGGCGGGTCCAGGACCAGGTGGTGGTGGCCTCCAGCGGCTCCAGGGGCGTGACCAGGCGCGGGAGGGTGTTCAGCCCGTTCGGCGGACCGGTCTGCGGCTCCACGCACACGGCCGCCTCCTGCTCGTCGTAGACGACGACCCACTCCTCGGGGCTGGTCACCTTCACCGCGAGCTGCCCCGGCCAGGTCAGGGTGACGTCGACGCCGCCGGGCATCCCGAAGCAGTCGTCCCAGGGGCCGGGCTTCGGCTCGACGCGGTTCCCGGTCGGCAGGTGGTCCTCGCCGCGCTCCTCCTGCCAGGCGGGGTCGAAGGCGACCTGGACGTCCGGGCCGCCCAGGGTGCGGTTGAACCAGGGGTGCCAGCCGATCTGCGCCGGGAAGGACGAGCCGTGCGTCTCCACGCCCATGGTGAGCGTCAGGGACTCCTCGGTCAGCTTCACCACCTGGGTGATCCGGCCGGGGTGGGGCCAGGGCTCCACCAGGTCGTACGTCAGGACGGCCTCGTCCGCCGTGCGCCGCGCGACCTTCCAGGCGCCGTCGCGGGCGGTGCCGTGGATGGCGTGGGGCGGGGCGTTCAGCGGCATCCGGCGTTCGGTCGCGCCGTCGAGGAACCGGCCGTCGCGGATCCGGCCGCACCAGGGGACCATCGGGAAGCAGCCGAACCGCTCGCCCTGCCGCAGCAGCTCCAGCCCGCCGACGCGCAGCCCACCGACCCGGCCGCCGTTGCCCGGCTGCACGGTCGCCTCCGCGTCGCCCGCGGTCAGCGTGATGTCTTCGTTACTCACGGGACGACCCTACTGGGCCGATCAAGGGGGCGGTTCCGCTCCCGGCCCACGCCGTACGGCTACCTGCGGCGCCGCAGCGCCCGCCCCACGACGATCGCCGAGGCCACGACCAGCGCGGCGGCGGGGGCCGCCCAGCGCAGGGTGCTGTTGGGGGCGACCGTCTGCGGCGCGGGCACCGGCGCGTACCGCCCGCGCGGCGGCGCGTGGTCGACCTCCTCCGCACTCCGCCCGATCATCGTGCGGCGCGCGTGCGCGGCTTCGGCGGGGGGCTCGGCGGAATCGCCGGGCTCGGCGGCATCGGTCGGCTCGGTGAGGTCGTCGAGGCCTTCACTCTCGAACACGGGCATCAACGACCCCTCGGCAGACACGGTGGGGGCCTGGGGCGCTTCCGGCTCCTCGGGCTCTTCTGCCCCCTCCTCCACGGCACCCTCAGCCGCCCCCGCCCCCAAGTTCTCCGCGAAGCGGGTCAGCAGGCGGGTGATCGCGCCCCGTACCTGTTCCTCGGGCAGTTCGGTGACGCGGCCGTCCGCCGTCGCCGCGCCCTCGATGTGGAGGGTCGTGCCGGTGTCGGTGTCCCGGAGCCGCAGCAGGAGGGTGAGTTTCACGGTGCCGCCGCCGCGGGCCTCGGTGGCGTCGCCCTCCACGGCGTACGCCCCGTCCTCGCGCGCGGAGAGCCGTACCGCCCCCCGGTAGGTGATGGTGTGGCCGCCGATCCGGACCTTCAGCCGGCCCGCGACGGGCTCGGTACCGGCGTCCTGCTGGAGGCCGGGCACCGCGCGGGCCACCCGGGCGGGGTCGGCGAGGGCCGCCCTGAGCCGCTCGGCGGGAACGGGAACGAACACCTCTTGCTCCATAGGGCCGGAGCCTACCCAGCGGTCGCCGGTACGCACCCGGCGAAACAGCGATTGGCGGTCAGTACCGCGGATGCACCAGCGTCGAGGGCGGCACCCCCGCCACCCGCGTCCGCTGCGCCGCCCTGGCGTCCGCGAGGAGGCCCGCCTGGGTGAGGGTGTGCAGCCGGTCGTCGGGGTCGACGCGCAGGGTCGGGCGGGCGCCGGGCGAGGCCAGGACGAAACCCCAGTCGTCGGGGGCGCGCTCGCGGCGGCCGGGGGCGCGGACGTCGACGCGGTAGGGGACGGTGTGCAGTCCGGCCGCCCGCAGGGTCGCCTCCACCGTCCAGAACGCCCGGTGCCGGCCGGTGACCTGCCCGGCGTGCACGGCGAGCCGTCCGCCGGGGGCCAGGGCGCGCCGGGCGAGGCCGTAGAACTCCTGGGAGTACAGCTTGCTGCTCGCGGTGACATCGGGGTCGGGCAGGTCCGCGAGCACGACGTCGTACGCCGCCGGGGGCGCCCCGCGCAGCCAGTGGAAGGCGTCGGCCGTGACGACACGGACGCGGGGGTCGTCGTAGACATGGGCGTTGAGGCGGGTCAGGGCCGGGTCGGTGCGGGCGAGGCGGACCAGGTCGGCGTCGAGTTCGACGACGTCGACCCTGTGCACGCCGGGAAGGGTGAGTGCCTCGCGGGCGGCCAGGCCGTCACCGCCGCCGAGGACGAGCACGCGCGCGTGGCGGCCGTGCATCGCGGGGTGGACGAGGGCCTCGTGGTAGCGGCGCTCGTCGCCGCCGACCCGGAGCCGGCCGTCGAGGTAGAGGTCGAGGGGGCGGCCGTGGCGGCCGCCGGTCAGGACGACCTCCTGGACGCCGGTCCGCACGGCGACCCGCACGTCGCCGCCGTAGACGGCCTGTCGCGCGGCCCGCTCGAAGTCGTCGACGAGGACGGCGGCGGAGCCGAGGACGACGATCGCGGTGACGCCGGCGGCCGGCAGCAGCCAGCGCGCGCGGCGGCCGAGGTCGCGGCGGAACAGACCGAGGACCAGGGCGCCCCCGGCGACGACGTTGACCGCGCCGGTCAGCAGGGAGCTGGTCAGCTGGCCGCAGAACGGCAGCAGCAGGAAGGGGAAGGCGAGGCCGCCGACGAGCCCGCCCACGTAGTCCGCGGCGAACAGGTCGGCGACGGCGCCGCCCGCGTCCTGGCGGCGGACGCGCTGGATGAGCTCCATGAGGAGGGGGACCTCGGCGCCGATGAGCAGGCCGATGGCGAGGGAGAAGGCGACCAGGAGGATGCGCGGGCCGTCGGCCCACAGCCCGCCCCAGTCGCCGGTCCAGGCGAACACCGCGTACAGCACCATCGCGCTGCACCCGCCGACCAGCGCCAGGGCCACCTCCAGGGCGCCGAAGCCGGCCGCGGCGAACCGGCGGAGCCGTTTGGCCGCGAGGGAGCCGATGCCCATCGCGAAGACCATCACGGACAGCACCACGGAGGCCTGGGTGACCGAGTCGCCCATCAGGTAGGAGGCGAGGGCGACCAGTTCCAGCTCGTAGACGAGACCGCAGGCCGCGCAGACGAACACGCACGTGAGGACCAGGAACCGTCCGACGTCCGGCCGGACGGGCAGCCGCGCGGGGCCGCGCCAGGGCGGTGGGGCGCCGGGCGGAGCCGGGGCGTGCGGTTCGATCACGGTGCGACGTTACGTCACGGGCCGAGGACGCAACGTCACCCACACGTGTGGAAGATGGCCCTCAAACCTCACGACCGACACCGCATGACTCGACGGGCCGGGAGCTTCCCGGCCGCGACCGCGCCCCGACCCTCGTTCTCGTCGCGACCAGTTGCCCGTCCTGCGGGTACGCGTGCCAGGTGCGCCAGTGGACGTGGCCCTCGTGGCGCTGGGCGAGGAGGGCGGTGAAGGCGTGCGGGCTGCCCGGGAAGACGCCCGCGAGGCCGTGGGGGTGGTCGGAGACCAGGGCGAGGAGTTCCTGGGCGCGGCCCGCGAACTGGCCCGGCGTCAGCACCTCGACGCGCGCGGCGAATTCGTACTCCCAGTCGCCGACGCGTTTGGCCACCCCCAGCGGGAGCGGGGTGCTGCTGCCGGGGATGCAGGCCACCGTCTCCGAACAACAGCCCTGCTCCTCCTCCAGCAGCACCTGGTGCGAGGCACCCAGCAGTCTCAACTGGAGCTTGGCGCCGGACAGTTCGAGGTCGAGCGTGGCGAGGGCGGGCAGCGGCTCACGCCCCAGGGCCCAGGCGAGGTCGGCCGCGCGCGTGTCGGTGTAGGAGGTGTTCAGGGTCGTGAGCATGGATCGGCTCCGCGAAGACGCGAGGAGGGAGAGATCGGCCCCGGCCGGCCAGGTCCGGGAAGGACGTCCGCAGGGGACGTCCGCACGGGACGTCCGTAGGGGTCCGAGGGGCTGCGTTGGTGATTTAGAGGGAATCATGAACGGTGGCGACGCCACAGCGTTTTTACCCAACTTCGTGGGGTTTCCATCCCTCAGGGGGCTCCACAGCTCAACTGTTCAACCACGGCGTGCGCCGCAAGGGCCCGGCGCACGCCCCCGAGCCCCCTTCCGGAACCTGGTGCGACCGCGGGGCGCCCTGGTCAGGGGCGGGCCCCGCGGTCCGGATGCGGCTCCCCCTCGGGGAGCTCAGCTGCCCCGTGTCAGCTGCCTCCACCGCATCCGCCGCCTCCGCCGCACCCGCCGCCGCCACCGCAGGACGACCCGCCGCCGCACGACGAACCGCCACCGCAGGAGTGGCCCGAGTGGCCGCCGGAGTCACCCGAGTGGCCGTGGTGGCCCGAGTGGCCGTGATGGCCCGACGAACCGCTGTCGCTGCCGAACACCCACCAGCTCGCGGCGGCCGTGTCGGCACCGCTGCCCGAGCCGCTGGAGTAGGTCCTGCCGCCGGAGTGGCCGCGGCTCGCCGAGCCGCTGTACGACCGCACCGGACGGCCGTAGGGGTGCCTGAGGCTCCTGCGGCGTGCGTTGATGACGAGCACCGCCACGAAGAACACTGCGATCACCGCCAGGATGATGCCCACGATCATGGCGTCACCCTCCTTCCGAATCCCCCGAAGCGGCCCCCCGTGGGCGCCTCGCGCAGCGCCCGAGCGCTTGCGTGCACGGGGGATGCCCGCCCGTCTCACCTGCCAAAGCACACTTGAGGAAGTCCAGAGCTTCGGCGCAGGATGACCGGCATGACCTCCAGCTCACGTCCCTTCCTCAACCGCCGTCTCGCCGAGTTCGGGACGACGATCTTCGCCGAGATGTCCGCCCTGGCGGTGGCGACCGGGTCCATCAACCTCGGGCAGGGCTTCCCCGACCAGGACGGCCCGGAGGAGGTCCGGGAGGCGGCGGTGCGGGCACTGCGGGACGGGCGCGGCAACCAGTACCCGCCGGGCCCGGGCGTCCCCGAGCTGCGCACGGCGATCGTCGCGCACCAGGCCC
The DNA here is from genome assembly GCF_040630255.1 of Streptomyces sp. NPDC005820. Taxonomy (NCBI): domain Bacteria; kingdom Bacillati; phylum Actinomycetota; class Actinomycetes; order Kitasatosporales; family Streptomycetaceae; genus Streptomyces; species Streptomyces sp. NPDC005820. The sequence continues at coordinate 133,511 of NZ_JBEXXE010000023.1, forward strand.
GCCGCTACGGCCTGTCCCACGACCCCGACACCGAGGTCCTGGTCACGGCGGGCGCCACGGAGGCCATCGCGGCCACCCTGCTGGCCCTGCTGGAGCCCGGCGACGAGGTGGTGGCCCTGGAGCCGTACTACGACTCCTACGCGGCCTGCATCGCGATGGCGGGCGCCACGCGCGTGCCGGTCACCCTGCGCCCCGACCCCGCGCAGGCCCGCTTCCGCCTGGACCTGGACGAGCTGCGCGACGCGGTCACGGACCGCACCCGGCTGCTGCTGATCAACACCCCGCACAACCCGACCGGCACGGTCCTCACCCGCGAGGAGCTGACCGCGATCGCCGGGCTGGCGGTGGAGCGGGACCTGCTGGTCGTCACGGACGAGGTGTACGAGCACCTGGTGTTCGACGAGGCGGAACACATCCCGCTGGCCACCCTGCCCGGGATGCGCGAGCGCACGGTGACGATCGGCTCCGCCGGCAAGACCTTCTCCTTCACGGGCTGGAAGGTCGGCTGGGTGACGGCCGCGCCCGAGCTCGTGACGGCGGTGCGCTCGGCGAAGCAGTACCTCACCTATGTGGCGTCCGGGCCGTTCCAGTACGCCGTCGCCGAGGCCCTCGCGCTGCCGGACACCTACTTCGAGGGCTTCCGCGCGGACATGCGCGCCAAGCGGAACGTCCTGGCCACGGGCCTGGCGGACGCCGGGTTCGACGTGTTCCGGACGGCGGGCACGTACTTCATCACCACCGACATCCGCCCCCTCGGCGAGACCGACGGCTTCGCCTTCTGCCGGGCCCTGCCCGAGCGGGCGGGCGTGGTCGCCATCCCGAACGCGGTCTTCTACGACCACCGCGAGGCCGGCGCCCCGTTCGTACGGTTCGCCTTCTGCAAACGCACCGAGATGCTGGCGGACGCGACGGAACGGCTCCGCAAGGCGTTCGCCCGCTGACCGATGTCAGGAGCGCTCAGGTGTCATAGACAGTGGAGCGATGCCCGACGTGTACGACCCACACCACCAGTTCGCCGTTGCCGATTGTATAGATCACGCGGTAGTCGCCCACCCGGAGGCGGCGGCGGTCGGGCTGGGAGACGAGGGCCGTGGTGTTGAACCCCGTCGGGTCGCTCTCCAGCTCAGTCAGCTTGGCCAAAATGCGGAGGGCCATGTCTCGCGGGACCTTGCGGAGTTCGGCCTGAGCCTCGGCTCGGAAGACGGTGCGGTACTCACTCACTGCGCGCCAGCGTCTCCCTCATGATGTCCTCGATCGGGATGCCGGGTGCCGGGTTGGTCATGCGCTCGTCGATGATCCGGTTGATCTCGCGCTCTTCCCACTCCTGGTACTTGCGCAGCACCTCGATGGACACCACGGCGGCGACCTGCTTGCCGCGCCGGGTGATGACAGTAGGTACGTCGTCCCGGTCGGCCCGCTCCACGACCTCGGCCAGATGTGCCCGGACATCGCGGATGGACTCTATCGGCATGGGCTGTGTCATGCGCCCAAGAGTACCGAGTGTCCTATGTGTACGCAACGGCTCACTGTCGCTCGGGGGTGTAGCCCTCGGACCCGCATAAGGATGAGTTCACGAACGCGGAGTCGGCTGGGTGACCGGCGCCCCCGATCTCGTCGCCGCCGTCCGGTCGGCGAAGCAGTACCTGATGTATGTCGCCTCCGGGCCCTTCCAATTCGCCGTGGCCGAGGCCCTGCGTCTGCCCGACTCGCACGTCGAGGAGTTCCGCGCGGACATGCTGACCAAGCGGGACCTGCTCGCGGGCGGCCTGGAGCGGGCGGGTTTCACGGTCTTCCGCCCGGCCGGCACGTACTTCATCACCACCGACATCCGCCCCCTCGGCGAGAGGGACGGCTTCACCTTCTGCCGTTCACTGCCGGAGCGCTGTGGGGTGGTCGCGATCCCCAACGCGGTCTTCTACGACCACCGCGAGCAGGGTGCGCCCTTCGTTCGCTTCGCGTTCTGCAAGCGGACAGGTGTGCTGGAGGAGGCGGCCTCCCGACTCAAGACGCCGGCCGCCTGACAGCCACAGACGTACCAGCATCTGTACCGGCCACACGGCCTGGTTGCCACGAGCCGGAAAGCGGGCAGTAGCCCTCCTCGGCCAGCCAGGCGCGGGCCCTGCCGCGCTGTCGCTCATCGCGGAACCGGTGGTACCGGCGCCAGGAGTGCTCGTCACCGGCGAGGACGTCCTTGAAGCGCCGGAAGGCACCCCGCCCGCCGATGGCAATCCGCAGCCGGTTGGCAAGGGTGGCGTCCCCGACCTCTTCGATGAACAGCTCCATGTCCCGGTAACCGGCCCGGGACCCCAGAGCCGGAACGTACAGCCATCGCTCGGGATCGTCGTCCTCGTCGGCCTCGGGCCCAGGCCCCAGCTCATCGGTGAACGCAGGCCAGCACTCCCCGGTGGACAGATCGATCCGGCCACCGGACTCGGCCGGGTCCCCCTCCAGCAGCATGGCGAGCATCTCCAGATCGACCGCGAGCGGGCGCAGGAGGAGGATCGCCGCAACTCCCGCGCGCAACCGGTCCACCAGCTCCTCGTCGCCCCGGAAGCCGCGCTCCTGGAGCACGCCGAGAAACAAGGCCGCCATCTCCGCAGCCCCCGGCAGGCCCTGCGCCGCAGCCCCGGCCACACCATCGCCGGCCAGCTGCAGCACCTCACGCACGGGTCCACGACGCAGCGCCGCAAGCAACGCCACCCCGTCCTGCGCGTGGAGCGCGCCACGCAGGGCCCGCAGCCCGTCCTCGTCCCATCCCTCAACCACGACCCCGACGGTAACGCGCCACCGAGGAGTACGACGCCGGGACCCGTCGGTTTCCCTGCGCCCGGCTCCGTGCCAGTGCCGGCGCACCCGGAGCCTGGGGGCAGGCGGTGTTGCCCGGTCAGCGGCGCCGCTTGCGGCCGCTCTTCCCCGGGGAGCGCCGAGCCTGCGGGGCGCGGACGCCTCGGGTACCCAGTGCCCGGGCCGCCAGCTGCCTGAGCTCGTCGAGTCCGGCCCGGTCCGGGTGCGCGGAGTCCAACGCGGCGGCAACCGCGTCCCTGGCCTGGGAGCCCTGAGCGCGCAGCGTCTCCTCGGCGCCGTCCCCTGCACCCGCCAACTCCATGAGCTGAAGCAGGCTCTCGGCGAGCACCAGCAGAGACTCTGCATCGGTCATGTCCTCTGGGGACAGCAACTCACGGTGCGCCAGCGCGTTCAGCGCCAGCGGCGCCAGCTGTGTGTCTCGCCGCAGCGTGCGCAGCAGCCGCTCGCCCTCACCGTCCGGCAACGCCGCCAGCAGCACGTCGAGCATCGCCTGCGCACGCGTGCGGAAGGTCATGGTCCTTACGGCGTCGGTCAGTTGCCGCAGGGCGCCTTCCCGCTCGCCGCGGGCCGTGATCCAGCCGGCCAGCTCCGTGCGCGCGGCGTCCGGGTCGTAGTCCTCGGCCAGCACCCCCAGCAGGCCGGCCGCCGGTGCCTGGGCCAGTTCACCGACCAACGGTGCGTCCCTGCCGGCCGCCAGCAACCGCTGTCGTACGGCCCGGGTACCGAGCTCGGTGAGACGGATGAGCTCGACCGGCCCGGCGGTCAGCTCCTCCCGCCGGGCATCGGCACGCTCCTGCGCCGCCGGGTCCGTTGCCGCCCCCGCGACGCCCAGCAGCTCCGCGAGCTCCGGCGGCATGTCCGCGAGCAGCTCGGGACCGGCATCGAAGAGGTCGATGTCGAGGAACACCGGATCGGCCATCCCACGATCACGCTCGATCGCGCCCAGGTCGTCCAGCAGGTCGAGCACCGCGCGCAGGTCCCGGTCGGCGTGCTCGAACCACATCCGGTGCTGAGGGTCCGACCCGGCGTCGAGCTGGAAGGAGGTCCGATAGGCCAGGTGTACCGTGTCACGCAGCCGCGGCCAGGGCATCGGGTACGGCAGGCTGTAGAGCGTGTTCAACACGTCGTCCAGGACGGGCTCGTAGACGTCGAAGAGCATCGACTCGACGTGCCAGCCGCTGCGTGCCCCGATCAGGGCCTGCCGCAGCTCGAAGCACGCGTCGAAGGCACGCAGCCACAGCCGGAGCAGGTCGGCCAGCACCGGCCGGGCCTTGGCCACCGCGTACAACCGCCCCTTGACCACCCGGACCAGCCGTGCCTTCTTCGCCCACTCCATCAGCAGTCCCAGCCGCGGCAGGTCGGCCGAAGAGCGCACGCCCTCGATCCTGTCGCCGGTGCCGAGTACGTCCACCAGCTCGCGGGCCTCCGCCATCCGCAGTCGTCCCGTCGCCGTCACCGGGCGGCCGTCCTGCCCCGCCCATTCGGCGAGTCCGCGCAACTGCGCCACGGTCGTCGACGCCTCGGCCCGTCGGCGCAGTTCGTCGTCCGGGGGAAGCATCACGGGCAGTTGCGGCTCGGCCCGGGCCCCGTCGGACAGCGCGCGGCCGGTCAGCCGCCGTTCCATGATCGCGGCGAGAGCCTGCTGATCGTAGGCGACCTCCCCGCGCTGCGCTCGGTCCGCGAAGCGCTGGAACGCCGCCCCGTCCTGGACGTCCACGCCCTGCTCCGCGGCCGTCATCGCCCAGAACTTCGCCAATCCCCAGCGAGTGCGGTCCGTCATCGCCGCCGGATGCTGTTCCGCGACCCTGTCGACCGCGGCAAGGGAATCCTGGAGTGAGGGGCCGCGCGGGTCCGCCAACTGCGCGGCGTGCAGATAGCGCAGTAGCGTGCGCAGTGCGCCCGGGGCGTCGGCGCGTTCCTCCCCGGGAAGCTCGGTGACCTGCTGGGGAAGCCAGGAGAGCAGTAGCTCCTCTACGTGGCACAACTCCCACAGCCCCAGTCGGCCGTCGGCAGTCGCCAGGTGCCGGTAGTCCAGCGCCGTCTCGGCCATGTACCCGTCCACCGGCAGCCCCTGCTCCCCGGCCCACCGAACCAGGCGGTCGACCAGCAGCCCACGCGCCGCCTCGAACTCCTCCTCGGCCTCGGGTTCGAACCGCATCCGCATGAAATCTCGTCCGCCTGTCTGCAGCAGTCGTTGCCGTGCCACGCTATCGCCGAAGCGGGCCCGGCGACTCGGCCGAGGACGAGCGGGCCCACTACCTCAGGGCAGTACGAGGTGGTTGTCGCCCGCAGCCAACGCGGCTTCGAACCTCCTTGCGGCGAACCGGACTTCGTCGCACGGACTCACGGCAGAGAACGGCACGCCCCCTGGCCGATCCCGATCGACGGAGTCCCTCGTCAGCGGGCGTCCGCCTCGGGATCCGGGCGCGGGAGTTCGTCGAGGTCGAGGGTGAAAGTGCGGCCGTCGGCCAGGGAGATGGGGAGCTTGCCCGTGCCGTACTTGTGGGTGTGTGCGGCGATGTAACCGGTGGCGGTCGGCTGGGTGTGAAGGACGACTTCCTGGGCGTAGGGGTCCACGACCAGGTAGATCGGGATTCCGTAGCGGCCGTACTTCGCGGTGCAGTCGTCGTAGTCCTTGCGTGCGGAAGAGGTCGAGACGACCTCGGAGATCAGCAGAAGGTCCTCGAAGCTGTAGCGCTTGCCTTCCTTGCGTGCGTCCTCGCGAAGGATCGCGAGGTCGGGGGCGGAGTTCTCGTCGGCGGGGAAGTCGATGTAGACATCGGAGGTGACCTTCGCGTGACGGCCGAGGGCAAGAGCGGAGTCGATCTGCATCGACCTGATGGTGCTGGAGCGCTCTTCGCTCTGCGGGGTCATGATCACCTTTCCGTCGGCCCCGAACAGGACCGTGTACCCCTTGGGGAACTCCGTGTGCACGATCGCGTCGACGCTCATGGACGGCTCCTTCCCGTGTGTGGTCAGGATACGACGGACAGTGCCGCGTCACCGAGCCCGTCGGTACGGCAGGCAGACGGGTGCCGACAGGTTGTGCAGCCTGCTCACCGCCGGTGCCGGAGATCCGCAGCGGGGCCTGTCGCACGAAATTGGAATAGGCAGGCCAACGAGGAGTCGGCTGGGTGACGGGCACCGCGGAACTCGTGACCGCCGTCCGTTCCGCCAAGCAGTTCCTGACGTACGTGGCGTCGGGGCCCTTCCAGTACGCGGTCGCCGAGGCCCTCGCCCTCCCCGACGCCTACTTCGACGCCTTCCGGGCGGACATGCTGGCCAAGCGGGACCTGCTGGCGACGGGGCTGGCGGAGGCGGGCTTCTCGGTCTTCCGCCCGGCCGGCACCTACTTCGTCACCACCGACATCCGTCCGCTCGGCGAGAGCGACGGCTTCGCCTTCTGCCGCTCCCTGCCGGAGCGCGCGGGTGTGGTCGCCATCCCCAACGCCGTCTTCTACGACCACCGCGAGGAGGGCGCCCCGTTCGTGCGGTTCGCGTTCTGCAAGCAGGTGGGCGTGCTGGAGGAGGCGGTGACCCGGCTGAAGGCGCTCGCGGGCTGAAAACGGCAGGCGGGGCACCGTCCACAGCCTGTGGACGGTGCCCCGCCATGACGGACGGGCCGGTCGCGGGACCTACTCGTCGCCCTCCTCGGGCTCGCCGTCCGTGCCGTCGACGTCCTTCTCCAGGCCCAGCTGCTCCACCAGCCACTTGTCGAACTCGATGGCCGCGCGCACCCAGCTCACCGTGGAGGAGACGAACAGCTCGATGTTCACCCCGGCGCCGATCAGCAGCTGCGCCTCGCCGATGAGGCGGACGGTGCCGTCGTCGTGGGTGTGCGTGTAGACCTTGGGCCACAGGGTGCGCCGGTTCCAGTCGTCGATCGCCTCCAGCAGCGCCTGCTTGTCGTCGATCTGGTGGGGCCGGTCGAAGAACGTCCGCACCGAGTAGACCGCCTGGTCACCCTCGCCGCGGAACATGAAGTACGTACGGAACTCCTCCCACGGCGCCGCGAGGTCACCCTCGTCGTCGACGACGTACTTCAGCTCCATCTGGTCGAGGAGCTGCTTCACGAGGTCCTGATCCGGGACTACGGGGCCCGCCGGTCCCTGGGGCTGCGGCTCGGGCTGCTGGCCCCCGAAGTTCGGAATCGAGGACGGGTCGATGCTCACCGAAATTTCCCTTCGTACGGATCCCGCCATCCTCCCCCATCCGGGGAGGGGGGTGGCAAGCCCCGCCCCCCAGGGTTCACCTCCGGTTGGCGCAATTCCGCTGAGAGCGTGCGGGCGCCGGTCGCGGTGCGATGATCTGCCCATGGCTGTGAGAAGAGAGATCCGCTGGCTGCTGTGGACTCTGTGGTGGGGGTGCCTGGTCTTCTCGCTGTGGTTCTTCTGGATGGTGTACGTCGTCTTCACGACCGACACCTGAGCGCGCCGGCCCCGGGGGAACAGGGGCCGGCGCGCTCTTCAGCTGCTCGGCGGGCCTACAGCGTCTTGTCGGTCCTCGGGCCCACGAGCAGGCCCTCGCCGAAGGCGTCCACGCGGACCGTGTCACCGTCCTTGACCTCGCCGGAGAGGATCTCCTTGGCGAGGCGGTCGCCGATGGCCGTCTGGACCAGGCGGCGCAGCGGGCGGGCGCCGTAGGCGGGGTCGTTGCCCTCGTCGGCGAGCCAGGCGAGGGCCGCGTCGGTGACCTCCAGGGTGAGGCGGCGGTCGGCCAGGCGGCGGGCGAGGCGGTCGATCTGGAGGCGGGCGATCCGGCCGAGCTCGTCCTTGGACAGGGCCGAGAAGACGACCAGGTCGTCGAGGCGGTTGAGGAACTCCGGCTTGAAGGACGCCCGGACCACCTCCAGGACCTGCTCCTTCTTCTCCGCCTCCGTCGTGACCGGGTCGACCAGGTACTGGCTGCCCAGGTTGGAGGTCAGGACGAGGATCGCGTTGCGGAAGTCGACCGTGCGGCCCTGGCCGTCGGTGAGGCGGCCGTCGTCGAGGACCTGGAGGAGGACGTCGAAGACCTCGGGGTGGGCCTTCTCGACCTCGTCCAGGAGGACCACGCTGTACGGGCGGCGGCGGACGGCCTCGGTGAGCTGGCCGCCCTCCTCGTAGCCGACGTAGCCGGGGGGCGCGCCGACGAGCCGGGCGACGCTGTGCTTCTCGCCGTACTCCGACATGTCGATGCGGATCATGGCCCGCTCGTCGTCGAACAGGAAGTCGGCGAGGGCCTTGGCGAGCTCGGTCTTGCCGACGCCGGTGGGGCCGAGGAAGAGGAAGGAGCCGGTCGGGCGGTCGGGGTCGGAGATGCCGGCGCGGGAGCGGCGTACGGCGTCCGAGACGGCCTGGACGGCTTCGGACTGGCCGATCAGCCGGCGGCCCAGTTCGTGCTCCATACGGAGCAGCTTCTGCGTCTCGCCCTCCAGGAGGCGGCCCGCCGGGATGCCGGTCCAGGCGGCGACGACGTCGGCGATGTCGTCGGAGCCGACCTCGTCCTTGACCATGGTGCCCTTGGAGGCCTCCTCCTCGGCCTCGGTGGCGGCCTCCAGGTCGCGCTCCAGGGCCGGGATCTCGCCGTACAGCAGCTTTCCGGCGGTGTCGAAGTCGGCCTCGCGCTGGGCGCGCTCGGCCTGGCCGCGCAGTTCGTCGAGCTTCTCCTTGAGCTCGCCGACGCGGTTGAGGGACTGCTTCTCCTTCTCCCAGCGGGCGGTCAGGCCCCGCAGCTCCTCCTCCTTGTCGGCGAGGTCGCGGCGCAGCTTCTCCAGGCGTTCGCGGGAGGCGGCGTCGGTCTCCTTGCCGATGGCCAGCTCCTCCATCTTGAGCCGGTCCACGGACCGCTGGAGCTCGTCGATCTCGACGGGCGAGGAGTCGATCTCCATCCGGAGGCGGGAGGCGGCCTCGTCGACCAGGTCGATGGCCTTGTCGGGCAGGAAGCGGGAGGTGATGTACCGGTCGGAGAGGGTCGCGGCCGCGACCAGCGCGCTGTCGGCGATCTGGACCTTGTGGTGGGCCTCGTAGCGGCCCTTGAGCCCGCGCAGGATCGCGATGGTGTCCTCGACGGTCGGCTCCGCGACCAGCACCTGCTGGAAGCGGCGCTCGAGGGCGGGGTCCTTCTCGATGCGCTCGCGGTACTCGTCGAGCGTGGTCGCGCCGACCATGCGCAGCTCACCGCGGGCGAGCATCGGCTTGAGCATGTTGCCGGCGTCCATGGCGGAGTCGCCGCCGGCGCCCGCGCCGACGACCGTGTGCAGCTCGTCGATGAAGGTGATGATCTGGCCGTCGCTCTCCTTGATCTCGGCGAGGACGGTCTTCAGGCGCTCCTCGAACTCGCCCCGGTACTTCGCGCCGGCGACCATCGCGCCGAGGTCCAGCGCGACCAGCCGCTTGTCCTTGAGGGACTCGGGCACGTCCCCCTTGACGATCCGCTGGGCGAGTCCCTCGACGACGGCGGTCTTGCCGACGCCGGGCTCGCCGATGAGGACGGGGTTGTTCTTGGTCCGGCGGGAGAGGACCTGGACGACGCGGCGGATCTCCTGGTCCCGGCCGATGACCGGGTCGAGCTTGCCGTCGCGGGCGGCTGCGGTGAAGTCGGTGCCGAACTTCTCCAGGGCCTTGTACTGGCCCTCGGGGTCGGCGGTGGTGACCCGGCGGCCGCCGCGGGCCTTGCGGAAGGCGTCCTGCAGCTGGTCCGGGCCGGCGCCGTGCCGGCCGAGCACGTCGGCGGCCTGGCCGCCCTTCGCGGCGGTGCCGATCAGCAGGTGCTCGGTGGAGAGGAACTCGTCGCCCAGCTCCTTGGCCCGCGCCTGCGCGTCGGCGAGCACGGCGAGCAGCTCGCGGTTGGGCTGCGGGGGCGCCACGGTGGAGCCGGTCACGCTGGGCAGACCGGCGAGCACATGTTCGGCTCCCGCGCGTACGGCGGCCTGGTCGGCGCCGACCGCGGCGAGGAGGTCGACGATGTTCTCGTTGTCCTGGCCCTGGAGCAGCGCGAGCAGCAGATGGGCGGGGGTGAGGTCGGGGTGTCCTCCCGACACGGCACGGCTGCCGGCCGCGTTGATCGCGTCCCGGCTCCGGTTGGTCAGCTCGGCGTCCACGTTCGCTGTCTCCTCCTTGGCGTCAGCCCACTCCCTTGTCTGACTGTGCCAGCGTACACAAAGTTGAGTCTATTCCGCTCAAGGTGAGAGAGACGGGTGTGCGATGCGGGGCCGCACGGGAGAGAGGGGGCGGGGGCGCACATGCCGGCGGTACGGCGGGAGGGCGCCGGGTCACGGCTGATCCAAACCCGGGACCTGTGGCGTACGTCGTTTTCCGGCCACGGCACAAGCGTTCCGACACTTGACCGATACTCGCCGATAAAGGGAAATGTCCCCGGAAAACTGCAGCGGCGTCACCGTGTTCAGGTCACGGTGACGCCGCTGCGGGGGGAAGCACCTGAGGCGATCTGTTACGACGGGGGAATCGCGTCAGGCACTGCGGGGGGTGGCTGAGATGGTGTGCGGAGCGGCCTGGGGAGCCGGTTCCGCCAGCTGGTGATCGCGCCGGTCCAGGTTCACGAAGATCATTCCGTACCGGATCGCGCACCGTACGGGCTGCGGCGCCCCCCGGGGCCGCCGCAGGCACCGATAGGCCCGGACGTCGTCCTCCTCGTCCCGCGTGACGACCACCGGTTCTCCGAACACGGTCACCATCAACGAGTCACCGCTGTGGGGGATGGCGGTGACCAGGTCGATGAAGTGCCAGCCGGAGCGGTAGGCGGTGGCCATCTCGCGGCGGAAGGAACGGTCGTCGGGAGGAGTAGTCATGGTCAGGCCCACACGCTGTCGTCGGTACCGACAGGAGTGTCGCCGTCGGCCACGACGGACTGCGGCGTGGTCGCCCACACACTGTCCGCCCGTACGTCACCCTTCGCGTCGGAGAGGCCACTCAGGGATCCGAAGGCCACAACGGCGGAGAAGGCGGCGACAAGCACCGAGCGAAGCATTCTCTTACCCATAGTCGGCTTCGTCCTCACTTGAAGGTCCCCTCTTCCCCCGTCGACTAAGACGATGGCTCATTCGGGCACGTCATGGCCACACGATCGGTGCATCATGTTCCTGCACGTTCAGGACCCTGGGGGGTGGAGATTTGGCAACGAATCGGACTAAAGCGAAACATCCCCATGCCGTGACCGCGCTATGCGACGAGGGTAGCCGTCTGTATGTGGATGCACTGCGGACGGGGCGTATCGCCCGCGCGGACGTGGAGGCCGCTCCCTGCCTGATGGAGTTCGCGCTGCTGCACCCCGACCCCGACGACGCCAACTGGCTGCGTCCGGTTCCCCCTTCGGTCGCGCTGGCCCAGCGCCTCAACCCCATCGAGCGCGAGATCACCGAGCGCCGCCGGGTCTCGATCGAACTGGCGGGCGCCTTCGAGCCGTTCATGGCCCTGAGCGCCCAGGTCACCGCGTCGACCCACTCCATCACCGTGCTGGAGGGGCTCGACCGGATCAACGCCGCGCTGGACCTCGCCACCTCCCAGTGCCAGAGCGAGATGCTGACGGTCCAGCCGAGCGGCCACCGCCCCGAGCGCCGGCTCATCGAGGGCCTGGAGCGCGACCGGCCGCTGATCGAACGCGGGGTCCGGATCCGCACCCTGTACCAGCACACGGCCCGCTACAGCCCGGAGAAGCTGGCCTACGTGGACCAGTTCGCCGACGGCAAGGTCGAGTACCGGACCATCGACGAACTCGTCGAACGGCTCATCATCTGCGACGAGGCCGTCGCCTTCATCCCCATCCGCGACGACCGCCAGGTGGCCCTGGAGATCCGCCACCCCGGACTCGTCGGCTACCTCATCAAGGTGTTCGAGTTCATGTGGAACCGGGCCGTCCCGCTGACCGCCGGCGCACCCTACGAGACCGCCCCCGACGGCCTCACCGACATCCAGCACTCCATCGCCAAACTCCTCGTCGAGGGCCATGTCGACGAGGCCATCGCCCGCCGCCTCGGCATGAACGTCCGTACCTGCCGGGCCCACATCGCCAAACTCGCCACCGCCCTCGGCAGCGGCAGCCGCGCCCAGCTCGGCTACCTGATCGCGCAGTCCGGGATCCTGGACCGGGACGAGTGAGGTGACGAGCTCTCGAAGAGGACGCCGGTGACCAGCGAGGTGCACGGACAGGACGCGGCGGAGCCGCCCCCCGCACCCCATGTGCGGCACGGCGTGACGCAGTTGTGCGCCGCGGGGGCGCGCCTGTACGAACGGGCCCTGAGGACGGGCCGGATCACCGCCGAGGAAGCCGAACCGGCCCGCTGTCTGCTGGAGTTCGGCCTGCTGCGCCCCTGCGCCGACGCCCCCGGCCACCTGGAGCCCGTCGCCCCCGTCGTCGCCCTGCACCGCCAGCTGGTGACCACCCAGGAGCGCATCGCACGCGAACGCCGCCGCGAGGCCCGGCTGGTGGACACCTTCGACGCCTTCCTGCGGCTGCGCGCGACGGCGCCCCGGCTCGCCGACACCCCGGCCCTCACCCTCGTCGACGGCCGCGACGCCATCAACCTGGCGCTCACCCGGGTGATCTCGGACGCCTCCGAGGAGATCCTCGCCATCCAGCCGCGCGGCCACCACCCCGGCCTGCTGCCGAGCTCGCACGCCCAGGCCCTCGCCCGCGACCAGGCCTTCCTGGACCGCGGCGGCCGCACCCGCACCCTCTACCACCACACCGCCCGGCACTCCCCGAGCGTCCTGGCCCGCTACGACGTCCTGCGCGGCGACGCCCGGGCGCGCACCCTCGACGAGGTCACCGACCGGCTCATCGTCGTCGACCGCGAGGTGGCCTTCCTCCCCGCCAACCAGGACCGCACCCTCGCCCTGGAGATCCGCCACCCCGCGCTGATCGCCTACTTCGCCGGCGCCTTCGAACACCTCTGGCAGCTGGCCACCCCGATGTACCCCGAGGCCGTCCGGCAGCCCACCCTGAACGGTGTCACCCCCCGTCAGCGGGCCATCGCCACCCTCCTCGTCGAGGGTCACACCGACGCCGTGATCGCCGACCGGCTCGGCATGAACGTCCGCACCGCCCGCGTCCACATCGCCAGACTCGCCGCCCGCCTCGGCAGCGAGAGCCGCGCCCAGCTCGGCTACCTCATCGCACGCTCAGGAATCCTCGACCAGGAAAGGGACCCGACGTGAACACGCCGCCGCACCCCCACCACGGCGTGGCAGAACTCTGCGCCCAGGGCAGCCGGATCTACGAACGCGCCCTGCGCGAGGGCCACCTCGCCGCCGACGCCGCCGAGGCCGCCCCCTGCCTGCTCGACCTGGGCCTCCTGCACCCGGCCGTCGACGATCTGCGCCGGCTGGAGCCCGTCGCCCCCGCGGTCGCCCTGCACCGCCAGCTGAACGCCTCCGCGGCCCGCATCGCCGAGGAACGGCGCCACGAGGAGCGGCTGGCCACGCTCTTCGAACCGCTCATGCGGCTCACCGGCAGCCACACCGCCCCCACGGAGTCCGCATCCCTGCGCATCCTCAGCGGCAACGAGCAGATCAACCAGGCCATCAGCGAGGCCATGGACGAGATGCGCGAGGAACTGCTGTGCATCCAGCCGCGGACCGGCATGGACACCGAACGGGCCGCCGCCTCCACGGAGATCGCCCGCCGGCGCGACCAGGCCGTCCTCGACCGCGGCTGCCGGATCCGCACCCTCTACCAGCACACCACCCGGCACATCCAGAGCATCATCGGCCACTACGAGCTGCTGAGCGGCGACGCCGAGGCCCGCGGCCTCGACGAGGTCACCGACCGCCTCATCGTCGTCGACCGCAAGGTGGCCTTCCTGCCGGCCGACGAGGACGGCACCCTCGCCCTGGAGGTCCGCCAGCCCGCCCTGACCGCGTTCCTGGCCACGGTGTTCGACCGGTTCTGGCGGCTGGCCACCCCGATGTACCCGGAGGCCGTGCAGCGCCCTTCCCTCAACGGGGTGACCCCCCGTCAGCGGGCCATCGCCACCCTCCTCGTCGAGGGCCACACCGACGCGGTGATCGCCGCCCGCCTCGGCATGAACATCCGCACCGCCCGCGTCCACATCGCCAAACTCGCCGCCGGCCTCGGCAGCGAGAGCCGCGCCCAGCTCGGCTATCTCATCGCCCGGTCGGGGATCCTCGACCAGGGAGAGCATCCGGAAGGGCCTCGGTGACCCCGCCGGCCGGCCCCGGGCCGCGTCCCTGGCCCGGCACCGCGTCCGACGCCGCGTCCGGCACCGCTTCCCCGGGCCCGCTCGCGTCCACCGGCCCGTCCAGCCCCACCTGCGCGATCCGCACCCCCAGCTGGGTCCGGCTCGCCGCCCCCAGGGTCTCCGAGAGCCGGGCGATATGGGCCCGGCAGGTACGGACGCTGATCCCGAGGCGCTCGGCGATCACCGCGTCCTGATGTCCCTCGGCCAGCAGCGCGGCGATGGACTGCTCGCGGTGCGAGACGCCCTCGATACGGGTCTGGGGGAGCTGGGCGCCGAGCGGGATCGCCAGCCGCCACAGCCGCTCGAACACGGTCACCAGGTAGGCGACCAGGGCCGGGTGGCGCAGCTCCAGCGCCATCGTGCGGTCGGCGTTGGCCGGGATGAAGGCCACCTTGCGGTCGAAGAGGATCAGCCGGTCGACGACCTCGTCCAGGGTGCGGGCCTCCACCGCGTCACCCATCAGCTCCAGGTAGTTCAGCAGGCCCTGGCCGTGCCGGGCCACATGGTTGTACAGGTCGCGCATCCGCACGCCCCGGCCGCGCAGCTCCAGCGCCCGGTGCAGGCCCTCCGACAGTTCGTGCTCGCGCCGGATGCCGCCCGGCTGCACGGTCAGCACCTCGGTCGTACACGCCTCGGTCGCCTGGTCCAGGGCCGCCTGGATGCGGGAGGAGCCGTCCAGGACCCGGATCGCCGCGCCCTCCGCGGCCCGCGCGCCGGGGGCGCCGCCGAGACCGGCGTACCACTCGAAGGCGGCGACGGCCGAGCCCATCCGGCGCTCACTGGCGCTCACCTCGTCGTGCAGACCGCGCAGCAGCCGGGTCATGACCTCCTGCGGGGAGGTCGGCACCAGCCACTCCATGTCGTCGGGGTCGGGGTGGAGCAGGGCCAGTTCCAGCAGGCAGGGCACCGGGCCGGCGTCGCCGCGCGGCACGCGTCCCCGCCGTACGGCCCGGGAATACACGCGATCCCCGGCCTCGCACAGTCGGTCAGCACCGTGAGGATGCTCCTCCGTCCCGTGCCCGGCCATCGCCCATCCCACCCCCGCTTGACACCTCTCTGACGCGGCTTCCGCGACGCCACTATGCGCGGCGCGGACCGGCTCCGCAACACGGCTCCCCCGGCCACGGCAGCGGAAAACCACTCATATACCCGAGTTTCTCCCGGCCTCCGCCCCTCGCACTGCAACAAGCTGATGGTGGCGCGCGCAAGAAGAGGGGGGCATCGTTGGTTCCACTTCCCCCCGGGCGCTCCTCACCCGGGTAGGTCCGGCCGGACGACGGGGGAGCCCGGCCGGACCCGGGAATGTCCTGCGGCAGCACGAAGCCCCGCGACCCGAAGGTCACGGGGCTGACGTGTCGGGTGCGGCGCCTACTTCAGGTTGATGGCGGCGCAGGCCTGCTTGTACTTCTGCGTGCAGATGTCGGAGACCTTGTAGATGCCGTCCGCGATGACGGTCGTCTTGATGTTGCTCTTGGTGAGCGCGACCACGGTCACCAGCTTGGCCGGGATGTCCTTGTCGGTGGGGCTGTCGACCTTGTCGCGGGTGAGCGCCTCGAACTGCAGCTCACGGCCCTGGACCTTGGCGACGGCCGCCTCGGCCGCGGCCTCCGCCTCACCGGCGTACGGCTTGTAGACGGTCATGTACTGCTCGCCCGCGATGATCCGCTGCACGGCCGGGAGCTCGGCGTCCTGGCCGGTGATGGGGGGCAGGTTGGCGGCGCTGACGCCCGCGGCCTCCAGGGCCTTGATGACGCCGCCGGCCATGGCGTCGTTCGCGGAGTAGACGGCCGCGATGTTGTCCTTGCCGATCTTCTCGATCGCCTTGGTCATGCTGGCCTGGGCGATCGCCGGCTTCCAGCCGTCGGTGTCGTAGGTCGCGGCGATGGTCACGCGGCCGTTCAGCTCGTTCATCGCCCCGTCCTTGAACTGGGCGGCGTTCGGGTCGGTGGGCGAGCCGTTGATCATGACGACCTGGTCGGAGGTGTCGGCGGCGCCGAGCGCCTCGGTGATGGCGCGGCCCTGCACCTCGCCGACGAGCTCGTTGTCGAAGGAGACGTACGCGTCGATCGGGCCCTCGGCGAGCCGGTCGTAGGCGATGACCGGGATGTTCGCCTCCTTGGCCTTCTTCACCATGGGAGCGATCTTGTGGGAGTCGACGGCGTCGAGCAGGATGCAGTCGACCTTGTCGTCGATCATCTTCTGCATCTGGATGTTCTGCTTCTTGACGCTGGCTGCCGCGTTGGCGTACTCGGTCTTTCCCTTGTTGTTGGTGAGGGCGGCGATCTTCCGCTTGATGATCGGGTAGTCGAACTCCGCGTACCGGGTGTTCGTCGTCTCCGGCATCAGCACACCGATGGTGATGTCGTTCGTGCGGGTCGGTGTCGCGGAGCTGCTGTCCTCCGAGGCCCCCAGCATCCCGCATCCCGCGAGCGAGAGGGACATCGTGGAGGCGACCACAGCTATGGCGATACGACGCATTCGGGGGCTCACTTCAGGTGCGTTCCGGTACTTGGGTGCGGCATGTTGACCCAGTTATCTCAAAAGCCAACGCGGCGGCAGCCGCCGGAGTCAAGCCGAACCACTTAACGAAGTAACAACATCACCCTCCGCTGAGCAAGTGAAGACGCATGGAGACGAAGCGAAGAGGGTACGGAACCTTATTTACAGGCCCTCCTCAAGCGGGGCCCGGCAAGGGGCGAAGAGCCGTACAACCAAGGCCAGTTCTCACGAGTCATGATCACCACAGGCCTTCCCGTACCCGCCTGCCCTTGCCGACCAGAGGATCGAATGAAGCCAGCCAGACTCGCGACGGCTCTCGTGCTCGCCACGACCGGCGGTCTCCTCACCGCCGCCACCGCCGCGCCCGCTTCGGCCGCGACCAACTGCACCTCTCCGGTGTACAAGCGTCAATTCTTCGCGAACACCACCTTTTCGGGCACTCCGAAGAAGACCGACTGCGACTCCGCGATCAGCGAGAGCTGGGGCACGAAGGCTCCCGCGTCCGGCCTCCCCACGAACAACTTCGGCGTGCGCTGGACGGTGACCCGCGACTTCGGCTCCGGCGGCCCCTTCACCTTCGCGGTGTCGGCCCAGGACGGCGTACGCGTCTATCTCGACGGAGTCCGCAAGGTCGACGTCTGGAAGAACGTCTCCTCGACGGTGACGAAGAGCCTGAACCTCACGGTCCCCAAGGGCAAGCACACCCTCCGCGTGGACTACGTGAACTGGACCGGCGGTGCCAACGTCAAGTTCACCTACACGCCCCGCACCGCGGCGACGGTCGACAAGGTCGCGCCGCTCACGCCGACCGGCCTCGCGGTCTCCTACGACACCGCGTCCGGCCGGGCGAAGCTCACCTGGGCGAAGAACCAGGAGCTGGACCTCGCCGGCCACCGCGTCTACCGGCGCCCCGCCGACGGCACCACCTGGACCCGGCTGGCCTCCACCACCGCCACCGCATACACCGACACCACGCTCCCGGTGACCGGCGCGGCCTACTCCTACCAGCTGCGCGCCTACGACAAGGCAGGCAACGAGTCGGCGGGCACGGCCCCCAAGACCGTCACCACGGCCGACCGGACCGCCCCCGCCGTGCCCGTCCTTCGCCCCACCGCGAGCGAACCGGAGGGGCTCCGGGTCGCCTGGGGCGAGGTCGCGGGGGCGACGTCGTACCGCGTGTACCGGGCGGCGACCCGCAGCGGCACCTACACCCTGATCGGCACCAGCGGCGGGACGTCGTACCTGGACTCCAGCGCCGTGATGGGCACCGGCCACCACTACAAGGTGACCGCGCTGGACGCGGCGGGCAACGAGTCCGCGCAGTCCACCGCCGTGATCGGCACGCGCCGGGACGTCACCCCGCCGTCGCCCGTCACCGGGGTGACGGTCACTCCCACCGAGTACGGCTTCGAGGTGCGCTGGGACGCCAACCCGACCCCTGACCTCGACAGTTACACGGTCCGCCGGGGTGAGCTCTGGGGCGACGAGGACGAGCAGATGTGCTCCCTGTACCCGGGCTTCTCCGTGCCCGCCGGCACCACCTCGTACGCGTACACCACCATCCCCGACGGCGAGGAGTCCTGCTTCATCGTCGACGCCCTCGACCACGCCACGAACTCGTCGTTCGCCATGACCGGCGAGGCGCAGATCGTGATCGCCACCGAGCTCGACATGACGCCGACCGTGGCCACGCCCGAGGGGTCGCCGCTGACGCTCACGGTCGAGGCGGCCGAGGGCGCCGAGGGCAACCGGCTGACCTGGCACGGGCTCACCGACGCGGCGCCGGAACAGGCCGGCGGCTACCGCGTCTACCGCTGGGACCCGCGGACGTCCGCGTACGAGAAGATCGCCGACCTCCTGAGCGGGGCGGCCGAGTTCTTCGACACGGAGGCGGCCCGAGGCACCACGTCCTACTACTGGGTGACGGCGGTCGCCGCCGACGGCACGGAAACCGCACCGGCGGGCGACTACGCGGTCACCGCCCCCTGAGCACGCGCGGACGACGAAGGGGCCCGGAGGATCACTGGATCCTCCGGGCCCCTTCGTACGGGCACTTTGCACGGCCCCTCAGTACGGTGCCGTCCGTCAGTCCTTGGGCTTCTTCGGGCGCCACACCACCAGCGCGCTGGTCTGCTGGACCTCCTGGTACGGGACGAGGTCCCGGCGGTAGGAGGCGTGGACCGCTGCCTCGCGCTGCTGCATCGCCGCCGCCGCGCCCTCCAGGGCGTCCTGGAGTTCCACGACCCGGTTCTGGAGGGCGGCGACCTGGTTCTCCAGCTCGATGATCCGCTTGATGCCGGCCAGGTTGATGCCCTCGTCCTGCGACAACTGCTGGACAGTGCGCAGCAGTTCGATGTCGCGGGCCGAGTAGCGCCGGCCCCGGCCCGCGGTGCGGTCGGGGGAGACCAGGCCCAGCCGGTCGTACTGACGCAGCGTCTGCGGGTGCAGGCCGGAGAGCTGGGCCGCCACCGAGATGACGTAGACCGGGGTCTCCTCGGTCAGTTCATACGGCCCACGAAAACTGTCACTGCGTCGACGCCCGTCCATCACCCTCAGGCTCCCTTCGCGGCCTCGAACAGCTCCGCCCGCGGATCCTCGTCCACGGTCGCCTCGCGATACGCCTCGAGCGCGTCACGAGCCTTCCCCGACAGGTCCTTCGGCACACTCACCTCGACGGTGACCAGGAGGTCACCGCGGGTGCCGTCCTTGCGGACCGCGCCCTTGCCCCGCGCCCGCATGGTGCGGCCGTTGGGGGTGCCGGGCGGCAGCTTCAGGGTCAGGGACGGGCCGCCGAGGGTGGGGACCTTGATCTCCCCGCCCAGGGCCGCCTCGGCGAACGTCACCGGCACCGTCACCGTCAGGTTGTCGTCCTTGCGGCCGAACACCGGGTGGGCGCCGACATGGACGACGACGTAGAGGTCACCGGCCGGACCGCCCCGCTCGCCCGGCGCGCCCTTGCCGCGCAGCCGGATGCGCTGGTTGTCCGTGACCCCGGCCGGGATACGGACCTGCATGGTCCGGGACGACTTGGCGCGGCCGCTGCCCTTGCACTCCAGGCAGGGGTGCTCGGCGATCAGACCGCGGCCCTTGCAGTCCGGGCAGGGGTCGGTGAGGGAGAACCCTCCGCCGGAGCCCCGCGCCACCTGGCCGGTGCCGACGCAGGTCGGGCACACGCGCGGTGTGCCGTTCTTGTCGCCGGTGCCGGAGCAGGCCTTGCACGGGGACTGCGAGGACATGCGCAGCGGAACCGTCGCGCCCTCGATGGCCTCCGTGAAGGTCAGGGTGACCTCGGTGTCGATGTCCTGGCCGCGCCGGGGCTGGGTGCGGGTGGTGCCGCCCCCGCCCCGGTTGAACAGGCCGCCGAAGACGTCCCCGATGCCGCCGCCGAAGCCGCCGGAGCCCCCGCCCTGGGCGCCGCCTCCGAAGAGGTCGCCCAGGTCGAAGTTGAAGTTGCCGCCGGCGCCCGGCCCGGGGCGGAAGCCGCCGTTGCCGAACAGGGCGCGCGCCTCGTCGTACTCCTTGCGCTTCTTGGGGTCGCCGAGGACGTCGTTCGCCTCGGAGATCTCCTTGAAGCGCTCCTCCGCCTTGGCGTTGCCCTTGTTGGCGTCCGGGTGGAACTCGCGGGCGAGCTTCCGGTACGCCTTCTTGATCTCGGCCTCGGTGGCGTCCTTGGGGACGCCGAGGACCTTGTAGAAGTCCTTCTCGATGAAGTCCTTGGTGCTCATCCTCGACGTGCCCCCTCTCCGGTGGTCCGCTGGCTGTCTACGTCAGCCCTCCTCAGGGCCGTTGTCCTTCTCGTCCGCCGCCTCGGCGGAGGCCGTGTCCGAGGACTCGGCCTTGGCCGCCTGGGCGCCGGGCTGGGGCTCGGCGACGGCCACCCGCGCGGGGCGGATGGTGCGCTCGCCGATCCGATACCCGGGCTGCAGAATCGCCACGCACGTCGTCTCGGTGACATCCGGCGCGTACGAGTGCATCAGGGCCTCGTGGATCGTCGGGTCGAAGGGCTCGCCCTCCTTGCCGAACTGCTGGAGGCCCATCTTGGCCGCGACGGTCTCCAGCGACTCGCCCACCGACTTGAAGCCGCCGACGAACTCGCCGTGTTCCCGTGCGCGGCCGATGTCGTCGAGCACGGGCAGGAGCTCGGTCAGGAGGTTCGCGATGGCGATCTCCTTGACCGCGATCCGGTCGCGCTCGACCCGGCGGCGGTAGTTCTGGTACTCGGCCTGGAGCCGCTGGAGGTCCGCGGTGCGCTCGCCGAGCGCGGTGCGCACCTGGTCCAGCTGGGCCACAAGGCCTGCTGTCTGGTTCGCGTCCCCGGCCGGGGCCGCCCCCTCCTCGGAGGCGGCGGCCTTCGGCTCGGCGTCGTCGGGGGTGGCGCCGGAGGGGACGTCGGGCTTCTCCTCGAAGCCCGGGGTCTCCTCCGTCACGCGGCACCGTCCTTGCGCTCGTCGTCGACGATCTCGGCGTCGACGACGTCGTCGTCGGCCTTGGCCTCACCGGCGCCGCCGGCGGTGGCCTGGGCGCCCTGGGCGTCGGCGTACATGGCCTGGCCGAGCTTCTGGGAGACCGCCGCGACCTTCTCCGTGGCGGTGCGGATCTCGGCGGTGTCCTCGCCCTTGAGCTTCTCCTTCAGCTCGACGAGGGCCTCCTCGACCTCGGTCTTGATCTCGCCGGGGACCTTGTCGTCGTTGTCCTTGAGGAACTTCTCGGTCTGGTAGACGAGCTGCTCGCCCTGGTTGCGGGCCTCGGCGGCCTCGCGGCGGCGGTGGTCCTCGTCCGCGTACTGCTCGGCCTCCTGGCGCATGCGGTCGACCTCGTCCTTCGCCAGCGAGGAGCCGCCGGTGACGGTCATCTTCTGCTCCTTGCCCGTGCCCAGGTCCTTGGCGGTCACGTGCATGATGCCGTTGGCGTCGATGTCGAAGGAGACCTCGATCTGCGGGACGCCGCGGGGCGCCGGGGGCAGACCGGTCAGCTCGAACATGCCGAGCTTCTTGTTGTACGCCGCGATCTCGCGCTCGCCCTGGTAGACCTGGATCTGCACCGACGGCTGGTTGTCCTCGGCCGTGGTGAAGATCTCGGAGCGCTTGGTCGGGATCGTGGTGTTGCGCTCGATGAGCTTGGTCATGATGCCGCCCTTGGTCTCGATACCGAGCGACAGCGGGGTGACGTCGAGCAGCAGGACGTCCTTGACCTCGCCCTTGAGGACACCGGCCTGGAGGGACGCGCCGATGGCGACGACCTCGTCCGGGTTCACGCCCTTGTTGGCGTCCTTGCCGCCGGTCAGCTCCCTGACGAGCTCGGCGACGGCGGGCATACGGGTCGAGCCGCCGACGAGGACGACGTGGTCGATCTCGGCGAGCGAGATGCCGGCGTCCTTGATGACGTTGTGGAACGGGGTCTTGCAGCGCTCGAGCAGGTCCGCGGTCAGCTGCTGGAACTGGGCGCGGGTGAGCTTCTCGTCCAGGTGCAGCGGGCCCTCGGCGGACGCCGTGATGTACGGCAGGTTGATCGAGGTCTCGGTGGAGGAGGACAGCTCGATCTTCGCCTTCTCGGCGGCCTCGCGCAGACGCTGGAGCGCCATCTTGTCCTTGCCGAGGTCCACGCCGTGCCCGGCCGCGAACTGCTTGACCAGGTAGTCGACGACGCGCTGGTCCCAGTCGTCACCACCGAGGTGGTTGTCACCGTTGGTGGCCTTCACCTCGACGACGCCGTCGCCGATCTCCAGGAGGGACACGTCGAAGGTGCCGCCACCGAGGTCGAAGACGAGGATGACCTGCTCGTCCTTGTCGAGGCCGTAGGCGAGCGCGGCCGCGGTGGGCTCGTTGACGATGCGCAGGACGTTGAGGCCCGCGATCTCACCGGCCTCCTTGGTGGCCTGGCGCTCGGAGTCGTTGAAGTAGGCCGGGACGGTGATGACCGCGTCGGTCACCTTCTCGCCCAGGTAGGCCTCGGCGTCGCGCTTCAGCTTCTGCAGGATGAACGCGGAGATCTGCTGCGGGTTGAACGGCTTGCCGTCCAGCTCGATCTTCCAGTCGGTGCCCATGTGGCGCTTGACCGAGCGGATGGTGCGGTCCACGTTGGTGACCGCCTGACGCTTGGCGACCTCGCCGACGAGGACCTCGCCGTTCTTGGCGAAGGCGACGACGGACGGCGTGGTCCTGGCGCCCTCTGCGTTGGTGATGACGGTGGGCTCGCCGCCTTCAAGAACGCTGACGACGGAGTTAGTCGTGCCCAGGTCGATGCCGACCGCACGTGCCATGGTGATCTTCCTCCAGCTGACTTGAGTGGAACGGACTCAAGTGTGCACGAGCCTCACCGCTGGGTCAACAGACCTGAGTCACACCCACTCAACTCTTATCCGTTCCTTACACGCAAGAAGCCGTCGACCTGCACAGACGCATCGCGATCGGCCCGACGATCACCCGAATCAGGGGGTCCCGCAGCAGACTCGGATTGACGCCGGGGGCCGTAGACCGCCGCCCGCCGAGGTCCCTGCCGGGGGCCGGGGCGGGCACCGGTCCGGGGGTCGCGCCGCGGGACACGGGCGCGTGGGGCGCCGTACTCGTCACCACGCGCGCGTACGGCGTCGTACGCACCCCTACGCGCGCGTGGCGGCCCGTACACCGGGACCCGCAGCAGTCCGAGTACGACGGCCAGGGCGCCGCCCGCCACCCACCACACCGCCCGCGGCCCCGCCCACCCGTTGTGCACGAGCGTCCCGACCAGCACCCCGGCGAAGGCCGCCACACCGAGCAGCACGACCGCCCCCTGAGGGGTGAGCCCGAGCCGGCGCAGCCGGTGCGCGAGATGGTCGGGGCCGCCGCGCAGCAGGGGCCGCCCGGCCAGCCGCCGCGCCACGGCGACGAGGACGGCGTCGGCCGCGGCGACCGCCGTGAGGGCGAACAGCACGCCCGCCCCCTCACCCGCGTCGCCGCCCGCACGGACCGTGACCGCGGCGGCGGCGAGCACGAACCCGGCGAACAGCGAGCCGCAGGCGCCGAGCGCCACGCGCGCGGGGGGCCAGTTGTGCATCAGGAAGCCGGTGAGCGCGGCGGCGAGCACGCTCAGCAGGACGGCCACCCCGTCCAGCACCTCCACCGCCGCGCAGGCGGCCGCACCGAAGGCGGTGACGACCCCGACCGTGCCGGCCACCCCGTCCGCGTGGTCGAGGGACCGGAAGGCGAGCGCCACGAAGGTGATCCAGGCGACGGCGAGCGCCCCCGCCCAGGGACCGGTGTCGCCGTAGGGCACGACGAAGGCGGCCGCCACCGCCGTACCGAGCACGAGGAAGCGGGCCTTGAGCCGCCAGACGTCCGCGATCAGCCCCAGCCCCGCCACGGCGCCCGCGGCCGGGATCAGCGCCCCGATGCCGTCGCCGAGCGGGGCGTATCCCCAGTGGTCGCCGGCGAGCACGACGAGGCAGGTGGTGAGGACGACGGCGAGGCCCCCGGACAGCGGTACCCGCCGCTGTCGCTGCCGCCGCTCGACCAGCCCGAGACGCAGGGCGGGCACGCGCAGCAGGCCGGCGAGGACGGCGGCGAGCAGGAGGGCGGTGGTGGCGGCGGCGATCCCGTAGAGCACGGATATAAGTTAGTAACAAATGTACCAATTTGTTGCGAATAACACGGTCAGACTCTGAGGTGACCCTCAGCGATCCAGATCACCTCACCGCCCGCTACAGTGCAGCGCAAGATAGGGGTAGTCTCAGACGGACCGCATAAGTTACCGCTTAGTAACCGCCTAGTACTTTCGACCCTCGCAGGCCCGAGGAGCCCCCTCATGCAACTCGCCGCGATCATCGTGTCGCTGGTCCTGACCGTGGTCGGCGTCGCGCTGCTCGCACGCGCCATCGGTCAGTTCGTCCGGTACTTCAAACTGGGCCAGCCGGTTCCGGCCGGCACCCGGACCGACAACCCCTACGCGCGCAGCGTCACGCTCGTGAAGGAGTTCCTCGGCCACACGCGGATGAACCGCTGGGGCATCGTGGGCTTCGCCCACTGGTTCGTGGCGATCGGCTTCCTGACCCTGCCGCCGACCCTGGCACAGGCCTTCGGCCAGCTCTTCCAGGCCGACTGGACCCTGCCGGTCATCGGCGGCTTCCTGCCGTTCGAGCTCTACATCGAGTTCATCGGCGTGATGACGATCCTCGGCATCGCCGTGCTGATCGTGATCCGGCTGCTCAACCTGCCCTCGCGCCCGGGCCGCAAGTCCCGCTTCGCGGGCTCCAAGGCGGGCCAGGCGTACTTCGTCGAGTACGTCATCCTCACCATCGGCCTCGCCATCTACACCCTGCGCGGCCTCGAGGGCGCGATCCACCACGTGGAGCACTACGAGGCCGCGTACTTCGCCTCGTACCCGCTGGTCCTGGCCTTCAAGGGCCTCGGCGTCACCACTCTCCAGAACCTGATCTACCTCACCGCGATGGTGAAGATCAGCGTCTCGTTCATCTGGATGATCGTGGTCTCGCTCAACACCAACATGGGCGTGGCCTGGCACCGCTTCCTGGCGTTCCCGAACATCTGGTTCAAGCGCGAGGCCACCGGCGCCACCGCCCTCGGCGGCCTCCAGCCGATGACCTCCGGCGGCAAGCCGATCGACTTCACCGACCCCGGTGACGACGACGTCTTCGGCGTCTCCCAGGTCGAGCAGTTCTCCTGGAAGGGCCTGCTCGACTTCTCCACCTGCACCGAGTGCGGCCGCTGCCAGTCGCAGTGCCCCGCCTGGAACACCGGCAAGCCGCTCTCCCCGAAGCTGCTGATCATGTCGCTGCGCGACCACGCGCACGCCAAGGCCCCGTACCTCCTCGCCGGTGGCGGCAAGACCATGGAGGGCGAGGAGAAGGCGTCCGAGGAGCAGCTGAAGGATGTCCCGGCCGCCGCTCTCGCCGAGGCCGAACGCCCCCTGATCGGCACCGCCGAGGACAACGGCGTCATCGACCCCGACGTCCTGTGGTCCTGCACCACCTGCGGCGCCTGCGTCGAGCAGTGCCCCGTCGACATCGAGCACGTCGACCACATCGTCGACATGCGCCGCTACCAGGTCATGATCGAGTCCAGCTTCCCCTCCGAGGCGGGCACGATGCTCAAGAACCTGGAGAAGAAGGGCAACCCCTGGGGTCTGGCCAAGAAGCAGCGCCTGGAGTGGACGAAGGAGGTCGACTTCGAGATCCCGGTCGTCGGCCAGGACATCGAGGACCTCACCGAGGTCGAGTACCTCTACTGGGTCGGCTGCGCCGGCGCCCTGGAGGACCGCGCCAAGAAGACCACCAAGGCCTTCGCCGAGCTGCTGCACATCGCGGGCGTCAAGTTCGCGATCATGGGCGGCGACGAGAAGTGCACCGGCGACTCCGCCCGCCGCCTGGGCAACGAGCCCCTGTTCCAGGAGCTCGGCATGGAGAACGTCATGGCGCTGAACATGGCGTTCGGCGAGGAGACGGACGACGACGGCAAGGTCGTCCCCGAGTCCGCCAAGCCCAAGTCGGCGAAGAAGATCGTCGCCACCTGCCCGCACTGCCTCAACACCATCGGCAACGAGTACCCGCAGCTCGGCGGCGACTACGAGGTCATCCACCACACCCAGCTGCTCCAGCACCTCGTCGACGAGGGCAAGCTGATCCCGGTGACCCCGGTCGAAGGCATCATCACCTACCACGACCCCTGCTACCTGGGCCGCCACAACAAGATCTACACGCCCCCGCGCGAGATCATGACCGCCGTCCCCGGCCTGCGCCAGCAGGAGATGCACCGCCACAAGGAACGCGGCTTCTGCTGCGGCGCCGGCGGCGCGCGGATGTGGATGGAGGAGCGGATCGGCAAGCGCATCAACAACGAACGCGTGGATGAGGCCCTGTCCCTCAACCCGGACATCGTCTCGACGGCCTGCCCGTTCTGCCTCGTCATGCTCACCGACTCGGTCAACGGCAAGAAGAACGACGGCAAGGCCAAGGAATCCATCCAGGTCGTCGACGTCGCCCAGCTCCTGCTGGAGTCCGTCAAGACCCCCGTCATCGACGACGAGCCCCCGGCGGGCGAGGCGGAGACGGAGAGCGAGCCGGAGCCGGAGCCGGTGAAGTAACCCCGGCGACCGTGTTCGTCCGGTGCCCCCAGGTCCTTCCGGGCCTGGGGGCACCGCCGTTTCCGCGCGCCGCGCGACCCCCGTACCCCCCGTACCCCGTACCCCACTCAAGGTTGCCCGGTCGCCCCTGACGAACCACTGACACAGCGCCATGACATCCCTTAGGGGATGTCACAGCTCGGCCGCAAAGGGGGGTCCCGGAGGCCGGCTCCGGCACGTCTGTCGGTCGGACCAGGTACGTTCGAGGACGTGGCTGGATTCAGGATCGGACGTGGCGGCCGGGACGGCCGTGCCCCCCAAGCGCGACCGCAAAACCCTCCGTACGGGCAGCAGGCGCCGCGGGGCCAACAGGGCCCCGCGGGACCCTCGCACGGCTACGCGCCGCCGGCGCAGCAGCCGTACCCCCCGCAGTTCCGCGGCGGGCAGCAGCCGCCGTACGGCGGGGGCGGCAGCGGTCAGTGGCCCTCGCAAGGCAACGGCGGCGGGAGCGACGAGCCGGAGTACTTCGGCGGCGGCGCCCCGCACGACCCGTACGCGGCGAACAACCCGGGGCACACCCAGGCGTTCTCGGTCAACGACCACCAGCAGTACAGCCAGGGCGAGACGTACCACTCGGGTGCGGGCGCGCCCGCCGGGCCGACCGGGCCCCGGCTGCACTGGAAGGACCTGCTGCGCGGGATCGTCCTGTCCCCCAACCAGACCTTCCTGCGGATGCGGGACTACACGATGTGGGGCCCCGCCCTCGTCGTGACCTTCCTCTACGGCCTGCTCGCGGTCTTCGGGTTCGACGACACCCGTGACGACGCGATAAAGGCCACCCTCTCCAACGCGATCCCGATCGTGCTGACGACGGCCGTCGCGATGGTGATCAGCTCCTTCGTCCTGAGCGCCGTCACGCACACCCTGGCCCGTCAGCTCGGCGGGGACGGCGCGTGGCAGCCGACGGTCGGGCTGTCGATGCTGATCATGTCGCTGACCGACGCGCCGCGGCTGCTGGTCGCGATGTTCGCGGGCGGCGACGCGTCGTTCGTGCAGCTGCTGGGGTGGGTGACGTGGGTCGCGGCGGGCGCGCTGCTGACCATGATGGTGAGCAAGTCGCACGACCTGCCGTGGCCGAAGGCGCTGGGCGCGTCGGCGATCCAGCTGATCGCTCTGCTGTCGATCGTGAAGCTGGGCACGTTCTAGCTCCACCTGGCTCCGCGGCACCCGTGGCTGGTCCTTTCGTCTCCGTTCAGGGCGTGAGGGCCGGCCATTGGCGTATGTACCGACGGGCCGCGTGCGGACGGGACTTGACGGTGCCGAGGGGCGGACCGATGCGTTCGGCTGTCTCAGCGGGGAGCGGCTGTTAGGCCGAACGGCGTTTGAGCTCGCGGTGCTTCTGGCGGGCGGTCCTCGCGGCGGCGCAGGAATCGGCCGCAGCGGCGCAACACCTCCGGGCTGATCGCCGACAGCGGGGTGCCGAGAGCAGCCGGGTCACCGGCCGGGGCGGCGGCTGCGAGGGGTTCGGTGTCGGGGGCAGCGGGTCGTCACCGGGCGGGGGTTCTGGGCGGGGGTTCTGGGCGGGGACGTCGGTGGGGGCTCGGGGGCGGGCTCGGGGATGGGGGCTGGGGGCGGGCTCGGGGATGGGGGCTGGGGGCGGGCTCGGGGGTGGTGTCGGACAGGGTGCCGGACGGGGTGCGGGACGGGGTGCGGGTGTTCCTGGTGTGGTCGCTGACGGGGTGTCGTACCGAACCCTCGACCCGTACGGGCTGGCCGGACCGGATGGTGTTTGTGCCGGGTGCGCGGCTCAAGGTGCTGCGGGTGATGGATGAGGGCCTCGGTCCGCTGGTCCTGATGCGGGAGTTGTTCCCGCAGGAACCGGCGTGGGGCGGCGGCGGCACGGAGGCGTGTTCATGGCTGGACGAGAGCACGGTGACTGAGCCGGAGCGGCTGCCTCGGGGCGGGACCGGATGGGCCGGGGGCCGGTGCGACGGCCGTCGGAGTGATCGTGACGGGTCGAGAGGGAGGGAGCGGGACGTGACGCAGGAGAAGGAAACCGAGCAGGAGTACGCCGTCGGCGTCGACGTCGAGTCGGTCGAGGAGACGCGGGCCGCGGTGCTCGCCGCATGGCGGGCGGACCGGCTGCCCGGTCAGTGGCCGGTCCTGGCGGACCAGATGGCCTGGTCCTGGTAGACCGGCCCGCTCTGGAGCACGAACCGCCTCAAACCCACCATGCGGCCGAACGGCGACTTCGTGCTCTGGGGCCCTGACACCGACGTACGGCAACCCGGTGCTCCAGAACGACGCGAACGTCACGATTCCCTACCGGGAGACGCCCATCTGGTCCACCGGCACCCAGACCGCCGCCTGAGATCCAACCGCAGGTCAGAGCGCTTCGGTCGAGGGGAGCACCGGCTCCCCCGCAGCCCGCACCGGCGGCAAAACACTCCACGGAAAGTTGATCCAGTCGTCGGTGCGCTTCCAGACGTACTCGCACTTCACCAGGGACTGCGACTTCTCGTAGATGACGGCGGAACGCACCTCGGCGACGTGATCGAGGCAGAAGTCGTGCACCAGCTTCAGCGTCTTGCCGGTGTCGGCCACGTCGTCGGCGATCAGCACCTTCTTGTCGGTGAAGTCGATCGCGTTGGGGACGGGCGCCAGCATGACAGGCATGTCGAGCGTCTGCCCCACACCGGTATAGAACTCCACGTTCACCAGGTGAATGTTCTTGCAGTCGAGGGCATAGGCAAGCCCGCCCGCGACGAAGACACCCCCGCGGGCGATGCTGAGGACGACATCGGGCTCGTACCCGTCGTCGGCGACGGCCTGCGCGAGCTCGCGGACGGCGACGCCGAACTGCTCGTAGCTGAGATTTTCCCGGCCCACTGCGTCACTCATCCTCTTCCCCCCTCAGACCTGGGTCCGGTGGAAGTTGAGGAAGGACCGCGAGGCGGTGGGCCCACGCTGGCCCTGGTACCGGGAGCCGTACCGCTCACTGCCGTACGGGTGCTCGGCCGGCGAGCTGAGCCGGAACATACACAGCTGTCCGATCTTCATACCGGGCCAGAGCTTGATGGGGAGCGTGGCGAGGTTGGACAGCTCAAGCGTGACGTGTCCACTGAACCCCGGGTCGATGAAGCCGGCGGTGGAGTGCGTGACCAGCCCCAGCCGCCCGAGGGAGCTCTTGCCCTCCAGCCGGGAGGCGAGATCATCGGGGAGGGTGATGACCTCGTACGTCGACGCGAGCACGAACTCGCCGGGGTGCAGGATGAACGGCTCGTCCCCCTCCGGCTCGACCAGCCGGGTCAGATCCGCCTGCTCGACGGAGGGATCGATATGGGGGTACCGGTGATTCTCGAACACCCTGAAGAAGCGGTCCAGCCGCACGTCGATGCTCGACGGCTGCACCATGGATTCGTCATACGGATCGATCCGCACCCGCCCGGCGTCGATCTCGGCCCGGATGTCCTTGTCTGAGAGAAGCACGTCCCGAGGATACGCAAGACGCGCGGAGCCCCTGCAATCAGGACGACTCCGCGCGTCTGCCCGCTGGCTCGGCTACCGCTTCACGGCCCCTACCGCCTCTCGAGCGTCACCGGCACGGCACTGCGGAGCCGCGCACACCGGGGACACCGGACGAGCCGCCCGGGGCCGAGCCGCTCGGCCTGCTGCATCGGGAACGAAGCGGTGCTGAACACGTGCCCATCGGCACAACGGACGACGGTGCGCTCCATCAAGTCCTAGAGTCCCTTCCCCAAAGAACCGCGTCCGGCTGCTGCTCGCCGGACAACGAAAGCCACATTACGGGACGAACGGGAAGACCCTCCAGGCGGCACTCCGACCCCGCCCGACCCCTCTTCGGCACCCCCACCGTACGCCCCAACTCCGGCCGCCCGCAGCCGGATCCCACCCCACGAAACACACACGGACCCCGCGGCTTCAGCGCCGGGGGCCCGGGATGTTGTACAGTGACGAGGCAATCGGACACCGGCCGCGACCGGCGTCTTACGCGGGTGTAGTTTAATGGTAGAACATCAGCTTCCCAAGCTGAGAGCGCGAGTTCGATTCTCGTCACCCGCTCCACTACGAAACCCCAGGTCAGCGACCTGGGGTTCATTTGTCGTCCAGTCCAATTCGAGAGTGGCGTGCCCTCTGTGTGCCCTAAGTCAGAATCCAGGGGCACCCCAGGAGCGCTCGGGCGCCACTCTGAGCAGCCCGGACCCCGTACGTCTCGAATCGCGAGACGCTTTTCGCATGACCTGCGCCACTATCGCATGTTGCACCTGCGAAGTCGCCAACGCAAAGTGACGGCTCACGAACCCGGGTGGAGCCGCCCTGCCCACGGCTTCACCCCGAGGTCGGCGAGCAGACCCACGGTCCTCGATCTCGCCTCGGATGGGGCGCACGGCGTCGACGCCGTGCCCTGCGCCGCCACGGCCTCTGGATCGGCCCGGCCGTGCACCTCGTCGAAGTCCGCGATCAGCTCGTCCAGGTTGTCGCGCTCGATCTGGCGCTACGCCGCCGTCGCCAAGGTAGGCCGAGACGCCCCGCTTGCCGACCCTCTGACGAATCGCCTGCAGAGTACCGGCGATCAGGGTGACGGAGATACCGGCCTTGGTACTGGTGGGCTCGCGTATTCAACTGTCGTCAGTTCTCCGTGGGGTTCAGCCCGATGGCGACCACTTCCCAGGGCGTGCTCGCGGATCACGGAGAGCCGGCTTGCGGTGGTGGGATGCCAAGGTCGGGTGCATCGGCTGCCCGGCCAGGCGTCCGGGGAACAGCTGGCGCGAGTCGCGGTTCGTCGCGGTGCTCATGTTGTCCCGCTTGCCGAGCCATTCGGTGTGGGTCCAGGACTTCTTGCGGGCCCGTTCGGCAAGTCGGTCGGCGGCGGCAAGCAGGACCGGCGCCTTCATCGCTCTGGCAAGAAAGGCCAGGTCGGATGCGGTCTGCTGGCCGGCGAGCGTGGTGAGCCCTTGCCGCCGGAGCAGGTGGCGACCGCGCACGGGCGACTCGCGCGGGGTCTGTAGCCACGGCAAGCTCATGCTCCGTGTCACGCGGCCGGGACGGCCCGAGCCCCAATCCGTCAGAGGCTGCAAGAGATCCGTCCCGACCGTACATCTCCCGGTTGACGGCCGTTGACGGACGGAAAATGGAGGTGCTGTGAGACGACGACGAACAGCCGCCGGGGATTACGGTGACCCGGCCGGACACCGGGCCCTGGAGGGTCTCTATACGGCTCATGCCGATCGGGAACTGGCGTATCTGCTGCACCGTACGGACCGGGAGACAGCACAGGACATCCTGTCGGAGACCTTCGTGCCGGCCTGGCGCAAGTCCGGGTCCGTCCCCGACGATGCTCTGCCGTGGCTGCTCGCCTCGGCCCGGCGGCTCCGCGCCGACCTCCCGGTCACGGGCAAGGCGGACGGTCGCGGCGCGCAGGGCGTCGTTCACAGCGTCATCGGTGCTCTGCGGCGCCGGGGCCCGCCCCCGTTGCCGCCTGCCCTCAGGGAACCTGCCCCGCCACCGCACCGCACCTCGACGCCCTCGTCCGCGCCGGCGCGAGGTTCGAGAGCGGCGTCCTCGTAGAGCGGGACCAGGCCACGGCGGCCTGACAGCCCTCGTCACTTGTCGCGCTGCGAAAGGGAGAAAAGGACCAGTCCATGCCCGAATCCAGCGCCCCGCTCACGGAGTTCATCCGCGCCTATGAGCAGGCCACCAACAGTCACGACATCACCCAACTCGTCCCACTGATCGCTTCCGGGGCCGTCTACCGGTTCTCCGACGGATCGCTTCGCGGCCGCGAAGCCATCATCTCCGACATCGCCGAGACCTTCGCCGCCATCCGCGACGAGATCTACCCGATCGACGACCTGGAGTGGATTACTCACAGAGATGACGACGCGATATGCCGCTACCGGTTCGCTGGGCCCGGAACCATTGACGGCCAGCCGCGATCAGGAAGAGGCCGCGGCACCAACGTGCTCGTCAACCACGCCGGCACCTGGCAGATGCTTCAAGAACACCTCAGCGCATAACTAGGCGGCACCATCGGTCCACAGGAATAGACAATTACTTGTGTCGAACCGGGTGTAGGCCTCGGGGTCCTCGTCGGCCAGCGCCCGTGCGATCGCTTTGCGGCACCGGCGGCTGAACAGGGGCCAGGGACGGCCCCATCCGTCCGGCCAGGCCGCCGCGGCGATCGGCAGGGCGATCCAGGGCGCCACCCCGGTGACGAACCAGTCGACGGTGAACTCCTTCTGCAGCGACGGGATCCCGTTGCTGCTCAGGACGATGGCGTGCATCATCAGCCCGAACGACGTCATGCAGGCCGCCAACATGGCGGGAGTCCTGTAATGGCCGCGGGGCCTGCCCACGTCGTGACGGCGCTCGGCCAGAACCGTCCGGAACGGCAGGAAGCGCTTCTCGGTGAGCAGGTCGTACAGCGTGACGTCCCTGTCGGGGCCCAGGCCGTCGGCCAGCGCCGCGAGCACAGGATCCGTGAGGGCGTCCCGTGGCCCCGGTACCAGGGCGACACCGCCCGTATCGGTGAACCGGGCGTGTCCGCCGACCACCAGCAGCCGTACAGCCACCTTCGCCGGGTTCGACCTATCCTCATACTTCGTGCCGCGCCATGAGCCGCCGAGCCACCACGCCGCCGCTATCGGGTCGATGGCCGACCGGCGCATGGCGCGCACCAGTCGGCGGTCCGTGCGCGTCCGCACCCACCAGGTGACGCCCAGGCCGGCATTGAACGCCGCGAAGCCCAGCAGCCAGCCGATGGTGACCTTCTCCACTGTGCCGTTCATGACAGGCGCCCGCCTCGGTGTACCCGCGCGATGAGCCAACTGCACCGGGGGCGCGGGAAGCCCGGGGCGTACTCGGCGCTTCCTTCATCCGTTCGACGTGACATCAGCAACCACCCCCACCGTCGATCCAGACCTCCCGGTCCTTCGCCTTCTGGACCGGATCCCTGGTACTGCGCTCCAGCCGCTCACGCTGCTCCGGGTGGAGGCCCTGCTCGGCCGGAAGCGCCAGCAGGCGTCGACAGTACTCCCCGAACGGGTCGCGGTGTCGGGGCCACCACATCAACGCCGCCCAGACCATCGGCACCGCGAGCATCACCCACAGGACGAAGCAGAGAAACAGGGTGAGGGCGAAAAGTCCTGCACCTGGCGGAGTGCCCTCGGGGCGGAGGACCACGATCTGGACGGCGCACCACAGTGCGAGCAGTGCGGCGGTCAGGACTGCGAGAGGGGCGAGCGCGTCCTTGGTGCGCGCGGACCAGCGCGGCACCTTGGCGTCCTCGGCGCCCAGGAAGGCATCCTGGAGGTTGCGGTGATCCGTGTCCCAGTACAGCGGGTACAGGGCCGTCGGGGGCCCGGGGCGGCGCAGGGTGCTCAGCAGAGCTGCCGGGACCGGGTGCTTCGGTGTCCCGGCGGGGTCGGTGCCCTCGCCGGTAAGGGACAGCTCCCCGACCGCATCCACCCGTATCAGGCCGGCCAGCAGCACCTCGGCCGCCGAGACACGGTCGACGTCCCCGCGGCGGGCCGTGGCAACCGCGTGGTACGGGTCGATCTCCATGTCCAAGTCGAGCGGCGGGACAAGCTCGAACAGCGCGGCGATCGCCGCAGCCAGCTCCTCACGCGGCACGACCTGCCAATCTCCGGCCACGTCGCCTCCAGCGTCTCCACCTTCGGCGGGACGATCTCCCCGGTGTCGGTGTCGACCTGCTCAGCGGTGGTGTCGAACACGATCTGGAACGCGACTGCCAGCTTCGTGTCGGCCCGCTCCACCCGTGGCAGGGTCTTCAGCCTCTCCTTCGCCGTCTCCCGCTCCGCTTGGGCCAGCAGCTTCGTCGCGACCAGTACCTCCAACAGGTCCAGCGTGTCGTCGACCACCCGCGTTGTCAGGTAGACCGCGGTTGGGATGCCTTGCCATCCACGCCGTAGCGGGACAGCTCAGCCAGCCGCCGCAGCGGTATCCCCGTCACCTCGGCCTCGCCCATCCCCAGGTCCGCGATCTTCTCCGCCCTCTGAAGAGCCCACCGCATCTGAGGCCAGGAGATCCGTACGGGGCCGCGCCGCAGCCGGTCAAGCTCCGACACCAGGGCCCCGGCGGCACGACGAACAGGGAATCGAACACCGCCCGCTGACCGGTACTCAGCAGCCCATACAGCGTGGCCCACAACCGCTGGTTCGCCGCCTACAGCGAGATCTGGCCGAGGCCGAGCTGCCACAGCCTCTGCGAGGGGCTCCCCGGCTGGTCGTGGCGCAGGGCCGGCCAGGCCACTCCGCTGCTGGGTCTGTCCATCGCCACCAGCAGGTCAAACAGCGGGACCAGCTCGGGGCGGACCCGGCCAGTGCCGTCGTCGAGGAAGGCGGTGAGCCGGTCGGAGAGTGTGCAGCGTTCGCCCAGGAGCTTGCCGTCGAAGCCGCAGCGCGAGCAGTCGAGGGACTGGGAGAAGTCGGCGCAGGTCGTGCAGATCGCGGCGCCGTCGCTGGTCCGGAGCCCGGGAAGGGCGCGGTCCTGGCCTCATCCTGGGCAGGTGCCGCGTGCCCGGACCGCTCGGTCCGAGCAGTTCCGGCAGGCGTATCCGTCGGCCAGTAGGCGGCCTTGTGCTTGCGGCGACCGCAGCGGCAGCACTCGGCCATGAACCAGCGTTCGTGCTGCGCCTCCAGCTGGCCGCCGCCCTCGCCCATGGCGCTGAAGTCGTGTGCGTTGAACGCACTTTCAGGGATACGACATGTCGGCCGACCCTCATGTACCGGATGCGCCGCTCCTCGATCAGCCACCGCAGGAAGCAAGCGATGACGCCGAGCGGCAGGAGTGGGACAAGGTCG
Organism: Streptomyces sp. NPDC005820; assembly: GCF_040630255.1. Classification (NCBI taxonomy): domain Bacteria; kingdom Bacillati; phylum Actinomycetota; class Actinomycetes; order Kitasatosporales; family Streptomycetaceae; genus Streptomyces; species Streptomyces sp. NPDC005820. Next base: position 168,908 of record NZ_JBEXXE010000023.1, read on the forward strand.
CCAAAGACCTCAAGCCCGTCTGCCTCGCCCCTTCGATGTCGGGATCCGCAAGATGATCTGCCCGACGAACGCGTTTACGAGCGTCAACGCTCGCATTCGCAAGCCGTTCCGGAACCGAGGACGCTCTCCGATTGAGTCCGCAGTACTGAAGTGCGGGTACATGGCGCTGATTTCACTCACCCCGGGGGATAGGGGCCTCTTCGCTGGACCTTGCGCTGGGGGCACCCTGGACCGAGTTCCAGATCGCCCTCGAAGGCCGACTCGCCACGGCCGCGGGAAGCGTCAACAACCCTCATCGACCGCCGAGTCGACGCAACCTGTGCACTGACGCCGACCTTCTCCACCGCTACAGCTCACTCCTGCGCAGCCCTGGCGGCGCGTACGTCGGCACCGTCCCCAAGGACAGGTCCTCTCACCACCAGATGGAGACGGCTCATCCGGCCCCGCCCTCGCCCTCACGGCCGACAGCGCCCAAACAGGGATGCAAGGGCGTCAGGCCAACACCCGCAGGCCGCTCTCCCAGGAACTCACTCCGTAAGAGCCGGGGCAGAATTATCGCGTCGGCGGTCGCAGAAATGCACTCCCTTGCCCGCCCGCCCGCCCGCAAACTCCGAGAAATACGGGGCCTTTAATAGCCGGCCTCATCCGATCAACCATGTTTCACCGGATGGTGAAGCAGATCTAAATGGGTCCGCTATTCGCCTGTCCGAGTGTCATGCGCGAACAGGGGTCGAGTACCAGGAAATCGTTCACAGAGCCGCTGAGCAGCCGTTTCTTCATTCCGCTTGACCCAACACCGGAGATTGACACCAAATCAGCCTGCGTGACAGCAGCACAATTTGATGTAACTTCAGATTGAGACCGGGTTGAACCCAACCCCGATACTCGAAAGGAGACCATGTGAAAACCCTTGGTAAGGCAGTAGCGGGCGCCGTTTTGGCGGCTGCAACTGTCATGGTGCCTCTCTCGGCACAGGCGATCGCGGCTCCGCCGCTTCCGAGCACATCAGCGACGGCGTCGGGCGCGCCCTCGTTCGACGGAGGCGGCTCTCACACACGGGACGGCGGATCCCGTGAGTTCCGCGGCGACAGCGACCGCCGAGACTACCGTCACGACGACCGCGACGACCGCGACGACCGCTGGCGTCGATACGACGACCGCGACAACCGCTGGCACCGTCACGACGACCGCGACGACCGCTGGCGTCGTCACGGCCACTGGTACCGCTGCGACTGGGACTACGACCGGGACCGGGACCGGCGCTACCACCACCGCCACCCTGCCTGGAACTGGGACTGCTCCCCCTACTGGCGCCGCTGAGTCCGGCAGAGTCCCGTGCCGCCCGTCGTCTTCATCCCCTGACTGCGGGCGGCGCGACTGCGGGTAATGCCTTCAGGCGCCTTCGACAACTGAGCGCGTGTCACAGGCGAGGAACGCACACTCCAGGACCCGGCATTGGGTGCCGGGTCCAGACTTGCGCTCGTTTCATCGGCGACAGTCAGCAGTTTCACGCCGGGATTCCCGGCCGGGCCGCAGCACTCGCCATGATCGTGTCCGCACACGAGTGACACCGCTTCGAGGAGGCGGCTGGTGTCCTCCGTACGCCTACCGCCAGCCAGCGCGGGGGCTGACCTCAGCCTTTCACCGGCCCGCGGTGTCCAGGAGGCGACGACGCCAGCAGCAAGCGTCTCTGACCAGCGAGAATGGGGATTGGCGAGGTCGCTTTTCTCGCACCGGCCGGAGGCATTCGCCAGGTGAGGAAGCGCATCGGTTCCGACATGCGTGTCCGCGTCGAGGGTAATGATCGCGGCAACGCAGGCCGGGACGGTGCTGCCAGCCGAGACGGCCCGCAACCCGGACTGGGTCGGGCCATAACGTCGGCGCCGGCCCCGTGGCGCAAGCTGCGGCCGGTACAGGATCCCCCAGGGATACGGCACGCTCGTGGTCGCTCAGGGCTGGATCAATCGGCTGACCAGATTGTGTGAGCACGTCACATCTGCAGCGAGGACCCGTTCACCTGAAACGGTGCCGACAGGTGGCGGACGCCTGTTCCAGCGGAGAATCGCACCACTCGGAGAGGCCGGCGAAGGAACGGTTCACACCGCCAGCACTCAGAGCATTTCCGTCACCTTATATACGACCAGGACCGCCCCGTCTGCGGCAACATGAACATGCGGCCAGCTGGCACTCAAGTTGCCGATCGCGGTCTTGAACATTCGAAGCTCGTCCGAGTCGAGAACGGCACTCGCCGCCTTCACCAGATCTTCCGACCTGTTTTCACTGTCTATCGGATTCGACTTACCGGACAGCAAGATCACCGGCTCGCCGGTGCTGCCGCGGACTACCGCGGTCATTGATGTTCCCTGCACGAAGAGCACCCGGAACCCCTCTCGTCAGAGCAAGAGTCTGAAACTGCTGTCCTGGCATCCCATGAGGATATCCATAACTCCGCCTCATTTTCGACTCATTCCCCGAAGGCATGGAGGAGAACACCTGGGCGAGCCTGCCTGTCGGCATCGTCCGGTCGTCCGGAACACTGCAACAGGGCTCGTCCCACCGCCGCTGCCCGCATCACACCGTCAGCTGTACCGTCACGACAGCACGCACCGTCAGGCGGACGCCTATCCGACTGCGACAGGTGCGGCTCCATGGACGCTAGATCGGCCAGGACACTCACCGGCTTCCTTGTCCCCGCGGAAAGCATCGCTTACTGGCATCGGCGCGAAATCCAATCCATGGATTACAGCGCTCTGGCCAGTCGGCTTAGGGAAGCTACTCGCCCCCCTTCCGGTGTCCCAGCATGCCAACGGCAGGTATATGCCAGGTTAACATCCTCCTCAGAACCGGCCAGGCCCCACTCCGCAACTCGTGTCCCGTCCGTTTCAGCATGGCAGGAATGAAGGAATGACGTCTCTCCCCCGCTTCCGACGGTTCTGGCAACACATGCGCACAGCTCTCAGAACTCCTCAGTTCGCACGGCCGAGGCGAGCCGCAGGGCATGGTCGCGCACCACTTCTGACCCTGCCGAGACCGCGCAGAGGCTGACAGAGGCAGCTGACCGCTGGGCGCAGGAGCACCAGACGCGCTCTGAAGCTCTCCCGGGCCGCCACCGTCGTCGGTCCCGAAGACGCCGACTGGCTGTCCGCGTTCATCGCAGGGCAGCCGTTCGCCGATAGCCGCCACGCACGGCCCGTGGCGTCGCGGCACTCCGCGACTTTCTTGTGAGCGCTGAGACGGCCAACGTTTGCGCTTGGTGGCACACAACCGAGCTGCCGCACGAACCAGGCGAAGCGGGAGCCTCGACTGGTGCGTTGTCGCCCTGAACCACCTCTATGCCGGCTGCCAGACGAACCAGACGTCCTCTCCACAGGACGTCGCTGGCCGACCAACTTGCCTTCACCCCAAGGCACTTGCGCGGGCAGCTCGATCTCCGAGCAGATGAGACCGACATCGCAGTCGACGATCTGCTCAGTGGCCAGCGGGAATCGACGCCACATCCGTACCCACCAGCTACTCAAGGGCCCTTCCGACCGTGGTGCCGAACCGGCTGAGCACCCACATCCCGGCAGCCGGGCGGGCGTCAGGGCGAAGTGCCAGGGACTGCCCGCACACGCTCCGGATGAACCCGGCAGAGCCGGGTGAGCACCCATCCACCTCGCAGGCACACGTCCGACCGAACATGTGGGCACGACTTCCACGGACAAGTGGAGAACTCCGCTTCACGGGCGCTGCGGTACTGACGCGGACGCTCTGCGCAGACTCCTCCTGACCGCCAACCGCCGGTCTCATGCGCGAAGAGAAGGAACGGACCGACCCCGAGACGCAGCAACCAACAGACCGTGCCCTTTGGGGCGTGCCGAACGTTGACCCGGCATGATGGAAGGCTTGTTGAAACACATCGTGCCGGATGGAATACGGGAGATCAGGGAGCCGGGTCCCCTGTCACAGGCGCGTCCACAGCGCGCAGCGACACGTTACTCGCCCGATCGGGCGGCGTGCCCGACCATGCTCTGCTGATCAGCGGCCGTGCCGTACCCGGCGAGCCTCGTTGGCCTGCTTCGGCAGGGGCGAAGTCCACAGCCCCCCGATGGTCCCGCGTCTGCCGCGTGGAACTCGACGTCCGGTCCCGCCACAGCTGTATCTCGCAACTGCCCCGCCTTTCCCCGGGCACACGCGACGCTGAGCTGCTCCAAGCAACAAGCCCAGCTCGCCGCCAAGTAGAACGCTGCGCCAGCCGCCCCGCATGTCTATGGGAAGCGCGATGCCGGCGCCCCCGCTGATCACTGGAGGCGGCGCCTACGGCCGCCGCGCAGAAGGCGTCAGGGCCCACCATCCGTCCGGGAACCGGATGCCTGGCGAATCGTCGTGGTCGGTGAGGCTGCATACGGTTAACCCAAGAGACCGGATACAACGACTCCAGCCAAGAGCTACCCGACAGTAAGGCCGTTAGACTCATTGACAAGAGACCCTTTCTCCATCTACAGAAAGTGCCAGTGGTGCCCAACGCCCTGCAGGAAATGATCAGGCACAAGTTGGATCAGAACGGCTGGTCCTACAACGATGTAGCTCGCCGCGGCGGCATCTCCCGCTCGACAGTCCACCACTTGGCGACGTCGGAGCGGTTGGCACAGATGCCCCAGAGGACCACTCTGGAGGGTTTGGCCAAGGGGCTGGGTATACCGGTGGTGGCGGTGAAGCGGGCTGCGGCCGACGCCGCGGGCGTCCACCTGTACTTCGAAGACGCACCCGAGATCACGGACCCAGAGGTGGAGATCCTCATCGCGAGTGTGCAGAAGCTGAATCCGAAGGACCGTCGGCACGTGGCCGTCCTTGTCGAGTCACTGCTAAGAGCGGAGGGCTCAGAGTAGAAGCGAGTTCCGGCGCACCGTGCGAGGTACACGACCTGTCACCTGGCGCAGGGCACTTTCGCCGTTCTCGTCCCGGTTACCCAAGCGATGACAGCCTGCACCGTGATGTAGTCAAGTTCAGCGACTTTGAACACAGCGTGCACATCGACAATGTCGAGTGGTACACGTGCCGTATCCAGTGCGCAGTACAGGAGAACGCGATGCGCTTGGATTGCCGACACGTCTTTTCCTGTGCACGCGCCAGCACTGGATGCGTCAGCGATCGGCAAGGAAGGTTTCACGTCCAATTATCCACCACCGCTACGGGTTGGGGTGAGGTATCGGGTTACTCACTTTGCGTTGAAGCCCTTGAAAATTTCCAGAAGCCCCGCCCTGAGGTCCTGTGGTTCCGGGCAGGGGCGCCGGGTTTCCAGTGTGCCCCTGATGTTTTCCCAGAAACGCTCGGCCACAGAGTGGTCGTACCAGTCCCCCTTGGCCCCCGAGAGCGGAGCGCACCCCAGGAGGCCGGCACGTTCAGTGAAGGAGCACGCGAGAATCCTGGCATGCGCGGCGTCGGCGGAAAGGTTCGCGTCGACGCTCTGGGTGATGGCCGCGTCGAGGGCCCGATGGGCGAGTGTGCTGTCGGCCGTACCCTCGGTGCTCCAGCTCACCAGCCGGCGGGACGTCGTGTCGAGGATGACCGCCACGTAGAGATGCCTCTTGGCCGCCTCGAAGACCTGCACATCGATGACCCAGCGGTGGCTGGGCACCCCGATGGGGCGCTGGCGGAGCTGTTCGTGCGGCCGTCCTGCTTTGCCGCGGATTCCGGCCCGGTCCATGAGGAATTCTACGGTTCCATGACTGACGTTGATACCGTAACGGTGACCGAGTTCCCGCTGAATGCGACGGTATCCGAACGTCGAACCGGAAGCCTGGTGAATGTCGAGAATGGCCTGGGACAGCCAGGAATGTCTCAGTGAGCGCATCGACGGAGGGCGACTGCGCCAGGAGTAGTAGCCGGATTCGGAGACATCGAGGAGGGTGACGAGTATGCGTGCGGAGACCCCTTGGGAAGCCACCCAGGAGATCACTTCGTAACGCCTTTTGGGGGCATCACCTCTCTCATAGCCTCGATGATCCTCCGATACGCGAGGACCTCCTCCTCGAGTTCCCTGATCCGGGCTCCGGCCCGCACCAGTTCCGACTCGGTGGTGAGAGGGTTCTGCCAACGGTGCACGGTCTGCTGCGATACGCCGAGCCGCCGTGCGACTTCTCTTTCCGAATTCCCCTCGGAAATCATCTCCAGAGCGCGATGACGCAGTTTTGCGGGATGCGAACTGCTCACTGGCCCTCACTCCCGGTGTGGTTTCTCGCTGCGGGATGACGGCAGAAACGTCCCCCGGGCGCTGTCATCGGAGTTCTTGGGGCCGTGCTGGCAGTGCACGGCCCCAAGAAGCGTTTCGGCCAGTTCTAACGGACGTGGCGGTGCATGGTCACGGTCGGCTCGAAGTCAGCCAGGGGGCTGTCTTCCCTTCCGTGGGGTGCGCGTCGTGCCTCGCGGTCGAGGATGGTCTTCACCTGCGCGGCCAGTTCGTCGGCGCGACGCTTGATCTGGGAGATGGGCAGGCTGGATCCCCTCAGGACTCCGACCTGACGGTTGATCCCGTGGAGTTCACCGCGTGCCGCCTGACTCAGACTGAATGCCCGCGGGGTGGCCACCACGAACTGATAGGCGCCGGAGAAGGTCTGGCAGGCGGTGCAGTGTCCGTTCGTCGAACGGCTGATGTTGGTCGTGTTGATCAGCCGGGCGTTACGACCCGAGGTGGTGACGATCTGGAAGGACAGCGCGACCGAGCGGCACGGGTCGTCCAGGGAGCACCCCACGGACTCCGCGGTCGCGCGGTTGTTGGCCGTCACCGCGACCGACGGACCGTATTCGTGGATCTCGAAGCTCTCGTCGAACTGGTTCACGTGCGTCCTGTCTGCGCGACTGTGTGCCATGTCCACAGCGACAGCCGCACCGTGGGAGACTCCGGGGCCGGTGGTCGCCGAGGCCACGGTGGCCGTGATGGCGAGGCCGGCGGTGGCGGCCACGCTGATGCCGACCGCCCTTTTCGTGACAGAGCTGCTGCGCGGTTTGCGGTGGTTCATGTTTCTCTCCTGCGGATAGAGGGTGGCCGGAGTCAGGACGAGCTGGGACTCACCGAGGCCGTCTCGGAGGGTGAGGGAGACACGGTCGCGGGTCCTGATGCCGTCGGAGAGGGAGTGACGGGGGCCGTCTCGCTCCCGGATGAACTGGCAGTCGGGTGTGCGGGTGTGCGGGTGGCCTGGACCGCGGCGGAGGAAGAGGCTCCGGTGCGGGTCGGTGGTGTGGAGGGCGTGCCCGGCGGACGGGTGGGCGACGGGACCGTCCCGGAGGGTGGTGCCGACCCGAAGGTGTCGCGGCTGCCCGGAAGATCCGTGTTGGGGCGCTCGGTCGTGTGGTGCCCGTCCGGCGAAGAAGGGGTGGGGTGGCCGGTGGGCTTGGAGTCCGTGGACGTGCTCTGTGTGGGCCGGACCCATGGCACTTCGGGCTGCAGCACGGGGGTCACGGGAGCCGCGGCGGGAAGCGGCCTGGGCGTCATCCCGTGCCACCACGCGCCGGCCAGGACCGCGGCCCCGGCACAGGTCGCGACAGCCAGGGCCATGCGCATCGCAGGCTTCCCCTCGGTGGCCCTCACGACCGCGCGGAACAGCCGAACCGCCACCCGGCAGGTGAGATAGGCGCCGCCCGCCATCGGGCACATGAGCATCACGGTGCCGATGACACCGACCGCTCCGTCGGCCAGATGCCCCTCGCTGAAGGCCAGGTAGGTCCCAGCGCACTGGTTGTTGAGACTTCGCATCGCGGTCGCGAGCAGCCGCGGAAGGTTCCACAGAACGTATGCCACCTCGGCCACGAGCAGCGGGATCATCGTCAGCACCCAGACGGTGACGACAGTCCGGGCAGAACGTCTGAGACCCATGTCGGCGGGTTTCCGGCCGGGGATCATGCTTTGGAGGATCGGCTTGACCTTGCCGAACAAGTCGGGAACGCCGGCCAGATCACCCAGGATGTAGTAGCCGTCGAGCCGCACCACCGGCATCAGCTGCTCCAGGACCTCGAAGTGCACGAGGTAGATCGAGGCGAGGAAGAACGCCTCGCCTGTCAGGAGATAGCCGGCCATCAGCATCAGCATGAAGACGGCGTTGAAGTAGACGCCCCCCAAGCCGGTACGCAGCCTCCCGGATTTCGTGGCCCGATAGACATCGGTGACGTCCGTGTACATGGACGGCCAGATCAGGTAGAGGCCGTATCCGATCTTGCCGGGGGCGGCGCCGCTGTAGTGGCAGGCCGAGGCGTGCCCGAACTCGTGGAAGAGGAGCGAGGCGACGGTCAGGGCGAACACGATGAGCATCCAGAGCGGTTGCTCGAGTACCTGCAGCACCGGGGTGATGGCGCCGTGGACCGCGAAGAGCCAGACGTCCATGGCCACCATGTTGGCGAGGGCCAGCGTCACCACCGCAGGCCTGTGCAGCCAGGCGAAGGTGGCGGCGATGCGGGCGACCTGGGCCTCGCGGAAGATGACCCGGTGACCGCGCAGGGACAGCAGGAGATCCGACGTGGGCGGGGCGCATTCCTCCGGGTGATCGCCTAACGGGATCGTGACACCGAGCGGAGTGAGCCTCTTGTCCAGGAGGTACACGACGTTCTGCGTGGTGACCTCGGCCCCGTACCGGCCGCTGACCCGGTGAGAAATGGCCTCGGCGTCACGGGCGCCGTCGATCGAACACACGATCAGATAGAGCAGGCGCGACAGCAGGAGCACCTGTCCATCCCCTCGGCGGACGATGTACTTGCGCTCGGTGAACCCGGATCCCTGGTATTCCCCCAGGGTCTCGAGGCCGTGGTTGAGCCGGGGCACAGGGGCGGCGGCAAGCGAGGCGGAGAGGCCGGCCGTCATGACCTGCGTGGAGGCGGTGAGCGGCTCCGGTGACCGGATCGGGACTGTCTCGGCGCAAGGTGGTTCGTCGCGCGGAGGTGAGTCCTGGTCGTTCCAGGCTCGGGAGGTGCTGTTGTCTCCGGGCAGCGTCATTCTTGTCTCCACAGCATGTGACGCTTCAGCGGGTGCGCGGCCCTTCCCCGTCGCAAGGAGTAACAGCGGAGAAGGGCCGCGCCGCGATACCGCCAAGCAGCGTCCCCGTAGTCGGTGGTGCCTGTCGCGGTGCTGCGGGGGCGGCCGATGGCGCGACCTGCCCCCCGCAGCACCCACGGGTTACTGCCGGACGCTGATGGCCTGGGTCGCCTGGGACTGCGCGACGGCCAGCGGGGAGAACTGGTTCGCGGCCGTGGACTCGTTGTGCGCGCCCAGGTTCGCGACCTTCGTCGAGACCGTCGTCAGCTTGGTGAGGTTGAAGGAGAACCTCCCCAGCGCCTCCCGCCCGGGCAGCAGTTCGGCGGTCTCGGCCTCAAGCTGGTCCATGTTCATCAGAAACGCCTTTCATTTCGTTGTCGGAGGGACAAGCACTCGCCCCTCCAGCTGTGTCTCGCCTCCGCTGGCGCGACCCGCCGACAATGAGCAGCAGGCGCCGGTCGGGTCGCGCCGCGGAGGCCCGGACGGAGAGCCGCCTCCTGGGCCGGTCGGGGGTTGCCCAGCCCAGGAGGCATGCACGGCTGGTCCGCATGAAGCAATCCGCGGTCATGCACCGACCCTGCCGTCCAGATTCTCCGGACATCTCGTCCGGAGAGCCTGGACACTAGCCGAAGGTGCAGGAGGTGCGCAAACCATCTATTTCCGACATGTGTTCAAAATCTGTCCTCAGTTTGATTTTTGAGCATTGGGCAACTCGGCTGTCTTCGCTGGGCCGACGCCTGTGTCCGATGACGCCGGACTTGAGGGTGCGCTATCGAACATTGATCGACGAGGAGTGCGTGCCACCGAAGATTGACTGCGCAGGTCAAAGATCCGCAGGCGAGAAGTTGCGTCACGTCCCTGTCCCTCTTCGAAGCACCGTCGTTCGGTGGGGTGGATGACGCTGTCGTCGGGAAGGGCGCCGCGTCGGAGCCTTCCTGCGGAACTCTCAGTTCATGGCACAACGCGTGTGTCTTGTCAGGGGCGAGCGGGGGTTGGGAGGGAGGTTTCCCCCTGGTCGTGGACACCCTGGACACTGGATCTATGAAGTTCCAGAGATCAGGAGTTCCCGTTGGGGACCTACAAGTACTCGGCTGAGTTCCGGGCCGACGGCGTCGCGCTGTACCGCGCCAGCCCGGGGCGGCCGGTGGCGGCCGTGGCCAGGGATCCGGGTGTGAACCACGAGAGGCTGCGCCTGTGGATAAAGGCTGCCGAGGACTCCGAAACGCCGTCCTCGGGGGCGGAGACGGCTAAGGACGCCGAGACCGCCGCCCTGCGTCGGCAGGTGCGCGAGCTGCAACTGGAGCGCGAGATCCTGCGCCGGGCGGCCAAGTATTTCGCGGGCGAGACCAACTGGTGAGCCGCTTCCAGTTCGTCGATAATCATCGCGACGCCTTCGGGGTGAAGCGGCTGTGCCGGGTCGTGGAAGTCTCCCGCTCCGGCTACTACCGGTGACGGGCTACCGCCGGCGCCCGCGCCGGGCGGGCCCTCTCCGATGCCGAGCTGACCGGGAGGATCCGCGAGATCCACACCGAGTGGGACGGCACCTACGGTTCCCCGCGCGTCACCGCGGAGCTGCGGGCCGAGGGCCGAGGGCCGACGGGTCAACCACAAGTGCGTCGAGCGCGTGATGCGCGAGGCCGGCATCGTCGGTGTGCACCTGCGCAAGAAGGTCACCACCACGGTGCCCGCCCCGGACGCGGCCCGGGTCCCCGACCTCCTGCAGCGCGACTTCATCGCGAGTGAACCCAACACCAAGTACGTCGGCGACATCACCTACGTGCCCGTCGGCGACGGTCAATTACTTTGTCCGGCCACGGTGTTGGACCTCTGTTCGAAGCGCCTGGCAGGTTGGGCGATCGCCGATCACATGCGCACCGAGCTGGTCACCGACGCCCTCGAAGCCGCTGCCCGCACCCGCGGCGGTGACCTGGCCGGGGCGGTCTTCCACAGCGACAACAGAGCCCAGTACGCCTCTGAGGACTTCGCGAAGGCGCGCCGCGAACTCCGCGTGACCCGCTCTCGCGGAGCGGTCGGGTCAAGCGCGGACAACGCCGCCGCGGAAAGTCTCAACGCGGCCCTGAAAAGGGAGACACCACAAGGCCGGAAACGCTGGCCAGGAGTATGTGAGGCCCGCCTCGCAGTCTTCCGCTGGATCACCCGCTACAACACCAGGAGAAGGCGTTCAGCGATCGGCCAGGTCAGCCCGATCGCCTTCGAAAAACGAACGGTTGCGCTGACCGCTGCCGCATAGCAAACGGTGTCCACGACTCAGGGTTAACCTCCGGAGTGCTGGCGTAGCCAGTGTTGGAGTTCACGGTGGCGGTACTGGTAGGAGGGCCCGCTGTAGCGCAGGAGCCCGGCAGTGACGGCCCAGTCCAGGAACAGGCCGAGCCGGAAGGGTAGACGGCCGCGAGAGCACAGCAGGAGTACCGCATACCGGCGCGAAGCCTCCGCGCCGTACGCGAGCCCGATCGCGAGTCCTATCGGGAGTCCGGACGTGAACCCGACTGTGAACCCGACCACGAACCCGGTCAGGAATCCGGTCAGGAACCCGCGCAGGAGCCCGCACGCCAACCCACCTGCGAATCCGGCTGCGACCCCGAGCACAAGCCCGGCCAAGGCGTCGTTTCTGATGACATCCCCTGGTCCGAGACTCGCGCCTGGTTCCCGCTGAATCAAGCCTGCGAAACCAGTCGCGACGCCGACTGCGAGCCCGCACACGGGGGGCGATCACGACCCCAAGCCTGTGTCCGGCTTCGAGCCAGGCCGCGCATCCAAACGCAACCCCGACTGCGAGCGCTCCGCGCCATTCTGGGCTCTGAGCGGGTTTCCCACGCTCCTGGGCCTGTTGGTGCCGATAGCCGCCACCCCAGCCAGGACGGCAAATGCGCCAGCCATGGGAGCCAGTACGTCTGTCACCCACTGGGGAGCTGTCCAGGTGAAGGGGAGGGTGGTCAGGAGGGTGGTCAGGAGCGCGTCGGTGATGCGGACGCGTGTGCGTCCGGCGAGAGGCCACAGTTCGTGCAACACGAGGTCGGTGGCTTCCGCGCTGGCGGGGGTTGTGGCGTGGAGAGTGCCGGTGGGGTCGAGGTGGGTGGCGAGGTGGTGGAGCCAGCGGTGGACGTCCTGTGGCGTGTAGCTGCGGGGGTTGGGGGTGGCGCGGATGGCGGCGGGAATGTAGCGGGCCAGGAGGTGGCGGTCCAGGGCGTCGGCGTCGGACAGGGAGAGGAGTTCGGCAGGATCGCCGTCGTAGTGGTAACCGGTAGCGGTCAGGCAGAGCCGCCATGGAGTGGAGAGCATGGTTGCAAGGGGCCCGCCGGGCTGAGATGCCAGGTGGTCAGTCAGTGAGGTCTTTCAGAGTGGCCACCGATCGGGTGACAGGAGCTGTGGCCACAACGCACAAGGCTCCCGTGCCGTTGAGGGAGGTGTTCGAAGTCTCA